>JAGATW010000036.1 GCA_017621085.1 Clostridia bacterium | reverse complement strand
TCTCTTGCAATTCCGGAATTTGAAGGCTTTAAGCCCTCACACAGAAAGCTACTTTATACAATGTATAAAATGGGCTTAATGACAGGGCATAGAACCAAGAGTGCTAACATAGTTGGTGAAACTATGAAGCTAAACCCTCACGGTGATATGGCAATCTATGAAACAATGGTACGTCTAACACGAGGTAATGCATCCTTGCTTCACCCGTTTGTTGACTCAAAGGGAAGCTTTGGTAAGCAATACAGCCGTGATATGGCGTTTGCCGCTTCCAGATATACAGAAGCAAAGCTTGACCCATTCTGTGCCGAAATATTCGGTGGTATTGATAAAAATGCAGTAGAGATGGTAGATAACTACGATAGCACAATGAAAGAGCCAAGGCTATTGCCTACCTCTTTCCCAAATGTGCTTGTATCTCCTAACTTGGGTATTGCCGTTGGTCTTGCATCATCAATTTGCTCCTTCAATTTGAGCGAGGTGTGTGATGCAACAATTGCAATTTTGCGCTCACCAAGAATAGATACCGAAAAGCTACTTGATATAGTTTTAGCCCCTGACTTTCCGGGTGGTGGCTCTGTTGTTTACGACAGAGACCAAATGAAAAAGGTTTATGAAACGGGAAAGGGTCCTATTAAGCTACGTGCAAAGTACGTATATGACGAAAGTGAAAACTGTATTGAGGTAATTGAAATTCCTTACTCCACATCCATTGAGGCAATTAAGAAGGACATTCTTGATTTAGTCAAGGAGGGCAAGGTTAAGGAAATTTCCGAGGTAAGAGACGAAATTGACAAGGACGGCTTTAAGCTTGCAATCGACCTTAAAAAGGGCTCTGACCCTGAGCAGGTTATGCAAAAGCTATATAAGTTTACTACACTTGAGGACAACTTCGCTTGCAACTTTAATGTGCTTATAGATGGCGTGCCAAAGCAGCTCGGTATTAAGGAAATCTTAGTTGAATGGATTAGATTTAGAACAGGCTGTCTAAGACGTGAATTTTCCTTTGACCTTGATAAAAAGAAGGCAAAGCGCCACCTTTTAAGAGGTATGAGAAAGATTTTGCTTGATATAGACAAAGCAATTAAAATTGTAAGAGAAACAGAAAACGATTGTGACGTTGTTCCAAACCTTATGGTAGGCTTTGACTTGGATAAGGACCAAGCAGAATATATTGCAGAAATCAAATTGCGTCATTTAAACAGAGAGTACATAGCTCACAGAATAGAGGAAATTAAGTCCTTGGACGAGGAAATTGCCGAGCTTACCGACCTACTTTATGATGAAATTAAAATGAAGCAATTTATCATAAAGCAATTAGGCGCAATTAAGAAAAAGTACGGTCAGCCAAGAAAGACCGATATAATTGAAGCAACAGAAATTACAACCTTTGATAAAGAAATTTTAATAGAGGACTACCAGGCTAACCTATTCTTTACAAGAGATGGTTATATTAAGAAAATTTCACAGCAATCCTTGCGTGGAAATGCAGAGCAAAAGCTTAAGGAGGATGATGAAATTATTCTTGAATGCGAGGTTAGTAACAGAGATGAGCTTATATTCTTTACTGATAAGGCTCAGCTCTACTTCGCAAAAATGTCTGATTTTGAGCTTACAAAGGCATCCGACATAGGTATATATGTACCAAAGAAGCTTAATTTTGACCCGGATGAAAGAGTAGTTTCAATGAAAATTAACCCTGAATTCACAGAGGAAAACAGAGTAATTTTCTTCTACGAAAACGGTAAGGCTGTAAGAGTTCCAATGGACCAATACGCCACACAGGGTAGCAGAAAAAAGCTTAAAAAGGCATATTCCGATGTTTCCCCGCTTGTTAGCATTATCTATGAGGAAAGCGATGATTATATTATGCTTGTAAACTCCGAATATAAGGCGATTTTAATAAGACCGTCACTAATTCCGATAAAGACAACAAGAACATCACAGGGAACAATAGTGTTCGCAATGAACCTAAAGAAAAATCAAAAAATAACCCAAGTAATAAAAGATTATGAAGCGAGGTATCCTGAGGCAAACTCCCATTACAGAAAATTAAAAATTCCTGCAACAGGAGTTCTAATGCACGAAAAGGATATAAGAGCTAAACAGATAAAGATAAAATAAAAGGAGGGCAACGCAAATGTCAAACGAAAAGAAGCAAAAAACACCAAAGAGTAAGATTGCAGCAAGAGTAATAGTAATTATCTTGTCAATTCTTATGGTAGCAAGCTCAGTAGGATTAATCGTATCTGGCTGTCAAGAGGTAATCCACGAACAGCAAGAAGAACACAAATAAAATAATTAACATAAAAATCGCATCTGAATTTTGGGTTGATTCAGATGCGATTTTTGTTTTTATATTAATTAAATAGATAGAAAAAATGTAGCCCACAGGGTATATACACCATAGGAAAGAGTGTCAGGATCCTCCTCTGAGGTTACAACCTCATAGCCCATTTCCTTATTATTCCAAGACCTAATACGCTCATTTGTAATTCCGTAAATTCCTTTAAGCTTTTCTGACAAATCGGAATTTCTTAAAATTTCAAAGACAACCATATGCCCAAGCTCGTGGAATATAACCTCAATTAAACGTTCAAAATCGTCAAGTACTTCCTCTCTTATTAAAACCTTATAATCCCAAAGAGCCAATCCGTCCACCGTCATTCCGTCAAAGGTTAAATTAGGCTCAATTTCTATCTTAGTTTGAGGAATTTGTAACACTTGACAAACTGTATTGAAAAGCTCTATAAGACGGTTTTTTCTTTCACCTAAGACAGCATTTTCCCAAGGACAAAGACCGAATTTTGTAAGATAGTATTCCGCTAGCATAGCGCACTTCATTTCTATAGCCTTGTATTCATCACCGTCATATGATTTATATGAAAGTATTTTTTCAAGTATAGGCAAGTTGGAAATATCGTATTTTGCACCATCATCGTTTTGTAATATTGCTTTTTTCCATAAGCTAAGTGATTGTGGTAAAAACAAATCCCCACAGTAATTAAAGTAATTGCGCGCAAGCTCGCATAAAGACCATGCATCCCCCAGCACAGCCCCACGACCAAAAAGCATAATCTCAGCACTCAATTGGTGGCAAAGCCCATTTCCGTCCTGCATTGTCCTTGCAAGCGCCCAGTTATCTCTGCCAGACCCACCGTGAAGCGTACTCTTTATAAAAGGAATATGCGACTTTTTAAAAACCTTTTTCATATAGCTTTTCATCCTTAACATTTCTACGAAATTTCTTTTTTCTCGTTGAATATATTTAATATTTTACCCTTGCTTGCGTTATATGTACTGAATGAGACTTACTGTCAATATCAATGCAATGTGCGTGAACATCCGTTACACCATGCCTTGCGAATAGTGTGGCGATTTTTAATATCTGGTCAAAAATAGCTCTTTTAGCATTTGGCTCAAAGCTATAATTTAAAGCAGAAATATCTAAATCGTCGATGTAGTAATTACCACAACCAAAGGGAATCTCACCATCTTCCTCTCCACTGTAATGAGCATTTGCACCATGCTCCAATAAAAATTCTGTCATTGCATAATCGATAAACGCAACAGGAGGCATTAGTGGCAACCAATCCCCACCTGCATTAGGGTCGGCTCCGTTATCTATCATCCATTGAATTTTTGTTAATATGTCGTACGACCTCTTTTCAAGTGGTAACAATAATTCATCGGAGTAGTCACTACCATCATCGCAAAAATTTTCATCATTGTTAATCGGATTGTAAATTATGAGTTGATAATAATGATCTAAGAAAGTGTAAAGCACAGAATCTTCGCCAAAAAATTCATTGATATTTTTGCCACTCTTTACATGTGCTTGTATGTCATTGAACATTTTATCTGCGTTAAACTCACCGTTGCCATAATTTCTATATTTATGAGGTATGGTGTTTATTTTATATTCCTCAATGTGCATCTTTTGTAAAAATTCATCCTTCGTAATGCTTGGATTATCTTGTATAAGCTGAAATGATTTATCAATATTATCGTCATCAATTGCTGTACCTATTGCGTACTCATCAATACCCAAATTTTGAAGAAAATTCTCCAACCACACACCTCTATCGTATTGCTCAGACATTATTTCACCATCCTTGTTCATTAATTCATTTGCCATTCTACAATTATTATAACATATAAAATCAAGCTTGTAAACAGAAGAAGCATTTATGTACTTACTTGAAATATAATCAATTTCCAATATGAGTGTCGAAAAAACGGGACTTCGCTCTTAAATTTTTTGAGGCAATGAGTGCGTAAATATAGTTATGCCTCAAAAAATCCTTCGGTCTAAGGGTCATCAAGCCGAGATTACGAGGCTTGGGGCTTTCGTGCACCGCTAAAAAACATTCCCCGAATGTTTTTCTTAACGCTGGGTTCAAGTCCCTATTCTAAATATAACAAGAAAACAAAAAAGACACCTAAATGGTGTCTTTTTTGTTTTGGTGCGAGAAACGGGACTGGGTCTCAGCCTGCGTTCTTCGGTCAGTCGTGGTTCTTACCATTCCCCGAATGGTCATTCAGGTGCCACTCCACTTCAAGTCCCGTTTTTAATCCTCTTATCAAACAAAAAAGGATTACCGATGTCATCCTTTTTTATTTGGTGCGAGAAACGGGACTTGAACCCGTACGAACAAATCACACGCCCCTCAAAC
>JAGATW010000035.1 GCA_017621085.1 Clostridia bacterium | reverse complement strand
TTATGGTGGCGGAAATGGGATTTGAACCTATGACCTGCCGGGTATGAACCGGATGCTCTAGCCTCTGAGCTATTCCGCCGTAAATGCTCAATTGCTTAATGCTTGACTATTATATCACAAGCATTAATAGTTGTCAAGTCCCTTTTTTAATTTTTTTGAAAGTTTTTTAAAAGTGATTATTTGTTTAGCTTTGAATAGGTTTTTTCAACGAATTTATTCTCATATACGATAAATCTTTCGTGTGTGCCTTCGCCTATTTTTCCACACTCGTCAAAGGCTTCAACTAAAAACTCTACTTTTCTGCCATCAACGTTTGTTACGGTTGCTGTTGCGTACACTTCCATTCCAACAGGGGTGGCTGAGATGTGCTTTACATTCATTAATGTGCCAACGCTACTTGTTCCCTCTTCCAATTCGCTTGCAATTGCTTTATAGGCAGATTCTTCCATTAAGGCAATCATTTTAGGGGTGGCAAGGACTAAAAGTGTGCCACTTCCTACCTCTTTTGCCGTGTCCTTTTTTTCAACCTTAATTGTTGTTTTATATGTCATACCTACTTCTATCATTGTATTTTCTCCTATTTTCTTTAAATTATCGATACAGGTCGCCATTTATTCCTTATATTTACGTGCTTTTTGCCACAAAAATGCAAGTGCTTCAATTGGAACGCCAATGATAAACACAGTCCACAAATTTGCATCTAAATAAAGAAGCATATGTAAGTAAAGGGCAGTAATGCCTGTCCAAGTACAAATTGATGTAAATACAAATTTAGCTACCCAATTAAAAATATTACGACAAGAGTATTGTAAAATTAGACAAGACGCAGGAATTGCCCAAATAAATGCAATCCAATAGCCTTTTCCTGTAATTTGTGAATATGCAAACCAAACTGTTGCAAACAATAAAACTACAACTGATGTTAAGATACCAAGCCATAATCTGTATAGCTTTGCATTTTTTAAAGCAGTTGGATTTTCTTCCTTTGGGGTGCATTCCTCATCTACTAAGTCGTTCATTGTTATTTCATAAAAGGAGCAAAGCTCGTATAATACATTTATATCGGGCAAGGTTTCACCATGCTCCCATCTTGAAACTGCCTTATCAGAATAATTAAGCTTTTCGGCAAGCTCTACTTGGGTTAAGCCTTTATTCTTGCGAAGCATTGTTAAGTTTTTTGCAACAATTGCTTTAACATCTTTCATTTTTTTGCTCCTTTCGTCTTTTTTATGATTATACACCAAAAATTCCCCAAAATCAAGGGTTTTTAACTAATTCCACAATTTGTAGAATGGCATTTCCACAATTTTGCAAGTGGTGAGAAAAAATTTGAGAGCTGCATATATTAATAAGTCCTTTACATTTTGCTCCACTTTTGGTAAAATCTAATCGTAGCAAATCTCTACTGCTGACTTGCTATGAATACTTTTAGGAGGTATTTTGAAAAAGCAACGGGTAATTTATTTTTCTAATGAATTAAATGATGAATTTTCTTGTGCTAAAATCAAGCCAAGAAAAATTGATAAAAATTATATATATGATTATAATTCAAAATTTGCTAAGCTAAAGCATTTGTTTTGGTATAAAATTGTTGCCTTTCCTTTGGCTTACCTTTATACTAAAATTAAATTTTCTCACAAGATAATCAATCAGCATTTACTTGTGCCTTATAAAAATTGTGGTTATTTTATCTATGGCAATCACACCCAGTCTATTGGTGATGCTTTTTTGCCACAGATGATTAACAAGGCTAAGGACAAGTATGTAATTGTACATCCTAACAATGTGTCAATGCCTGTTCTTGGCAGAATAACTCCTTATTTAGGTGCTATTCCCTTGCCTGACGATATTGATGCTTACAGAGGATTTACTAAGATTATTGAAAAGCGATTTTTTGAGAAAAAAGCTATTATTATTTACCCTGAGGCACACATTTGGCCATATTACACCAAAATTCGTCCATTTGTTGACTCTTCCTTTCAATACCCTGTAAAGCTAAATGCTCCTGTATTTTGCTTTACAAACACTTATCAAAAAAGAAAATTTTCAAAAAAGCCAAGAATTGTTACTTACATTGATGGTCCTTTTATGCCAAAAAAGGAGCTTTCAATAAAGGAGCAACGAATTGATTTGAGAAATCAAGTATTTAATTGTATGAGTGAACGCGCCCTTTCATCTAATATTGAGTGGGTTAGGTATATTAAAAAGGAAGGTATAAATGATTAACATTTTGTTTTGTGGAAACGAAGCGGTTTTTGACGGTATGCTTACCTGTACTCTTTCTATTCTTAAAAGAAGCTTGCTTGATGAGCCATTCACCTTTTATGTTTTTACTATGGATGTTTCCCATATTAAAGACACTTATGTGCCAATTAGCCACACGCATATGGACTTTTTTAATTCTGTGATTAAAAAATACAGTCCAAAAAGCAATGCCATTCTAATTGATGTAACTGATATTTATATGAAGGAATTCAGTAATTGTCCCAATGAAAATGCATATTGCTCTCCTTATACATTAATTAGGCTTTTTGCTGATTTGGTTAAGGGGATGCCTGACAAGGTTTTGTATTTGGACGCCGATGTTTTATTTAACCGTGATATTAACTTACTGTACAGCACAAGCATTGATGGGTATGAGTACGCAGCAGCTTGTGACCATTACGGAAAATATCTTGTTAAATCGGACTATATAAATGCAGGAGTTTTGCTTCTCAACTTAAAAGAAATTAAGAAAACAGGCTTGTTTCAAAAAGCAAGAACTTTAATAAAAGCAAAAAAGCTTCCCTTTGCTGACCAGAGTGCCATAATACGGTCAACAACTAAAAAGAAGCTACTTTCACAAAAATTTAATGAACAGAGGTTTTTAAAAAAATCTACTGTTATAAGGCACTTTTCCAAAAGACTATTTTGGTTACCTTACCCACATACAGGCAACATTAAGCAATGGCATGTAAGTGATGTGCATAGGGTGCTTAAATACTATGAATTTGATGATATTTTATTTGAATATATTTATCTTAAAAACAAATTTGACAATGAGGTTTTAAAAAATGAGCACTAAAATTGTTCCTATCTTTTACGCTTGTGATGATGCATTTGTTAAGTACACTATTGTGTCCTTAAAATCAATGATTGAAAATGCATCAAAGGACTATCTATACAAGGTTTATGTTTTGAACACCAATATTGGTGAAGATATGAAAAACAGGCTTTCTGCCCTTGAAAATGAAAACTTTGAAATTAACTTTACTGATGTAACCGATTACTTGAATTCTGTTACTAAGGATTTACCTATACGTCACTATTACTCTAAGTCTACCTATTACAGATTCTTTATAGCTGAAATGTTCCCGGAGTATTCTAAGGCTATTTATATTGACAGTGATACTATTGTTTTAGGTGATATTTCCAAGCTTTATGAAACTGATATTGGAGATTCCTATCTTGGCGCTTGTCACGAGCAGGCTATGGTACAGGTTGATGTTTACGGTACTTACTGCGAAAGGGTTGTGGGCGTTTCAAGACACAATTTCTTTAATGCAGGTCTTATGCTTATAAACTGTCAGCAATTCCGTAACAAAAAGGTGCTTAAAAAGTTCTTAAGCCATCTTTGGGAATACAACTTTGTTGTTACACAGGACGAGGACTATTTAAACCTTATTTGTAAGGACCAGGTATTTTGGCTTGACCAAAGGTGGAATACTGAATTAACCGAGGGTCTTAACTACAATTATGATGTAACTACTGCTTACATTTTACACTACATTATGGTTAACAAGCCTTGGCATTATCACGAGTGTCGCTGTGCCGATATTTTCTGGAGCTATGCAGAAAAGACCTCTGTTTACGATATGCTAAAGGGTGAGCTTGACGCATATACCGATGAGCAAAGAGAAAGGGACCGTTTATCCGGTGAAAACTTGGCTCAAATGGCTTATGATGAAATTCACAAAAAGGACAATTATCAAAATAAGCTAAATGAAACTAAGCGTTCAAAATACAGAGTACAACTACTTAAAAAGATCGAAAAATACGAGCGTGAGGGCAGATTTGATGAGGATGTTGAGGATGACCCACCATCAAGAATGATAATGCCTGATGAAATTGATTACTTAAGAAAGAGCCCAATTGCAAAGGTTAAAACAAGAATTGCTCACGAAAAGGCTAAGATTTTCCTAAAGAAAATTCTTGATAAAAAGATTATGATTATCAAGGACATTAAGGGTGTTGAAAACTGGGCTAATTTAGACACCGGTGCTATTGTTACCTGTAACCACTTTAATGCATTTGATAGCTTTGCTATTCAAGAGGCTTACCACGCAACAAAGAAGTGGCCAAAAAATAAGTTCTACCGTGTTATAAGAGAAGGAAATTACACCTCATTCCCGGGATTTTTCGGTGAGCTTATGCGTCATTTTTACACCTTGCCTCTTTCCTCAAACATGAAAACAATGGTTAAGTTTACTGAGGCTACAAATACGCTTTTGAAGCAAGGTAACTTTGTACTATTCTACCCTGAGCAGGCTATGTGGTGGAACTATCGTAAGCCAAGGCCATTAAAGCCGGGTGCTTTTAAGTTTGCTGTTAAAAATAATGTTCCTGTTCTTCCTTGCTTTATCACTATGAAGGATTCCGACATTTTAGGTGAGGATTTAAGAAGAGAGATTAGGGACTTCGATGTTGACGAAAACTTTGTGCCTGACGGCTACTATGTTCAAGAATACACAATCCACATAGGCAAGCCTATTTATCCGGACCCAAGCCTAACTCCAAGAGAAAATATGGAATATATGGCTAAGAAAAACTTTAAGGTTTGGAAGGAAATTTACGAAAAGGAATATTGTATGCCTCTTACCTATCTTGATAAGGAAATTAAATAGTTAACATAAAAAACAAAGCCATCAGTGCTGGCTTTGTTTTTTACAATGCGACAACTTTTTTAAAAAAATGTGCAATTCCTGTTCTCTGTCATTTCAAGTTGAAAAAATATTTATACTTGCAATTTATTGTTTTTGTATGATATAATTTAACTACACAAAGAACACTTTGCTCTATTGTTAAAACGAAAGGAGTGCCATATGAAATTTAAAATTATTTTGGGTGTTTTAAGCATATTTTTCATAACATTGCTTTTTCTTTCTGGATGTGTTCAATACGATGATGAATATGTTAGTGAAACTATTGATTTGCTTGACGAAAACGCAACAATTTATTATAGTGCAGGAATAAATTACAAAAGAAAGGCTGCAAGATTAGCTTCCGTAGAATATAGCATTGAAGCTTTAAGTGATAGTGAAATTTATATTGAAATTCCTCAAAGTGTGACATCAAAAGCAGGAAATATCTATAACATCGAAGGAATCGGTAGAACACGACAGGTTCATGGACCGGTTGACTACTTTGAAATAAGTATAAAAATAAAAAACGGAACAAAGCCATTGGAAAATTTATTACTAACGGTAAATGTAGGCGATATACCTCTTGATACTTTTTATTGGCATAAATACGTTGAAGTATCTTTTGAAGAAACTGGAGAGATAGTTAGAATTCCACAAGAAGAAATAAATTTTAAATTAAATAAACCAGCAGAATATTTTTTAAGCTTTCACTACGGACATAATCGTTATGAGTCGGATGATGATTTTCGAAAATCTAAAATATTTTACGAGAAAATTGAGAATGGTTATTTTATAGGTGGAGAAAAAGTTACCATAAAGCTTAAGCATCCCGATAATCGTTATGAAAGAAAAGTATACATAAAAAACAAATTAGTTGAGCCTCAGAATACTTGTGATGATTATATACTATACGAATTTACAATGCCTTATGAAAAAGCAACTTTGTATATCATAGACGACGAATGTGAAACAAACGAGAATTAGAGGACATAGAACCTCTCTACAAAATTGAAGTGCCCCCGTTTTGTTCACAAAATTAAAAACAACGACAAATAACAGGAAGAGAAAAACACCTTTTCCTGTTATTTAATCTTGCGGTAGGGGAGTAGCAAGCCTCTCCCCTACCGAATGTAAGCTTGTTATTTTGATGCTTTTTTCTCGGCAGCCTACAAACGCTCATTGTTTAAATTGAAAAAATTCGTGGATTTGGTCTTTCAAAAAAACAACCTCAAGGATTTTTCCTTGAGGTTGTTTTTCTATTTATTGATTATTTCTTCTAAGGACTTAATGTAGCTATAGCCTTTTTTGTCAAGGTATGCTTGTTGCTCCTTGAAATTAAAGGTAATGGTATCCTTATTATGAGTGTCAGAGGTTATAACGAAGCTTTTTCCGCTTTTTGCAATTTTATCGATAGTTGGCTCGTCCGGATATGGGGTTGTTCTATAACCGCGGGAGATTGCGCCTGTATTGATTTCAAATATTGCAGGGGATTTTAAAAGCTCACCTATGGCATCATCAATTGCTTTTACGTATCTTGGGTGATTTATGTCTATCATTGGGTGAGTTTCATTAAACTTGGTTACTAAGTCAAAGTGTCCTATTATTTGGCACTTTGTTTTATTGTATATGTCCTTTACAAGCTTAAAGTAGTCCTCACAATATGAGTACACATCTCCGTTATAATGCTTATTTACAAAGTCCTCCATTGCCTTGCCTGACAAGTCAACGGGGAGATATTCTCCGTTTTTGCAAACATAATGAACGGAGCCAAGAATATAATCATAGCCACTAGCAGGGGTTGAATAATAGTCCTGCTCTACACCTACATAAATTTTAATTTTGTCCTTATATTTTTCTTTTAAGGCTAAAATTTCGTTTTTGTAAGATGGAACATCCTTTTCATTCATACACCATTCGCACTCAATGGTCATTGGTGCGTGGTCGGAAAAGCCTATCTCCAAACAGCCCATTTCAATGGCTGATTGCACCATTTCCTCTAATGTGTTTTTACCATCACTATATTTTGAATGTGTATGATAGCTTGATAACATCATTTTGTCATTTTCTCCTGCTTAACCTTGTGGTCAATTATATGACGGGAGGCAAGCTCTTTTTTAATGTCTTCAACGGAAATGCCCATTTGTACCATTAATACCATTACGTGATATGCAAGGTCTGCAATTTCGTAAATTGTTTCATTTTTATCATCTGCCTTGCCGGCAATTATTACCTCTGTGCTTTCCTCTCCAACCTTTTTAAGAATTTTATCAATTCCCTTTTGGAAAAGGTAGGTTGTGTATGAGCCCTCGGGCATATCGTTTTTGCGTCCCTGTAAAAGCTCATATAAGCCCTCTATGGAAAACTCGTGTCTTTCCTCACTTTGATACACCTGATTTGTAAAGCAGGAGTCTGTGCCTGTGTGACAAGCAGGGCCGTCCTTTTCAACTACTACTGTTAATGCGTCATTGTCGCAATCGGCAGTTATTGAAACAATGTGCTGATAGTTGCCACTTGTTTCACCCTTTAGCCACAATTCCTTTCTTGAACGACTGTAAAAGCAGGTAAGTCCCTTTTCCATTGAAATTTTAAGGCTTTCCTTATTCATATATGCAACGGTTAATACCTTTTTGGAATATGCATCTACTACAACTGCGGGAATTAAACCGTTTTCGTCAAATTTTAAAGCTTCAATATCTAACATAATTATAACCTAACCCTTATATTGTTTTCCTTTAATTCTTTCTTTAAATCGCTGATTTTGACCTCGCCAAAGTGGAAGATTGATGCGGCAAGTCCTGCGTCAATATCAGGTATTTCCTTAAACAAATCTACAAAGTGCTGAATTGAGCCGGCACCACCCGATGCAATAACCGGTACATTTACTGCCTCACATACAAGCTTTAAAAGCTCAATATCAAAGCCACCCTTAACTCCGTCGGTGTCTATGGAGTTAACAACAACCTCACCGGCACCAAGAGATACGCATTTTTTTATCCAAGAAATTGCTTCCATTCCTGTGTTTTCACGTCCACCCTTGGCAAAGACCATAAACTGACCGTCAACGCGCTTAATATCTGCTGAAATTACAACGCATTGGTTGCCATATTTCATAGCTGCCTCTTTAATGAGCATTGGATTTTTAATAGCACCTGAGTTTACGCTAACCTTATCGGCGCCACACTTTAAAACTCTATCAAAATCCTCAACTGTATTAATTCCACCACCTACTGTTAGTGGAATAAATACGTTTTCTGCTACCTTACAAAGAATATCTGTAAACAGCTTTCTTTCCTCAAAGGATGCTGTTATGTCGTAAAATACAAGCTCGTCTGCTCCGTTTTTGGAATAGTATTTTGCAAGCTCAATAGGACAGGAAACGTCGTTTAGTCCCTCAAAATTTGTACCCTTTACTACTCTTCCGTTTTTAACATCAAGGCAGGGGATTATTCTCTTTGTAATCATTTTGCCACCTCGATAGCTTCCTCTAAGTCAATAGCGCCTGTGTAATATGCCTTGCCTATTATTGCGCCATACATATTCATTTGGCGAAGGGCGCGAATATCATCAATTGTAGATACTCCACCTGAGGCAATTATATCTAAATTATACTTTGCGTTTAAGCTTTTGTATAGTTCAAGGTTAGTACCCTTCATAGCGCCATCCTTGGAAATGTCTGTACAAATGATTGTTTTTACGCCTATTGCTTCCATTTTGGAGAGAAACTCCTCCAAGGAATACTGAGATTTTTCAACCCAGCCCTTTATTGCAATATAGCCATCCTTAACGTCAGCTCCTACTGCAATTTTTTCGCCATACTTTGAAACAGCCTCTTTTAAAAAGCTCTCGTCTGTTACGGCTGAGGTGCCTAAAATAACTCTGTCAACACCACTATTCAGATACTTTTTTACTACGTCCATTGAGCGAATACCACCACCTATTTCTACGGATAGCTCTGTATTGCTTGCAATGTCCTTTACAATATCTATATTTGGTGTGCTACCGTTTTTAGCTCCCTCTAAATCAACCATATGAATAAATCTTGCGCCTTTTTTTTCAAAATCACGGGCGATTTCAATTGGATTATCAGAGTAAACTGTCATTTGGTTATAGTCACCCTTAAAAAGTCTTACAGCCTTTTTATCATATAAATCTATGGCAGGAAAAATTTTCATTTTACATCCTCCATTTCACAAAATGCTCTTAAAATATTAAGTCCTACATCTCCACTTTTTTCCGGATGGAATTGGCATCCGAAAATGTTTTTGTATGCAACAGCTCCTGTTAGCTCCTTGCCGTACTCTGCTGTGGCAATTACACTTTCCTCACAGTCGGTTGCAAAATAGGAGTGAACAAAATATACACAGTCCCCTTCCTTAATGTACTTAAACAAGGGGCTTTCTTTTTTGAAAATCAGAGGATTGTAGCCTATATGAGGGATTTTAAGCTCACTTGGAATATAGCCCTGCATTGGTATAATGCTACCCTTTAGTAAGCCTAAGCCCATATGCTCACCGTACTCATAGCTTTTTTCAAAAAGCATTTGCATACCTAAGCATATGCCCATTATTGCCTTACCTCTTTTTGCTTCCTCTATTATTACATTATCAAGCCCTGTGTCCCTTAATTTCTTTCTTGCATCCTCAAATGCACCAACACCCGGCAAAATAATTTTTTCGCATTTTTTAATTTCATCAGGGTCAGAGGTTACTAAAACGTCAGCCCCTATGTATTTGAAGGATGAAATAAGTGAAAAGAGGTTTCCTACTCCGTAGTCAACTATTGCTATCATTAAATTACCCCTTTTGTTGATGGAATTTCGTCCTTGAATTTTTCATCAATAGATACACCCTTTGACAAAACTCTGCCAAGAGCCTTAAAGGTGCCCTCAATTATGTGGTGTGAGTTTGTGCCACTTAGCTGTCTTATGTGCAAGGTGATGCCACTTTCACGAACAAATGCGCGCATAAATTCCTCGCAAAGCTCTGTATCAAAGTCACCAACCTTATAAGCCGGGATTTCAAGATTATAATATAGTCCACCTCTGCCGGAAATGTCAAGAGCGCACATAATAAGCGCTTCATCCATTGGCAAAATAATGTCAGCATATCTTAAAATTCCCTTTTTATCGCCTATTGCCTCGCTAAATGCTTTGCCTAAGCAAATAGCGATATCCTCTGTTGTGTGGTGATAATCAACGTCTGTGTCCCCTACGCATTTAACATTCAAATCAAAACGTGCATGCTTTGAGAAAAGAGTGAGCATGTGGTTTAAAAAGCCACACCCTGTGTCGATATTGCTCTTTCCTGTACCATCTAAGCTTAGGTATAGCTGAATATCTGTTTCGTTTGTTTTTCTTGATATTTTACTATCTCTCATCTTTTCTCCTCCAATATGCTTTTTATTTCTTTAATTAGAAATTCCATTTGCTCTTTTGTGCCTATTGTAATTCTGTTAAAGTCCTTTATTCTTTCGCTTGTAAAGTGACGAATTAGTATTCCTCTTGACTTTAATTCAAGATATAATTCCTCACCACCTATGCTTTCGCTTTTTGCAAATACAAAGTTTGCACAAGACGGTAACACCTTAAAGCCTAACCCTTCAAGCTCCTTTGTTGCATACTTTCTTGCTTCAATGATTTTCGCACAATTTGACATATAATAGTCGTTTTCTCTTATTGCAAAAACTCCAGCTATCTGGCTCATACGGTTTACGTTATATGGGTTTGTCGAATACTTAATTGTATTCATATCTGCAATAAGCGCTTCATTGGCAACACCAAAGCCAAGACGCGCGCCTGCCATTGAATAGGACTTGGAGAATGTTCTTGTAACTATTAAATTGTCGTATTTTTGAGTAAGAGGAATTGCGCTTTCTCCACCAAAATCAATATAAGCCTCGTCAATAATTATAACATTATTTGGGTTTGACTTAACTATTTTTTCAATCTCGCAAAGCTCCAAATACATTCCGGTTGGTGCGTTTGGATTTGCAATTACTATGTTTTTGTTTATACCTATATAATCGTTTACGTCTATTGAAAAATCGTCCTTTAAAGGGATTTTTTCGTATGGAATATTGTTTATTTCAGCAAAAACAGGGTAAAAGCCATAGGTAATGTCGGGAAATACAATTGGGTTTTCCTTATCGGAAAATGCCATAAATGCAAAGTTTAATATTTCATCACTACCATTAGTTGCAAGTACCTGACTTTTTTCCACCTTGTAAAGGCTTGATAGCTCCTTATGTAAAAGTGAGCATTCAGGGTCGGAATAAAGCTGTAGCCAGCCACCCTCCTTTGATACAGCCTCTATAACACCCTTTGACGGTGGATAAGGGGACTCGTTAGTATTTAGTTTTATATACTTTACATCCTTTGGCTGTTCCCCCGGGGTATATGGCACAAGGGTGGAATATTTTTTGCTGAAAAATCTGCTCATTTTATTGTTCCTTTATTTATCAAAACGAATTGTTGCGCTTTTTGCGTGTGCGTGGAGTCCTTCCTTTTCTGCAAATTCAGCTACTTTATCGTAAACCTTGGAAAGTGCGTCCTTTGTAAAATAGGTAAACTGTGACTTTTTAACAAAGTCATCAACTGACAACGGAGATGAAAATCTTGCACTGCCACTTGTTGGTAATGTGTGGTTTGGTCCTGCAAAATAGTCACCTAATGCCTCCGGGCAATATTTACCCATAAAGATTGAGCCTGCGTGCTTGATTTTGTCAAGATAATCAAAAGGATTATCAACACAAATTTCAAGATGCTCAGGTGCTATTTCATTTGCTATGTCTATTGCAAGCATTAAATTGTTTTCTGCAACTATGATTTTACCATTGTTATCAATTGATGCTCTTGCAATTTCTTCTCTTGGAAGGAGTGGAATTTGCTTTTCAAGCTCACAGCTTACAGCATTTGCAAATTCCATTGTATCGGTTACTAAAACCGCACTTGCCATTTTGTCATGCTCTGCCTGTGAAAGAAGGTCAGCAGCTACATATACAGGGTTGCAGGTGGAGTCAGCAACTACTAAAATTTCGCTTGGTCCTGCAATCATATCAATTGAAACCTTGCCAAACACCTGCTTTTTTGCCTCTGCAACAAAGGCATTTCCCGGTCCTACAATTTTATCAACATTTGGAATGCTTTCTGTACCATAGGCAAGGGCTGCTATTGCTTGTGCGCCACCCACCTTAAATATTCTTGTAACTCCTGCAATTTTGGCAGCAGCTAAAATGTTAGGGTTAACGCTTCCATCCTTAGATGGTGGTGTTACCATTACTATTTCGCTACATCCTGCAATTTTAGCAGGAATACTGTCCATTAATACAGTTGATGGGTATGCAGCTGTGCCACCGGGAACGTAAAGACCCACCTTTTCAATAGGTGTTACCTTTTGACCCGTAACAACTCCATCCTTTTCACTAATAATAAAGCTGTTTCTTACCTGCTTTTCGTGGAAGGCTTTTATGTTTTCTGCCGCCTCCTTTACGATTTCAATAAAGCTTTTATCAGCTATTTCAAATGCCTTATTAATTTCCTCTTCGCTTACTTCAAGGCTTGAAAGCTTAACCTTATCGAATTTTTCACAGTATTCAAAAAGCGCTTTATCACCATTTTTCTTTACATTTTCAATTATATCGGTGACAATGCCCTCAACACCACTATCAATGTTGTCACGTGCGAAGATTTCGCTATTTGGCACCTCACCATACTTATAAATCTTAATCATTTGCCTCTACCTGCTCTTTTAAGCCTTGAGCTATTTTTTCTATTTCCTCAGTTTTGAATTTAAAGCTTGCTTTATTTACTATTAAGCGAGCTGAAATTGGTACAATTGTTTCCATTACCTCTAAGTTATTCTCCTTTAAGGTTGTACCTGTTTCAACAATATCGACAATTACATCAGACAAGTCCAAGATTGGAGCTATTTCTATTGAGCCATTAAGCTTGATAATATCAATATTACGACATTTTGATGCGTAATGCTTTTTTGCAATATTAACAAACTTTGTAGCTACTCTTAAGGTCTTTTCTGTGTTATCGTAAAAATCCTTTTTTGCTGCAACTGCCATACGGCATTTGCCCATATTCAAATCAAGGATTTCATATATATCCGGCTCATACTCTAAAAGAATGTCCTTGCCACAAACTCCGATATCAGCAGCACCTCTTTCAACGTATATAGATACGTCAGATGGCTTTACCCAGAAATAGCGCACATTCTTTTCCTTGTTTTCAAATATAAGCTTTCTGTTATTTTCCAAAATTGATGGACACTCATAGCCTGCCTCTGCAAACATTTTATAAACCTTTTCTCCTAAGCGTCCCTTTGGGAGTGCTACATTTATCATTATTTCGCCTCCCCTCTTAAATCCACAATTTCCTTGTATCTTAGCTTTGATGGAATAGACTTCTGTGCTGATACTCTTTTGCCGTTTTCCATATATTCTTTAACACAAGCATCAAGGTCGTTTATTTCTACCTTTTCATCGTAGAGAACTAAGGTATCAACATCAAACTCGGTAAAGTCTTTATATAATACCTCTAAAAGGTCAAGGTACAAGGCAAAGCCGATACCACATGAGCTTTTGTTCATTTTCTTTAGCATTTTGTCGTATCTGCCACCGAAAAGCACAGTTTCACAAATGCCCTCAATAAAGCCATTGAACACTATTCCATTGTAATAATTCATATCGTTAACAATAGAAAAATCAATGCGAATATTGTTTTTGTACTCTGTCGATTTGAGTAAATCCATAATGGATTTCAGCTCATTTACAGCGTTTGTAAAGCCTTGGTCAACATCATACGCATAAAGCTTTTCCAAAACATCATCTGCCTTGCCGTAAATTGACACAAAGTTGCAAAGGCGTTGTGCTTTATCATCTGATATCTCATATTTTTCGCAAAGACCTTTAATTTCGTGGGAGTTTTTCTGCTTTATGCACTCCATAACTGCACCTTGAAATTCCTCATTTGTGCAGGTATTATCAAGCAAGGAGCTTAAAATACCAAGATGTGAAATTTCCAATACATAGTTATTTGAAATTTCAGAAAGGCTTGCACAGGCAAGGGAAACAACCTCAAACGTATCGTACAAATCAATGTCACCAATACATTCAAGTCCTGTTTGCATTAATTCCTTAAACTGTCTTGTGCTACCGGAAATTCTATATACATTTTCGTTATAATAAAGCTTTTGCTTAACACCCTTTTCGTCCTGACAGTTTTTTATAATTGACAAGGTAACGTCAGGCTTTAGGGCTAAAAGCTTACCGTTTGTATCGTTAAAGGTAATTACGCTATCGCTAACTAAAAACTCCTTGTTTTTTACATATAGCTCATATTCCTCAAACTTGCTCATATTAAATGGGAGATAGCCATATCTTCCATACAGTGAACGAAGTCCATATATTACCTTTTCTTCGTTTCTTAAATATCTTTCGTCTATCACGTCTTAGTCTTCCTTTTTAGATAATCTTTCAAGAATCATTGCATATCCACCGTTACCGTATTCAAGGCATCTGTTAACACGGCTGATTGTAGCTGTGCTCATTCCTGTTTCCTTGCTGATAACCGCATAATTTACACCCTCAGTTAGCATTTTTGCTGCCTTTAATCTTTGGGCAATTTCCAAAACCTCTTTAATTGTGCAGGCATCCTCAAAAAACTTATAGCATTCCTCTACTGATTTTAATGATATGATTGCCTCAAATAAAGTATCTACCTCTTTTGTGTGTAACTTATTCATTTTCAACCTCGCTTTAGTGTTGTAAAGTGTTAATATGCTAAATTATACTACATAACCTTCAATTTGTCAATAGTATTTTATACTAAAATTTCGCTTTAGTCAAGTAAAATATTATAATATTATAATATTAATACGCAAAACCCACTTTAATGCAACAATAAAGAAGAGATTTTACCAAATTTAGCAAAATCTCTTACTTAATATTAGGTTATTTTATAAGGTTTATTCCGAATTCGAGGGAGCTCATTGATATCATTTGCTCTACCTTGTACTGAATATAGCCATCTGTTGAAATAAAATATGTTCTCGGAATTGAGGTTATGTTATAGTAATAGCTTCCTTCTCCATTTACATCAAAATAGCAAGGAAAGGTATAGCCATTTTGACTTAAATAGCTTTTTGCTTTTTCTACCGTTTCGTCCCCGTCTGTTAAATCTACAATAACAAAGTTTATTTCGTTTCCGTATTTTTCATATGCTCTTTGAAAATCGGGAAGCTCTGCCTTGCAGGGTGAACACCAGGTTGCCCAGAAGTTTAAAACTATGGGCTTATCTATCATATCACTTAGCTTAACTATATTCCCCTCATAGTCCTGCATAGTAAAATTTGGTGCAGGGGACAGTCCCTTATCTTGCTCGTTTTGACTGTTTCCACAGCTGATTAGGAGTAAGCCAAGAGCGATTATTAAAATAACTAACCTTTTCATTTATATCTCTGCAATTACCTCAACCTCTACAAGAGCGCCCTTTGGCAAATCCTTAACTGCAACACAGCTTCTTGCAGGCTTTTCGGTAAAATACTTAGCATAAACCTCATTGAATGCGCCAAAATCACTAATGTTTGCAAGGAAGCAGGTTGTCTTTATTGCTTTTTCAAAGCTTGAGCCAGCCTCACTTAAAACTGCGCCTAAATTCTTCATAACCTGCTCTGTTTGCTCGGCTATTGTTTGAGCCTCAATGTTGCCGGTTTCAGGATTAATTGGAATTTGACCGGAGGTAAACAGCATATTCCCAAATACAATTGCTTGTGAATATGGTCCTATTGCGCTTGGTGCTTTATCAGTTGAAATTTTCTTTAACATAACGTTCTCCTTATACAAGCTTAAAGCCAAAATCGGTTAAGCCCTTTTTGATTTCAGCAATATGCTCAAAGTTTCTTGTTTCCATTACAATTCTTAGGTAGCATCCTGTAACGTCAGAGCCCTCATTTGCTCTTTCGTGGTGAACAGAGGTTACATTGCCACCAAGGTCTGCAATAATTCTTGATACGTTCTTTAACTGTCCCGGCTTGTCTGCTAACTCAACTGTTAGCTGTGCAGTTCTTCCTGACATTAAAAGTCCGCGCTTAATTACCCTTGAAAGAATTGTAACATCAATATTACCACCTGAAAGCAGGCAAACTACCTTTTTGCCCTTTATGTCAACCTTATTAAACATAGCGGCGGCAACAGCAGTTGCACCAGCACCCTCTGTTACAAGCTTTTGTTGCTCCATTAATGCAAGGATTGCTGCTGAAATTTCATCATCAGTAACTGTTACAATTTTATCAACATATTTTTGACAAAGCTCATATGTAAGGTCGCCTGGCTTTTTAACAGCGATACCATCTGCGATTGTAGAAACACTTGGAAGAGTTATAATCTCACCCTCGTTAATTGATTTTTGCATTGATGGTGCGCCACTTGCCTGTACGCCATAAACCTTAATTTGTGGATTTAGCATCTTTATTGTGTATGCAACACCGGAGATAAGTCCACCACCACCGATTGGTACAATAACTGCGTCCATATCTGCAATTTGCTCCATTAATTCAAGAGCAATTGTGCCTTGACCTGCTATTACATCAGGGTCGTTAAATGGATGAATAAAGGTGTAACCACATTCATCTCTTAGCTGTAATGCCTTATTATAGGCGTCATCATAAACGCCCTCAACCAAGCAAACCTCAGCACCATAGCTTTTGGTTGCTTCAATTTTAGAAATTGGAGCTCCGTCGGGCAAGCAAATAACTGCCTTTATTCCATTCTTTTGAGCAGCCAAGGCAACTCCCTGTGCGTGATTTCCAGCAGAGCAAGCAATAACTCCCTTGGCTTTTTCCTCATTTGTAAGGGTGGTCATTTTATAGTAAGAGCCACGAATCTTAAATGAGCCTGTAATTTGCAAATTTTCTGTTTTTAGGTATATATCTGCCTCGCTATTAAGCTTTGGTGCGCGAATTACGTCAGTTTTGCGAATTACGCCCTTTAAAGCATAGCTTGCGCGATATACATTATCAAGTGTTAACATATTTTTCTCCTACCTTAGAGTAAGCTGTTTATAAATTGCTCTGCACAGCGTGCTGAGCGATAGCCTCTATTTAGTGCAAATGCCTCTGCCTTTATTTCAAGCTCCTCCTTGTCCATTGTTACACCGTGTCTTTGTGCAAGCTCGTGGACAATTTCAAGATAGAGCTTCTTTTCAGGCTTAGCAAAGCGAATAGTTAAGCCAAATCTTTCAGAAAGTGAAAGGGTTTCTTGTACTGTATCGTTTCTGTGAATATCATTGCCTTCCCTGTCCCCAAAGCTTTCCTTGATTATGTGGCGACGGTTGCTTGTTGCATAAATTACAGCATTTTTTGCCTTAGCACTTGCTGAGCCCTCAAGGGTTGCCTTAAGCATACTGAAGTTATCATCATTTTGATTAAAGGAAAGGTCGTCAATGAATATTATAAATTTAAGTGGGTTTTTGCTGATTTCAGCCATTACCTTTGGCAAAAGAAGAAGCTGAGTTTTTCTAATTTCAACTAATCGAAGTCCCTCATCAAAGAAATGGTTAGCAACTGCCTTTACAGTTGAGGACTTACCTGTACCCGCATCACCATACAGCAGTATGTTGGCACTAGGCTTACCCTTAAGGAATGATATGGTATTGTTAATAACCTTTTCTCTTTCCTCACGATAGCCTATAAAGTCCTTAATTGTAGTTTCATCAGCTGTTGCAACAGGAACAATTGACCCTGTATCTGTAACTGAGAACATACAGTTGGCTGTAAATATACCATAGCCATATTTTTCTATGCTTTCAAGTCTTGTGTTGTACTCGCTAAAAAGGTCTATTGAACAACTGTCAAATGACGGTAAAATACCATCATATCCCATATCAGAGGCAAAATCCTCTTTTGTAAGTCCTGCAAATTCTGAAAGCACGTCAAGCTCATATTTTACAGCATTTTTAATATTATTATTAATTGACTTTTTGGCACTTACTGCCTTAACATATACGTTTGCATCCTCAAAGGCTATTCTCTTAACATAAGCAGTTAAGTCAGCTCCGTGAGTGTATAGGTTAGACACAAGCTCGCCATATTTTTTAATCTTTTCGTCCCTTGCGCTTTCCTTAACATATTCACGGAATTTTTTAAACAAGGTTTTGTTAAATACTCCGTTAAATACAGAAAAAGTGCATAGACGTGTGTATAATTCACTTATTTTTGACATTTTTTTAAAGGTTTTCTATAATCTTATCTGTAATTTCTGTGGTTGAAAGTGATGGTGCGCCGTGGGCAAGATCTGCTGTCCTGTAGCCTGCCTCAAGCACCTTGTTTACTGCGTTTACAATTGCTTCGCTTTCCTTTGTTAGATTAAAGGAATAAAGAAGCATCATAGCAGCTGAAAGAATAGTAGCTATTGGATTTGCAACATTCCAGCCAGCAATATCAGGAGCTGAGCCGTGAATTGGCTCATACAAGCCTCTTGTATTATTGCCAAGAGATGCTGATGGTAGCATACCGATAGAGCCTGTAATTTGAGATGCCTCGTCTGATAGAATGTCACCGAACATATTTGTTGTTACAATAACGTCAAATTGTGCAGGGTTTCTTACAAGCTGCATTGCGGCATTGTCCACAAGCATATCTGAAACCTCTACCTCAGGGTAGGATTTTGCCATCTTGTGAACAACATTTCTCCATAGACGAGAGGAGTCAAGAACATTTGCCTTATCAATGCTTACAAGCTTTTTGTTTCTCTTCATCGCTGTTTCAAAGGCTACCTTGCAAATTCTTTCAATTTCCATACGGGAATAGCATTCTGTATCGTATGCTTCCTCACCGTATTTGCCTTCTCTAAATCCTCTTTCGCCAAAATAGATACCACCTGTTAGCTCACGAACAATCATAATATCAAAGCCGTTTGCAACAATATCCTCGCGAAGTGGGCAATCTCCCTTTAATGCCGGGTAAAGCTTTGCCGGACGAAGGTTAGTAAACAGCCCCATTGCTGAACGAATACCGAGAAGCGCCTTTTCCGGACGCATATTGCCCGGTAATGTGTCCCACTTTGGTCCACCTACTGCACCTAATAGCACACTGTCAGATGCCAAGCAGCCCTCAACTGTTTCCTTTGGGAGAGGCTCACCTGTTGCGTCAATAGCTGAGCCACCTATTAAGTATGGTGTAAAATTAAACACGTGTCCGAACTTTTTACCAACAACCTCTAAAACCTTAACGGCACTGTCAACAATTTCCGGACCAATTCCGTCACCCTTTAATAATGCTATATTGTAATTCATTTTAGTTAAGCTCTCCCTTTTTGATAGTTTCAATCAGTCCACCATTTTCAATTATTTTTTGAATAAATTCCGGGAACGGCTGAGTTTTAAAGCTTTTTCCTGTTGTGCGATTGTAGATAATACCATTATCTAAGTCTGCCTCTACCTTATCGCCGTCACTAATATTTGCAACAGCCTCCGGACATTCAAGAATTGCAAGACCGATATTAATTGAGTTACGATAGAAAATTCTTGCAAAGGTATTTGCTATTACCAAGGAAATACCACTTGCCTTAATTGCAATAGGAGCATGCTCTCTTGATGAGCCACAGCCGAAGTTATCTCCTGCTACCATAATATCGCCCTTTTCTACCCTTTTTGTAAAGTCCTTATCTAAGTCCTCCATACAGTGTGATGCAAGCTCACTATGGTCGCTTGTGTTAAGATATCTTGCAGGGATAATTACGTCTGTATCTACATTATCACCATATTTTATTACTTTGCCTGTATATACCATTTTATAATTTCTCCCTTCTTATATTTTTGCAGGGTCTGCTATTTTACCTGCAATTGCACTTGCAGCGGCAACTGCCGGAGATGCTAAGTAAACCTCAGAGGTTACATCGCCCATACGACCTACAAAGTTACGGTTTGTTGTGGCAACTGCACGCTCTTTAGCTGCAAGAATGCCCATATAACCACCTAAGCAAGGACCACAGGTTGGAGTTGAAACTACGCAACCAGCCTCAATAAAGATTTTAACAAGTCCGTTTTCAACTGCTTTTAGGTAAATATCCTGTGTGGCGGGAATAATGATTGCACGAACGTTTTTAGCTACCTTTCTTCCCTTAAGTATCATAGCTGCCTCTTCTATGTCCTTGTACTGACCGTTTGTACAAGAGCCGATAACTACCTGGTCGATTACAATGTCACCGATTTCATCAAAGGTTTTTGTATTTTCCGGCAAGTGTGGGAATGCAACTGTTGATTTAATTTTAGATAGGTCTATTTCATAAACCTCATCATATACTGCGTCCTCGTCTGCCTTATAGGACTTAATTTCACGGTCACTTCTTTCCTTAATGTAAGCAACAGTTTGCTCATCAACCTCAAAAATGCCGTTCTTAGCACCTGCCTCAATTGCCATATTGCAAATAGTCAGACGGTCATAGATTGTAAGGGAGGAAACACCCTCGCCAACAAATTCCATTGACTTATAAAGTGCGCCATCCACTCCGATTTTACCTATAATGTGAAGAATAACGTCCTTGCCTGATACGTATTTATTAAGCTTGCCCTTAAGAACAAATTTAATTGCAGATGGTACCTTAAACCAAGCCTTGCCTGTTGCCATACCGCAAGCCATATCTGTTGAGCCAACACCGGTTGAAAATGCACCTAATGCGCCATATGTACAGGTGTGTGAGTCAGCGCCGATTACAACGTCACCACTTACAACTAAGCCCTTTTCCGGTAGAAGTGCATGCTCAATACCCATTCTTCCGACATCAAAGAAGTTTGTAATTTCCTTTTCGTTGCAGAAGTCACGACACATTTTGCATTGTACTGCTGCCTTAATATCCTTGTTTGGTGCAAAGTGGTCCATAACCATTGTTACCTTTTCCTTGTCATAAACCTTGTCTACACCGATTTTATTAAATTCCTTAATAGCAACAGGAGAGGTAATATCGTTACCTAAAACTCTGTCAAGGCTTACAAGAATTAATTGTCCTGCCTCTACCTTGTCAAGTCCTGCATGTGCTGCTAAGATTTTTTGAGTCATTGTCATTGACATAATATATCTTCCTTTCACTTGGAAATCTCTAACCAAAATCCACAAGCATTTTTGTGGACTTGGGTTAACAATCCCTCAGTCAGCATAGCTGACAGCTCCCTTTACACAAGGGAGCTATCCTTTTATGCTTCTTATCTGTTGATAATTGCGCCCTTATCGGCTGAGGAAACCATTTGAGCATATCTCTTAAGATAGCCTGTTATGTTTTCCTTTCTCTTTATTGGCATTTCTGCCTTACGCTTATTAAGCTCCTCGTCGGAAACCTTAAGCTCTATTTTATATTCAGGAATATTGATTGAAATAATATCACCATTCTTTACGTAAGCGATTGTACCACCACTTACAGCCTCCGGAGAAACGTGACCGATTGATGCTCCTCTTGTAGCACCTGAGAAGCGTCCGTCTGTTATTAATGCAACGTCCTTATCAAGTCCCATACCCGCAATTGCAGAGGTTGGGGAAAGCATTTCTCTCATACCGGGTCCACCACTTGGTCCCTCGTAGCGAATAACGACAACATCGCCCTTTACTATCTTTCCTGCGTAGATTGCCTCTATTGCCTCTTCCTCGCTTTCATATACCTTAGCAGGTCCTTCGTGCACAAGCATTTCAGGAGCAACAGCGCTTCTCTTAACCACGCATCCGTCCGGTGCTAAGTTACCCTTAAGCACTGCAATTCCACCTGTTTTGGTGAATGGATTATCAATTGGTCTTATAGTTTGTGGGTCTTTATTGTACGCATTTTCAATATTTTCACCAAGGGTTTTGCCTGTTACTGTCATTACACTTGTATCTAAAAGCCCTAACTTTGTAAGCTCCTTTAATACAGCATAGACACCACCAGCCTCATTTAAGTCCTCCATATATGTAGGACCGGCAGGGGCTAAGTGACAAAGGTTTGGTGTTTTTTCGCTAATTACGTTAACATCATCAAGATTAAACTCAACACCACATTCATTTGCTATTGCAGGTAAATGCAGCATACTGTTTGTTGAGCAACCAAGCGCCATATCTGCTGTAATAGCATTTTGAATAGCGCTCTTTGTCATAATGTCCTTTGGTCTTATATTCTTTCTTACAAGCTCCATTACCTGCATACCTGCATGCTTTGCAAGCTCAATTCTTGCAGAATATACAGCCGGAATTGTACCATTGCCCTGCAAGCCCATACCAAGAACCTCTGTTAAGCAGTTCATTGAATTGGCTGTATACATACCTGAGCAAGAGCCACAGGTTGGGCAAGCCTTATTTTCAAATTCGCAAAGTCCACAGTCATCAAGTGTGCCAGCCTTATATGAGCCTACTGCCTCAAACATACTGGAAAGACTTGTTTTGTGTCCGTCAACTCTACCGGCAAGCATAGGTCCACCACTTACAAATACTGTTGGAATATTAAGTCTTGCCGCTGCCATTAAAAGTCCCGGTACGTTCTTATCACAGTTAGGTATCATAACAAGACCATCAAAGCCGTGCGCCATTACCATAGCCTCGGTTGAGTCAGCTATTAAATCTCTTGTAACAAGTGAATACTTCATACCCACATGACCCATAGCAATACCGTCACAAACGGCGATTGCAGGGAACATAATAGGTGTACCACCTGCCATAGCTACGCCAAGCTTTACAGCCTGTGTGATTTTATCAAGGTTCATATGACCCGGAACAATCTCATTATATGAGCTTACAATACCGATTAATGGACGGTCAAGCTCCTCCTTGGTTAAACCAAGTGCCTTATAAAGAGAACGATGTGGTGCATTATGTGAACCATTAACTATTGTATCTTTTATCATTGTGTACCTCACCATAGATAGTGGGGACAAGCCCCACTCTATGGATTTTATAATTTATTAGTTGTTGATAAACTTTTCTTCGTCAGCCCAGCTATAAAGCTTTCTGATTTCCTTACCAACTACCTCACTTGGATGCTCTGATGCAATCTTTCTCATAGCATTGAAGTGTACCTGTGAGCCGGCATCGGACATATCAAGCAAGAAGTCCTTTGCAAAGGTTCCGTCCTGAATGTCAGCTAAAATCTTCTTCATAGCCTTCTTTGTTTCCTCAGTAATAATCTTTGGACCTGTGATATAGTCACCATACTCAGCTGTGTTGGAAATAGAATATCTCATTCCCTCAAAGCCACTTTGGTAAATCAAGTCAACGATAAGCTTCATTTCGTGGATACACTCAAAGTATGCGTTTCTTGGGTCATAGCCAGCCTCTGTAAGAGTTTCAAAGCCTGCCTGCATAAGTGCGCAAACGCCACCGCAAAGAACTGCCTGCTCACCAAAGAGGTCTGTTTCTGTTTCTGTTCTAAAGGTTGTTTCAAGAACACCGGCTCTTGCGCCACCAATACCAAGTGCGTATGCAAGACCGATTTCAAGTGCGTCGCCTGTTGCGTCCTGATGAACAGCTACAAGACAAGGAACACCCTTACCTACCTGATACTCAGAGCGAACTGTGTGACCAGGACCCTTTGGAGCTACCATTATTACGTTTACGTTCTTTGGTGGCTTAATGCAACCGAAGTGAATGTTAAAGCCGTGAGCAAACATAAGTGTTTTGCCATCTGTAAGGTTTGGCTCAATGCTTTCCTTGTAAAGCTTTGCCTGCTTTTCGTCATTGATAAGAATCATAATGATGTCAGCATTCTTTGCTGCGTCAAATGATGTCATTACCTTAAGACCGGCCTTTTCAGCCTTTGCCCAGCTCTTTGAGCCCTCGTAAAGACCTACAATTACGTTAACGCCAGACTCCTTTAAATTAAGTGCGTGTGCGTGACCCTGTGAGCCGTAGCCGATTATTGCAACGGTTTTACCGTTTAACTTGTTAAGATCACAATCCTGTTGATAATAGATGTTTGCCATTTTTGTATTCTCCTTAAATTTAAAAATTATCTTTTCTTAATTACACCTGTTTTGGTGTTCTTTGACAGAAGTGTTTCACTTCCTCTTTCAAGGGCAACTATACCTGTACGACACATTTCAATAATTCCGTAAGGAATCATTAGCTTAATAAATGCGTCAATCTTAGATGGGTCGCCTGTGATTTCTACACACATTTCATCAAGGGTGTAGTCAATTACCTTTGCTCTATATACCTCAACGGCTGAAAGAACATCGCCTCTTGTTTCCTTGCTATTCTTAATTTTAACAAGGGCAAGCTCTCTTTTAATAGCCTCACTTTCCTCAAGCACCTCAACCTTTTTTACGTTGAATAGCTTGCGAAGCTGATTAATCAGCTGTTCCTTTGCATATCCGTCGCCACTTAGGCAAATTGTAATTCTTGAATACTCGGGGGACTCTGTTTCACCAACCGTTAGGGCATCAATATTAAAGCCACGACGGGTGAACATACTTGTAACTCTTGTAAGTACGCCGAATTTGTTTTCTACATATACTGCAATTACAAATTTATTCATTTCTTGTCCTCCTCTATTTTAACGATAATATCATCAATTGAGCCACCGGGTGGGAGCATTGGAAGAACAAATTCATCCTTGTCAATTAATGTATCAATAAGGACCGGCTTGCCAAGTGTAACTGCTTTTTTAAAGGCATTTTCAAATTCGCTAATTGTGTTAGCTCTCATACCAACTGCGCCAAATGCCTCGGCAAGCTTTACAAAATCAGTTTTTCTTTGAAGAACTGTATTTGAAAATCTCTTTTGGAAAAATAGGTTTTGCCACTGTCTTACCATACCTAAAACTCCGTTGTTCATAAGAACTATAACGACAGGTATATTGTATGTAACTGCTGTTGCCAGCTCATTTAGGTTCATACCAAAGCTACCGTCACCTGTTATTAATACGGTTGGGTCATTTGTTGCAACTGATGCGCCCATTGCAGCGCCTAAGCCAAAGCCCATTGTTCCAAGACCACCACTTGATACAAAGCGTCTTGTTGTATCAAATTTTGAATATTGAGCAGCCCACATTTGATGCTGACCAACGTCTGTTGTAATTATTGTTCTCGGAAGCTTGTTTGCGTTAATTACATCAAATACCATTTTAGGAGTCATTCTGTCCCCTGCCATTTGAGCAGCCTTTTTATCAATAGATGCTTCCTTTTCCTTAAGCTCCATTACAGCCTTTTCCCAGCTGATATTCTTTCTTGCCTCGCACTTTTCAGCAATTCTTAAGAATGCATCACGAACATCGGCAATTATACCTAAATCTACGTTTACGTTCTTGTTAATTTCTGCAAAGTCCGGGTCTAACTGAATTATTTTTGTTTCATTAGCAAATTTAGCTACATTACCTGTGGCTCTGTCGCTAAAGCGAACACCAACACCGATAATTAAGTCAGCTTCCTTTTGCGCCATAGATGATGCAAAGTGACCGTGCATTCCCTGCATTCCTAAAAATCTATCACAGTTATCGGGAACTGCTGAAAGGCCCATAAAGGTACAACCAATGCAAGCATCTATCTTTTCAGCGAAGTTAATAATTTCCTGTCCCATACCAAGACCGGCAGCACCACCACCGATGTAGATGTATGGTCTTTTGGACTCGTTGATAAGCTTAACAGCCTCGTCAATTGACTCCTCGTCTGCCTTGGGAAGCGGGATTTTCGGAGCTATCGGCTGTGGCTCATACTCATAAGTTGCAACCTGCACGTCCTTCGGAACGTCAACTAAGACAGGACCCGGTCTTCCTGATTTTGCAATTTGGAATGCCTCACGAATGGAGTCTGCTAAATCCTCGATTTTATTTACAAAGTAATTGTGCTTTGTAATTGGAAGGGTAATGCCTGTAATATCAATTTCCTGGAAGCTGTCCTTACCTATTAGGCTACAAGGAACGTTACCTGTAATTGCTACCATTGGAATTGAGTCAAGCATTGCTGTTGCAATACCTGTTACAAGGTTTGTAGCACCGGGGCCTGAGGTCGCAATACATACGCCAACCTTACCTGTTGCTCTTGAATAACCGTCTGCTGCGTGAGCAGCGCCCTGCTCATGTGCTGTTAGTATGTGGTTTATTTCATTCTGATACTTATAAAGGGCATCATAAATATTAATAACCTGTCCACCGGGGTAACCGAAAACGTCGGTTGTGCCTTGCTCAATTAAGGTTCTTATAATAATTTCCGCACCTGTTAATTTCATACACAAAGCTCCTTTTCTTTATTATTTGGAGAGCATTATGTTAATGGCACTTACCAAAGCCTTGATTGATGCAACGATAATATCGCTATCAATTCCTGCTCCGTAATATGCTTTGCCATTACTTGTAATGCTTACATATGATGCAGCCTGGGAGGTTGTTTTTTCCTCTAAGGCGTGCTGAGTATAATTTTCAAATGTATAGTCAACGCCTGTTGACTGCTTAATTGCGTTAGAAACTGCGTCAAGTCTACCATTACCTGTGGAAACAACATTTTGCTTGATTCCGTTATAGATAATTTCGCATTCTGCCTTTCTTCCACCCTCAATTGCAGTAAAGATTGCATTTTCAACATCTACTACTGTTGCAACATTTACAAAGTCACGCACAAAAATATCATAAACCTCTTTAGGCTGTAATTCTCTGTGCTCGTGATCTGAAATGCTCTTTACGTGATAACCAAATGCTTCTCTCATTTTTGGTGGGAGATTATGGTTAAACTGAGTTTCAAGAATATAACCGATACCGCCCTTACCTGACTGTGAGTTGATACGAATAACGTCTGCCTCGTAAACTCTGCCAACGTCTGTTGGGTCAATAGGAAGGTATGGCACATCCCAGACTCGGTCCTTTTCCTGCCTAAACTTCATTCCCTTTGCAATAGCATCTTGGTGTGAGCCACTAAATGCTGCGAATACCAATTGACCACTATATGGCTGTCTTTCGTAAACGTGCATTCTTGTAACCTTTTCATAAACCTCCGTAATTTCAGGAAGGTTTGAAAAGTCAAGACCAGGGTCAATACCCTGTGAATACATATTTAGTGCAAGAGTGATTATATCAACATTACCTGTTCTTTCACCATTGCCGAAAAGTGTTCCCTCAATACGGTCACCACCTGCTAAAAGTCCCATTTCACTATCAGCTACTGCACAGCCTCTGTCATTATGTGGGTGAAGTGAGATTATTAAGCTTTCTCTATTTTTAAGATTTTTGCACATATACTCAACCTGATTTGCGTACACGTGTGGCATTGAGTGTGACACGGTAACAGGCAAATTGATAATTACCTTATCATCAGGAGTTGGATTCCAAATAGAAATTACCTCATTACAAATTTCGGCAGCGAACTCGGGCTCTGTACCTGTAAAGCTTTCAGGTGAATACTCAAAGGTGATTTTGCCCTTTGCCTTTGCTTTATACTTGTTGCAAAGATTTGCGCCGAATTTGGCAATTTCAATTATTTCCTCCTTGCTCTTTTTGAACACCTGCTCACGTTGAGCAACAGAGGTGGAATTATATAGATGGACTACTGCATGCTTTGCGCCATCAATAGCCTCAAAGGTTTTTGCAATAATATGCTCTCTTGACTGGGTAAGAACTTGAATTGTTACATCGTCGGGAATTAAGTTTTCCTCAATTAGCTTACGGCAAAATTCATATTCAGTTTCAGAGGCTGCCGGAAATCCAATTTCAATTTCCTTAAAGCCAACCTTGCATAAAAGCTTGAAAAACTCAAGTTTTTCTTCAAGGCTCATAGGGATTATAAGCGCTTGGTTTCCATCTCTTAAATCAACACTACACCAAATTGGTGGCTTTGAGATAGAATCCTTTTTTACCCAATCCATTGTTACACCCTGTGGGGTGAAGAATTGCTTAGAGTATTTTTCACAGTTTTTCATTGTTTTTTCCTTTCTTACGGGTCCTTTGGTTCTTTCGTCAAAATAAAAACAGCCTCTTATATACAAACGCAAAAATGCTATGTATAAAGAGACGAAGGTATTTTCTCCGTGGTACCACTCTACTTGACGAAATACGCCCACTTTTCTGTCTATCAACAGATTTACTCTATAACGGGAGCTCCCGACTAAGCCTACTTTATTCGGTTAGCGACTCCGAGATGAGTATGCCATACCTCCTATACTGTTTCGCACCTGCCAACAGCTCTCTTTAATACTCCATATGGCCTTGTTCTCTTCACCGTCTTTATATATATTTAGTATTTTATTATATTTATGTTGATTTGTCAATACTTTTTTGAAAGTTTATTCAAGAATTTTAACATTTTAAAGGGATAAAGTGAATTTATAATCATATGTTTTACTTTTTTGGCAAAATTAAAGAGCAAGAATAAGAAAATTTACTCTTGCTCTTTATTTCATTCGGTTGTTATTACACCTAATCCAACTAATACATTAACTAATTGATTATAATTCAGCGCACCTGTATGCTGATAAATTATTATACCCTTTTCATCTAAAATGACTGTGTAAGGATAGCCTGTGCTACCACCCAATGCAGAAAAGTAAACCTCTCCACTATATTCATCGTTTGGGTTAACATAGTAATCCTTTAAGAATACCATATCGGAGTCATTATAGTTGTTTAAAACATACTCACTTGCTTTGTTGTAGCCTTGTGCTGAATGAACTGCATATATTGTTAAAATATCCTTATATTCAGTTGCTACTCTATCAAAATGCGGAAGCTCGTTTTTGCAAGGAGTACACCAAGTTCCCCAGAAATTGATTATGGTATATTTGCCAATGTTTTTACTTGGGTCAATTGTTGTACCAAGCGCACCGTTTCCGTCAAAAGCCTCAATTTCATAGCTTGGGCAAAGGTCACCAATTGAATCACCCTCTAAAAGCCCTTCTCTTTCGGCTAAAACCTCTGTTATTGAAGTGTAAGTTTTTGCATTTTCCTTAATTTCAACAAGTCTTGGAAGAATGTCCTCAACAAGATTATCAATTACAGCCTTATAAATATAATCAGTACCTAAGCTTTCAACAAATGCTTTTGCGGCCTCTATTGCCTTTGCCTCACTCATATTACCATTGGTCATATAGTAGTCCTTATAGTAGGTTAAGAGTGAAGACTTTTCATTTGTCAGCATTTGAGATGTAACCTCAAGATTTTCTGCCTGTGCAACGGCATAATATATCATTTCCGACTTCATTTCAGCCTTTATATATTCTTCTCTTGTTTGACCATAGGTTTGTTGCAAATATGTATCGAAGCTAATACCTAACTGTTCCTCGTACATTTCGGCAATTTCCTCAAGCTCCTCAAGCTTTTGATTATATTCCTTTTGTGGGTAGCTTATAACTGTTGCATTATCATTGATGTATTTAACAATTTCGTCTAAGGCTAAGCCTTTCTTTAAAGCATCCTCAAAATCAACGGTGTTATTATACTCGCTGAAATATGTGCTTACAAATGTATTATTGTAAATTGGAGCTTCAAAAATATCATTTAAAACAATTTCAAAAATAACTGTTTCTCCGGCTAAATCCTCTTGGAAATAGTCCTCTGGGAAGGTGGAAAATATCTCCTTTATTTCCCCGATTTTCATTCCCACAATTCCACTTTCAAATTCCTTAATTGATAAGCCTGCGCCAAGATATACACCGTAGCTTTCGCTTTCGTTAAATATTACAGGCTTACCATCTTCATATAAGATTTCGTTATTTTCGTCTATACGATAGCCTATGTAAGAAACATTAACTACATCACCCTGCATACATATTGTTTTCTTGGACTTAACTGCCTTTTCAAGAATATAGGAGTCGATAAGCTGTTGTATATAATCAAGCTCAATTTCCACCTCATATTCCTTATAATTCGGAAGAGTAATATATTCCTTTAAATCGTAGTCATATTTTGTATTTGATGCGTTTTCTTCTTTTTCATTTTCATCCTTATTGTCTTCATCATCCTTGTCGTCATTATTAAGGCTTGATTGTGTACTTGTACTTGGCTTGCTTGGCTTGTTTTCATCATTGCAAGCAACAAGTAAAACAGCAAGCATAGATAAGCATAGCAAAAGAGCTAAAATTCTTTTCGTTTCATTTTCCTCCATTGTGGTTATAACTTATTTTAACATTTTTATTATGATTTTTCAACTATAAAATTAAAAGCAACCAAGTTTTTTGCTTGGTTGCTTGAAAATATTATGCATTAATTATTGAATTTATAATGTCTTGACGAGCCTTTAATACCTTTTCGGCATCTTCCTTGTTTTCGCCCTTTACTGAATAGTAAACCTTTATTTTTGGCTCTGTGCCTGATGGACGAATAGCAATCCAAGAGGAGTCCTCAAATACAAACTTAAGAACATCTGCCTTCGGAAGGTCATCAATGCCTACTGTGTAGTCATTTACAACAGCAATATTTGGCATTAAATTTTTGCCCTTTTCTCTCATTTCCTTCATAATTGCTTGTATTCTTTCAACACCGTCAATTCCCTTTAAGGTGTAAGAGTCAAGCTTATCAAGAAAATAACCGTATTTTGCGTAAATTTCTTCCATTACGTCAACTAAGGTCTTACCTTGGTTTTTATAGTAGCTTGCCATTTCGCAAATGAGCATTGATGCAACAACAGCATCCTTATCTCTTGCGTGGTTACCTACTAAGTAGCCATAGCTTTCCTCGTAGCCGATTACAAAGCTACCATTACCTGTTTTATCAAAGCGATTCATAATATCGCCAATAAACTTAAAGCCTGTTAAAACCTCACAAACCTTTAAGCCATTCATTTTAGCAATAATTGCGCCAAGCTCACTTGTTACAATTGTTTTAATTACAGTTGAGCCCTCGTTAAGCTGTGCCTTGTTCATTTTAATTACATAATCAACAAGCAAAGCACCCACTTGGTTACCTGTAAATAGCTTCATACCATCCTTGGTATTAACAGCAATACCTACACGGTCACAGTCCGGGTCTGTACCTAAAATAAGGTCAGCACCTATCTTTTGACAAAGGTCAATTCCTATGCTTAAAGCCTCAGCGTTTTCAGGGTTTGGTGAAATAACTGTTGGGAAGTTACCATCCTTAATTTCCTGCTCCTTAACTACTGTTACGTTGTAGCCAAGGTCGGAAAGCACACGTCTTACAGGCTTATTACCTGTTCCGTGTAGTGGTGTATATACAATTTTTGCACTCTTTTCGCCAATATCGTGAGCCTGCTTTTCAACATTTGCAATAAAGCTTTCGTAAACACTTTCGGGAACACTCTTTAAAAGTCCTGTAGCTCTTGCTTCCTTTTCATCCATTACCTCAATGGCAGGAATATCTGTAATTGCGTTTACGTAGCCGATAATTGCATTTGCGTCATCAATCAAAACCTGACAGCCGGTTTCGTCATAAACCTTGTAGCCATTATATTCCTTAGGGTTATGGCTTGCTGTAACAACAATACCGCCTACACAATTAAGCTCTCTTACTGTAAAGGAAAGGGTTGGTGTTGGCATAAGCTCATCATACAAAAATGCGGGTATGCCACTTTTAGCCATAACAAGCGCCGCTTCCTTAGCAAAGGTGTCAGAATTATTTCTTGAGTCATAGCCGATAGCAACACCACGACTAACCTCTTTACCATATTTATCAAGCAAATAATTAGCAAAGCCCTTTGTTGCCTTTCTTATTATGTACTTGTTCATTCTGTTAGTGCCGGCACCCATTACTCCTCTTAGTCCGCCTGTGCCAAATTCAAGATCTCTCCAAAAGCGATCCTCAATTTCCTCATTTGAAAGGCTTGCACTAAGCTCATTTCTTGTTGCCTGATCAAATCTTTCGTCGGTTTTCCATAGGTTGTAGGTGTTAAGGATTTCCTGTGATAATTCTTTCATTTCATAGCTCTCCTTGATTTTGATGTTTAGGGACAATCCCTATATAATATTATATAACAGTCTTTGAAAAAATACAACTGTTTTATTCACCCTTTGTGTAAGCTAAAAGCCCTCCGGCTCTTAAAATGTCAATTTGACGCTTTGTGTAGCTACATACAAGTGGAATTTTTTCACCATTTACATTAAGTGTAATTTCGCCCTTTTCCATTCCATCAAATACATTTTCTAAGGATAATTCGTCCCCCTGTGCACATTTTTCATAATCATCAGGGTTTTTGAAGGTGAGTGGAAGAATACCTGCGTTTACAAGGTTTGCTGCGTGTATTCTTGCAAAGCTCTTAGCAACAACAGCCTTTACGCCTAAGTAAAGCGGAACAAGCGCTGCGTGCTCTCTTGATGAGCCCTGACCATAGTTAGAGCCACCAACAATAATTGTTGATTTATTTTCAATTGCTCTTTGAGCAAAGGTTTCATCACATACTGCAAAGCAGAATTTTGAAAGATATGGAATATTTGAACGGTATGGCAAAATCTTAGCGCCGGCAGGCATAATGTGGTCTGTTGTAATATTGTCGCCAACCTTTAATGTAAGCTTTGCCTTAATATTGTTTTCAAGTGGATATGTTGTTGGGAACGGCTTAATGTTTGGTCCACGAAGAATTTCTAAGGACTTAGCCTCTTCCTCGTCAGCCGGCATTACAACCGCACTATCATCAAGCTTAAATGCATCAGGCATTACAATTTCTGTATATTCGCCCAAGGTACGTGGGTCTGTTATATAACCTGTCAAGGCTGAAGCAACAGCAACCTCAGGTGATACAAGATATACCTGTGCATCCTTTGTTCCACTTCTACCCTCGAAGTTTCTATTAAAGGTACGCAAGGAGACGCCTGCGGAGTTTGGTGAAAAGCCCATACCGATGCAAGGACCGCAAGCACATTCCAAAACTCGAGCGCCTGATGCTAAAATATCGGAAAGCGCACCACAGTCAGCAAGCATAGAAAGAACCTGCTTTGAGCCCGGGGATACTGACAAGCTAACACTATCATCAATCTTTTTGCCCTTAAGCATGCTTGCTACTCTTAACATATCGCGAAGTGAAGAGTTTGTACAAGAGCCTATACATACCTGGTCAACCTTAATTCCGCTTAATTCCTCAGCACTCTTAATGTTATCAGGGCTATGAGGACAAGCAAGAAGTGGCTTAAGCTCACTTAGGTTAATGTCGATTATTCTATCATATACTGCATCCGGGTCACTTGAAAGCGGAGTATAGTCCTTTTCTCTGCCCTGAGCCTTTAAGAATTCTCTTGTAATTTCATCAGATGGGAAGATAGATGTTGTTGCACCAAGCTCCGTTCCCATATTTGTAATTGTTGCTCTTTCCGGAACAGAAAGTGTTTTTAAACCCTCTCCACCCCATTCAATAATAGCACCAACGCCACCCTTTACGGATAAGATACGAAGAATTTCAAGGCTTACATCCTTAGCGCTTACCCAAGGCTGAAGCTTACCTGTTAGGTTTACCTTGAACATTTTTGGCATTGTGATGTAGTATTCACCACCACCCATTGCAACAGCTACGTCAAGTCCACCTGCACCAAATGCAAGCATACCAATACCACCTGCTGTTGGTGTGTGGCTATCAGAGCCGATAAGGGTCATACCCGGTACACCAAAGCGTTCAAGATGTACTTGGTGGCAAATTCCATTACCGGGACGAGAAAATCTAAGACCGAATTTTTTTGCAACGGATTGAATGTATCTATGGTCGTCAGCATTTTCAAAGCCTGACTGTAATGTATTATGGTCTATGTATGCAACGGAAAGCTTTGTTCTGACTCTTGGAATGCCAATAGCCTCGAATTCAAGATAAGCCATTGTTCCTGTTGCGTCCTGTGTCAAGGTTTGGTCAATACGAAGAGCGATTTCCTCACCAACCTTCATTTCTCCTGACACTAAATGATTTTTTATAATTTTTTGAGCAAGTGTAAGTCCCATATCAATTTCCTTTCAGCATAATGCTAATTTCCTTTAACTTTTCTTCAAGCTCATTTTCTGTAATTGAGCTTTGTCTGCCACCCTCATATTGCTCATCAACCCAAGATTTAAGAGCAATTACGTGTGGGTCCTGCTTTGTAACAGCCTTGTCACCCTCTAATTCATAATGACTATTTATCCAATAAGCAATTCCCGCAAGACCGGAGGTTTTTGAAACCATTACTCCGGCAGAGCGATTAAGTAGCTTCTTTGTGTTGAATATGTTGTAAATTTCCTCATCCTTCATAAGTCCGTCTGCGTGAATGCCTGCACGTGTTAGGTTGAAGTTTGAGCCAACAAACGGTGTCATCGGTGGAATATTATAGCCCATTTTGTCCTTGAAGAAATGTGCAATTTCCGTAATTACTGTCGGGTCCATGCCATCAAGGGAGCCACGAAGTGAGGCGTATTCAAACACCATTGCCTCAAGTGGAATATTTCCTGTTCTCTCGCCTATACCGAGTAGTGAGCAGTTAACTGCTGATGCACCATATAGCCAAGCTGTTGTTGCGTTGGAAACTGCCTTATAAAAGTCGTTATGACCGTGCCATTCAAGCATTTCGCTTGGAATATCGGAATAGTGCTGCAAGCCATAAATAATTCCCGGAACACTACGTGGAAGTGCAACCTCTGTATAAGGTACACCGTAGCCCATTGTATCGCAAGCACGAATTTTCACAGGGATTTTTGCATCCTGTGACATTCTTTGAAGCTCATTTACAAATGGAACAACAAAGCCATAAAAGTCTGCTCTTGTAATGTCCTCTAAGTGACAGCGTGGGCGAATACCAGCCTCAAATGCATCATGAACAGAGGAAAGGTAAAGATTTAATGCTTCCTTTCTTGTCATTTTTAGTTTTTTGAAAATATGATAGTCGGATGCTGAAACAAGAATACCTGTTTCCTTAATTCCTAAATCCTTTACAAGCTTGAAGTCCTGCTTGTTTGCTCTTATCCATGTTGTAATTTCAGGAAATTGTAAGCCAAGCTCCTGACACTTTTCAACAGCACGTCTATCCTTTTCACTATAAATGAAAAATTCTGTTTGACGAATAATACCGTTTGGTCCACCTAAGCGTGAAAGGTATTTGTAAATTTCAACTATATCTTCAACGGAATATGGCTCCATTGACTGCTGACCGTCACGCAAGGTTGTATCTGTTATCCAAATTTCCTCAGGCATACCGATTGGCACACGACGATGGTTAAATGGAATTTTTGGCACTTCATCGTATGGATATATGTCTCTGTACAAATTTGGCTCTGCTACGTCCTGTAGCTGATACTTATAGGATTTTTGCTCTAACAAATTGGTTTTTTCTGAAATTTCAAGCATTTTATCACCTCATATACAGTAAGAGTAGTGTAACAATAAACAGCGTTTTCTTAATTAATACGTTCATTCTCTCACTTTAGTCAACTAAAATATTTTTCATTATATACTATAAGGTACGAAAAGTCAAGAAAATTAATAAGATTTTTTTGAATATTTTTTCGTTTATACAAAATTGCACAAAAACGTATCGAATACTTACACATTATTTAATCATATTGCAACAAGCTATTGAATATTTATCTAACGCAAATGAATATTTTTTCACATAAAGTATAAAAAAAGCCTGTTTCTAAAGGTAAACGGCTTTCAAGACCGCATCAATTAGAAACAAGCTCTTTTACAATTAATGTAGCTATTAAGTTTAAGGAACTAATGTAATTCCAAAGATATTTGCAATGTCATCAACTACTGCCTTTTCTTCCTCAGTTGTTACACTGCCATATTTGTTGGCTAAAGCATTTTGAAGTGCCTCTGTATCAGAAGCGGTAAGTGAATTTTGAACATTGTATGGGTCTAATTCACTATTTTGTGTAGCAGAGTCAATCATTTCGGTAGCTATTGCAGAATCCAATATAATATCAACTAAGTTTTCAGCAGTTTCGCCTGACTTTGATAATCCGTCGCCATTATCGAACACATTATCAGCATCGGAAGTATGATTATGAGCATCAGTAATAACTGTAAGAATATGAGCTGTCTTTTCAGCCTCGGCGTGCTTTTCATCCTCTGTTGAGCCATCACCATTTTCATCTACATACTCGTGTGTGTGAATTGTATCAGCCAATGTACTTACTATACTTGATATTGTTTCACCCTTTTCGCCTCTTACACCATATTTTTCAAGGTTTTCAGCCTCTACAAGCTCCTTAAGCGCGTCGGTATCGTGTGCCATAACCTGCTCGATAAGAACCTTAAGTGATTCCTCTTGTGCTGTTTTGTCACCCTCCCACATAGCAATGGTAAGAAGCGTAATGCTTTGTCTTGAAAGTAAGAGGCTTTCCATATCAGCATCCGGTGCTGTTGCACTTTCGATAAAGTTAGAGTCGAAAATACCTAAATTAGCACAGGTGTCCGAATGTAACACAGCATCAAGTAAGAAGTGATACATATTACCGAAAATTATGCTGTCACGTACAAGGTTTAAGCCTCTACCAAGAGCAGAAAAGTCACCCATCTTTACAATTTCGTCAACATACTCGCCACCCTGTACTGTTTGAGCAAAATGTCTTAATTCCTTTATTGCAGCAGCTATTCTAAAGCCTTCCTCGCTGACTGCTACTTCATTAATTTTACTTTCATCCATTCTTTCGGGGATACCATTTCCGTACTGGAAGCCATTAACGCTTTCGTAAACATCATATAAGTAGCTTTGCATTGCATTTGCTATTGCAGGTACAAATGGTCTTGTTCTTTCATTTCTATATAGCTCTACGAAAATCTCGCTATAAAACTCACCATTTTCAAGGACAAGGTACAAATCTCCCTCTTCGCTTGTCAATTCTCTGAACAAGCCCTTTTCTACCATTGTTTCAACAATAGCAGATACCGTTCTTAGGTCTTTTACAATACCCTCAGAATCAGCGGTTGAGAATACCTGTAATACCGTTTCAACAAGGGGATTGAAGGTTTTTCCATAATCAGGAAGCTTAATTACAACAAGCTCCTTATGCTCATAAAGCTCTTTTGACACCTGTGACAAAATACTTGCTATTGTTGCGGTTAGGTATTCGGATTTTTCCATTTCATCAATTGCTTCATTAAGCATTTTTATTTCGTTTTCTGTTAAATTTGCAGACTCAATTCCTGTTAACGGAACAATTTTATCGTAAATATTGATAATTTTAATTGTTTCTTCCTTTAGGGACAATCTAACCTCATGTACTTCTGTTGTTGAAAGCGTTTCAAATAACCAGTTGCCACCGAATTTATCAATTGCTCCAATGACACCATCATCAAGAACATTGCTTGCCTGCTCTTGGACATCTAAAACTACCTCTTGGCTTTCAATATTTTCACCAATTGAATCTACTGTATCAAAGGCGAAGTTTGCATAGCCTATAATCGGAACGATAAAAATTGCTACTGCCAAAACATTTTTGATAGCACCTATTGCACCACCGATTATTTTTAGTCCTAAATTGCTTGTTTTTGGTATTAAGAGCTTATGAACAACAAGCTTGACGATATTGAATATTAAGCCAAGCACCAAGAAAACAACCATAAAGATTATCGGAGCAATAATTACCGCCGGTAAAGCAAGAACATAGCTTAAATCAGCAGTTGCCAAAAACTCACCGTCGCTTAAATACGGCTCAATTTGAGCTATTAAATTTGATATGGCTTCGCTATTTATTTTCTCGTTTGCGCTTACTAAGATTTCATAAAACTTTTGAGGGGTTAATATTGCCTTTGCAATTCCCTTTGCAATTACAGTAGATAATACCGCGTTCAAAAGAACAAAAACTAAGTCGGACAAGGAACGAAACGTACCTTTAAGCATTCCGAACAAAAATCCAATACCTGCTATAACAAGAAGCACTAAAACAGGAATCGGTGTTGCCTCTAATGAAAATGATGACATTTTTACTCTCCTTAAGTAACGTAAGAATTTTGCCAAAATGGCTAACTTTCATTTACTTTATAGTTAAATAATAGCACAAATATTAACCTTTTTCAATAGAATTTTTCCTTTTTGTTATTTTTTCACTTTTTTAATTATTGTTTGTATATTACGCTATTTTTTGCAAATAATATGAAGGCAACGAAAATTTTGAAAAGGAGATTTATATGAAGGCTACGGGAATTGTTCGTAGAATTGACGATTTAGGTCGTGTTGTTATACCAAAGGAAATAAGAAGGACTATGAGAATACGTGAAGGCAGTCCGTTAGAAATTTATACTGACAGAGAAGGCGAGGTTATTTTTAAAAAATACTCTCCTGTTGGGGAAATGTCATCTTTTGCTTATCAATATGTTGACACATTAAATAAGGTTTGCCAGATGAGTGTGGCTGTTACTGACAGAGATACAATCATCGCTTGTGCGGGAGTATCCAAAAAGGAATATGCAGACAAAAAGCTAACAGATGATTATGAATCAATTATCGAGTCAAGAAATATGTATATTTGGAAAAATGGCGCACCACGTGTGCAAATTTGCGATGGTGGAGATGCTTTTGTAAAGTATGCTATGCCTATTGTTTCCGAGGGTGATATTGTAGGTAGCATTGCTTGTATTACAAATGAAGAAAATGCTGCAACCGACCCGTATAGCACGGAGGCAAAGCTAATACAAACCGCCGCATCCTTCTTAGGCAGACAATTTGAGGGCTAATTTACAAAAAAGTGGCACAGAGTGTATGATTTTTACACTTTGTGCCTCATTTTTTGCAATTTAATATTGAAGTTTTACTTAATTTATGATAAACTTAAATAATCTAACAGGCCTTGGTAAATTCCCTGTGCGAAAAGTCCAGGATTATTTGCCATAAAGCTTGCTTCATATGGGTTTGAAATAAAACCGAGCTCAACTAAAATTGCAGGCATATTTGTTTTTTTCAAAACGTAAAGTCCCGGGCGTAATTTTACGCCTCTGTCTTCAAAGCCTGTGATTTCCGTTACCTCTCTTAGTACATCCTCTGCAAGAGTGGCTGACCTTGAGGGCGAGGAATAAACTAACACCTCTGTGCCGTTTGCACTTGGAGAAACAGATGCGTTTGTGTGAATGCTTATAAAGTAGTCAGCACCCCAGCTGTTTGCTTCATCCACTCTCACTCTTAGGCTTGATGCGTTTGATGTACCTAACTGCGTTTGCGGTGTTGGTCGTGATAGTCGTACATCAAAATTGCCATTGTTTCTCAAAAGTGTGGCTAAGCGTGTGCCAACCTGATATGTAATGTCCTGTTCTCTGTAGCCATTACCCTCAGCCCCTGTATTCGGTGGGGATGGGTTATGTCCTTGGTCTATATACACTTTTATTGCCATTGTCATAACTCCTATGATAGTTTTCTTTACCATTATTATATGCAATTTTTATTGAAAGGTTAAAAAATGAAGGAATTTAATAACATTGAGCATATTCTCAGCTACACAAGAAAGGCTGTTGAGGAATATGACATGATTGAAAATGGAGATAAAATCGCAGTTGGCGTTTCCGGTGGCAAGGACTCTTTAACTCTTTTGTGTGCTTTAGCCAAGCTGAAAAGAGTTTTACCTATTAATTATGAGGTGATTGCTGTTACCATTAATATGGGTATGCCGGATAGTGACTACTCAAAAATTATTGAGCTTTGCCAAGAGCTTGAAATTCCGTATCACGTAATCGATACACAGATTTATGAAATTATTTTCAATGTAAGACAAGAAAAAAATCCTTGTGCTCTTTGTGCAAGAATGAGGCGAGGTGCGTTGCACGATGCAATTAAGGAGCTTGGCTGTAACAAGCTTGCCTTAGGTCACCATTATGATGATGTTGTTGAAACCTTTATGCTAAATCTGTTTTTTGAGGGTAGAATCGGATGCTTTCGTCCTGTTACATATCTTTCACGCAAGGACATTACAATGATAAGACCTTTGATTTACACACAGGAAAAGTATATAAAAGCCTTTGCGCAAGGAGCAGATTTGCCAATAACTGAGGTGAAATGCCCTGCTGACGGAAACACCGAAAGAGCCAAAATGAAGGAATATTTATCCACCTTTGATAAACAACACAGAGGACTTTATCATCGAATAGTCGGTGCTATACAGCGTGGAGAAATTGATGGCTTTCATGTTGATAAAATCGATGCTGAGGAAAAGAAAAGGCGCAAGGAAATGTACAAAAAGCTTAGTGAAGATTAATAGCAAAACGACCGAATTAACAAATTCGGTCGTTTTAGTTTAGCAGGATTTTTTATTTGTTTCGTTTAAGTAATTTATGTATAAAGTATCTCGCAGCATAGCAAGCGTGCTTTCGTCCTTACCACCGACTGCTTTGCCATTAATGGTTTTAACTCCTCGTGCCATTTTAGATGAGCTTGTTATTATAATTTCATCTGCCTCTAATAGCTCACTTACCGTATATTTTCGTTCCTCTACCTGTACACCGTTTTCCTTTGCCACCATTATTAAGTGCGCTCTTGTTACACCGGGGAGAATGTACTTATCACAGGGCGCTGTTACTAAGACTCTGTTTTTCAAAATCGATACATTACTGTGTGAGCATTCTGTTATTATTCCGTTTCTATGTAAAATCGCTTCCTCACAATTGCTTTCACTTGCTGATTGTGCCGTTAATACGCTTGGTAAAAGGTTCAAGGTTTTTATGTTGCAAAGCTCGTATCTTATGTCCTCTTTTAATATTGTATCCATTTTTTCATACACGTTATCAAGTGGCTGCGGCTTTATCATAATACAAAGGTTTCCCTCTCCTTTATTAAAGGAATGACATCTTATTCCACTACCACGAGATATGTGGAAATATACAAATTTTTCCTCGCCCTCTACCTTTCTTACAAGCTCCTTAATTGTTAGGCTTAATTCTTGCTTACATATAGGTGGAACAATTCCTAAAAGCTGACAATTATGGTATAGCCTTTCTATATGCTCTGCCAAAAGATATGGGATATTATTTCGACACATTACCGCATCGTAAACCCCGTCTCCAAAGTAAAACGCCCTGTCGGTTATCGGCACTGAAATTTCATTTATCAGTCCTATTTTGCCGTTATAATATCCCAAATTATTCATACTATTTCCTCCAATTAAGCATAAATATATTCTTCATTTGCGCAAAGCTCCACTGCGTGGTCGGCGCCGTCTATATTTATTATAGCAGTTTGCTTAATTGGTGTTACTAATTTAAGGTAAGATAGCTGATTTTCCTTCCATTCAATATCTACCTTTATATTGCCCTTAGCAAGCAAGCCCTTAATGCTACCATTCTTCATTTCTGATGGTAATGCCGGTAAAATCTTAATTTTGCCATCCTCACATTGTAAAAACATTTGAGCAATACCTGCACATACACCATAGTTACCATCTATTTGGAATGGTGGATGAGCATCGAACATATTTGCGTATGTACCACCTGAGTGCCACATATCAATTGTCGGGTCCGGTCTTGCAGGCATAAAGCGAAGCTGATTTTTAACAAGCTTCATTGCGTGGTCTCCATCCTTTAGTCTTGCCCATAGGCACACCTTCCAGCCCATGCTCCAGCCTGTGCCCTCGTCCCCTCTTCTTTCAAGGGAGCGCTTAACCATTTGGGCAACCTCAGGATTGTTCTCTGTTGTTATAAGGTCTGCAGGGTAGAAGCCATACAGATGTGAAACGTGACGGTGGTAAATGTCGAATTCCTCAAAATCCTCATCATATTCAAGGAGCTGACCATCGCTTCCTTTTTTGTAAATGCCTATATTATCCTTTTTAGCATTGATTTCCTTTACGAAATCATCGTCTATTCCAAGAATTTTTGCTGACTTAGAAATATTTTTAAATAAATCCTCAACAATAGATTGTGACATTACAGCATATTTTGCAAGGAAGGTATTTTTACCATCAAGAATGTAGCTGTTTTCCGGTGATGTAGATGGAGTTACTATCCATTTTCCATCACACTCCTCCATAATGGATAAGAAAAATTCAGCACTTTCCTTCATTATTGGGTAAGCTGTATTCTTTAAAAATTCCTTATCTAAGGTGTACTCATAATGCTCATACAAGTGACGGCATAGCCATCCACCGGACATATTCCAGTATGCGTATTGTGAGCTCGTTTCTCTCTTTGCACCAACCGGAGTTGTATGCGCCCACAAATCACTGTTATGATGCGCTACAAATCCCTTTGCATTATAAAGTCTTTTTGCAGTTTCACGTCCGTTTTCGCAAATATTTTTTGTTTGCTCAACTATTGGTAAATTACAGCTTACAAGGTCACTCATAAGCACAGGCCAATAGTTCATTTCTGCATTAATATTCAAGGTGTAGTTAGATGACCAAGGTGCATAATAGCTTTCATTCCAAATGCCTTGCAGGTTTGTTGCGCGTGAGCCCTCTCTTGAGGCTGAGATAATTAAGTATCTACCAAAATTATAAAGAAGCTCACACATACCTGCGTCCTTTTCCTGCTCCTTTAATCTTTCATCAGTGTCAAGGTCGCTCTTTTTACCACCAAAATCAGTGCTGATTCTATTAAACAGTGATGAAAAATCCTTAATATGCGCTTCCTTGATTTCGTCATATGAGGAATTATAAAGCTCCTGCATTCTTTCATAGCAAGGCTCAAAGGTCTTTTTGTTTGGTAGCTGATTAAATGCTACAAAGCTTGTTTCGCAAATAAAATATACAATAAGCTCGGTTGCATCCTTTATAGTAACCTTTTCCATTTGGCTACCATCCACGGAGCCATTAGTTTTAAACTTTGCAATAGCAGTAACCTTAACGCCATCACCATCATACACAATTGGCTTATCGCTTTTACTGTATTCCGGTGCTAATTCAGTTGGGCATTCACCTGAATAGTAAAGATTATTGTTGTATGCTGTTACGTGACTTTTACCTACACAATCACCATAAAGCTCATAGTCAGTTGGTTTGCTTGATGTAATTTTTACCATTACACAATTGTGAGGGAAGGAAACAAAATACTCCTTTTTATACTCAACTTCATCAATTGTATAGCTTACGTTTGCTATGCCTGTTTCCATATCAAGTGTACGAATATAAGAGCTTGGTGTCTTTTCTTCCATACCAAGGTTTTTAATATACAATGTGCCAAGCATCATATATGAGGTTAACCAAGTGCCAGTAAAGTTTTCCTCAATTTCTCTTTGAGCCTCATATCTTTTGCCTTCCTTTAAAAGCTTTTTAGCTTTTTCGTTTGACTCATAGGAATTTTCCACATAACTGTCGTGTGGCTTACCAGACCACAATGTGTCATGATTTAAGGAGATTCTTTCCTCGTAGCATCTGCCATAAACCATAGCGCCAAGCTGACCATTGCCAAGAGGCAATGCCTCCTCAAAATACTTTGCCTCTTTACTATATTTCAGTAATTTCTCCATTGATATTTACCTCTTATTTTGCTTCGTTTAATTTTGCAATACAAGCTTTACAAACGCGTCTGTCACCAAATATTACATTATCCTTTGTTTCCCCACAGAAAACGCACGCAGGCTGATATTTTCTTAGTATAATACAATCGTCCTCTACAAATATTTCCATAGCGTCCTTTGGATTAATGTCAAAGGTATTACGAATTTCCATTGGTAATACAATTCTGCCAAGGTCGTCCACTTTTCTAACAATTCCTGTAGATTTCATAAATTTTACCTCTCTTTTGTTTTTATTTCAATTTAATTTTACCATTTTTGATATTTATTGTCAACAATAAATTTGCAGAATTTACAAAATTTTACAGTAAATATTTGGTAAATTTTATGGATAATTTGTGAATAAATGAGAATAATTCAGTTAAAAATTTACTATATTACTTTTTCGGGGAGGAAATATGATTAAGGGCTGTCACAAAAACATTGTATTTTTAAAGGACACAGGCAGTGACCTTTTTGAAGAGGCTTATTTTATATTAAAGCCTAATGCAAGGGACAAGAAGAATGCCGATATTATATCCGAGGCTACTAAAATTGTAAATAGCCTGGATGATGGAAATAAAAAGAAAGGAAGGCGTAAAATTGGCAAGCTTGTTTCCTTTTTTGTCGGTACAATAATCGGTAGCGGTATTATGCTTATTATTCATCTTATACTAATTTAGCCTTATACTACTTGACTATTCCTTTCAAATATGGTAAAATACTTTTATCATTAATTCGTTGTTTTTCAAGATATGATAGTGTGGGGGCGTTTATACACACTATTCTCTGTCTTAGCATATCATAGCTTCACTTAGGTGAGGTTTATTTGTTATGCTTTTGAATTATTAAGAAAGGAATATTATGGCTGAAAAAACAGAAACAAAAAAGACAAAAAAGAAAACAAATTGGAAAAAGCCAAGAGCTACAAATAAAAAAAGCAATATGGCAGAAAAAAACAATTTAACAAAGGGCAAGGCACAAAACGGTGCAAATGCTCAAATGAGCAAAAAAGCTCCAAAAAGAACTAATAAAAAAAGAAAAAGCACACCTAAAAAGCCTAACCCCGTGGTTAAGGTTTTCTCCTTAGGCGGACTTAACGAAATTGGGAAAAACATAACTGTTATTGAATGTGAAAATGATATTATCGTTGTTGACTGTGGTATTGGATTTCCTGATGATGATATGTTAGGTATTGACCTTGTAATACCGGATTTAACATATCTTATCAATAATGTTGAAAAAATACGTGGTGTATTTATTACTCACGGTCACGAGGACCATATAGGGTCATTACCATACTTTTTAAAGCTTATGAATGTGCCTGTATATGGCACTAAGCTTTCACTTGGTATCCTTGAAAACAAGCTAATTGAGCATAAGATTTTACAAAGCGCTAAGCTTAATACCGTTAGCGCCGGGGATAAGGTAAGTGCAGGTTGCTTTAAGGTTGAATTTATAAGAGTTAACCACTCAATTGCCGATGCGTGCGCCCTTGCAATTTCAACCCCACAGGGCATTATTTTACACACCGGTGACTTTAAGCTTGACGTAACGCCTATTGATGGTGAAATGATGGACATTGTGCGTTTAGGTCAGCTTGGTAACGAGGGCATTACAATGCTCCTATGCGAGTCAACTAACGTTGAGCGTCCCGGTCATACCCCATCTGAAAGAAAGGTAGGCTTTTCACTTGAAAAGATACTTGATTCTTACACAGATAAAAGAATTATTATTGCAACCTTTGCGTCTAATGTACACAGAGTACAGCAAATTATAGACGCAAGCGTTAATCACCAAAGACGTGTTGCTGTAACCGGAAGAAGTATGATTAACGTAGTAAATGCAGCTGTTAAGCTTGGATATATGAATGTACCGGATGGTGCTTTAATTGACATTGATGATATTAAGAAATATCCACCCGAAAAAATCACTATTGTAACAACAGGAAGCCAGGGAGAGCCTATGTCTGCACTTTACCGAATGGCATTTTCCGACCACGACAAGGTTGTATTAACCGATAAGGACTTGGTTGTTCTTTCCTCAAGTGCAATTCCCGGCAATGAGCCACTTGTTGGAAAAATAGTTAATGAAATGTATAAGCGTGGAGTTAATGTTTACCACGATTCAAGTGTTGAGGTACACGTTTCAGGTCACGCCTGTCAAGAGGAGCTAAAGCTAATGCATGCTCTTACTAAGCCTAAGTATTTTATGCCTATACACGGTGAATTTAGGCATTTGATACAGCACAAGGAATTGGCTGAGGGTATGGGAATGAGTCCCGATAGGATTTTTGTTTCCGATATTGGTAAGGTTATTGAAATTAGCGACGAGGGTGCAAAATTCAGTGGTACTGTTCAAGCCGGCAAGGTATTAATTGACGGTAGTGGAATCGGCGATGTAGGTAACATTGTTCTTCGTGACAGAAAAAATCTTGCAGAAAACGGTCTTATTATTGCTGTTGCCACTATAAGCCTTGAGGAAGGTATTCTTATGTCCGGTCCTGAAATTATTTCCCGTGGCTTTGTTTATGTGCGTGAAAGCGAGGAGCTAATGACAAGCACTAAGGACATTGCTACAAGAGTTTTAATTGATGCTCTTGATGAGGGTGTTAAGGAATGGACAGAGTTAAAGACGCTTATGAAAAATGCTATTACCAAATACATTTTTGCAAAAACAAAGCGCAAGCCTGTTATTTTACCGATTTTACTAAATATTTGAATTTTGGGGCTGTAAAAACAGCCCCTATTTTTTTAAAATATTATTGTATTATTAAAGAACTTGTGATATACTGTAAAATAGTGTAATTTGGGAATATTTGAAGGAGGATATTATGAAAAAGCTACTTATTCATTTTCGTGGATACAAAAAGCAATGTGTTTTGGCTCCACTTTTTAAAATGCTTGAAGCCTGCTTTGAGCTTTTTATACCTTTAGTAGTTGCAAGCATTATTGATATAGGTATTGCAAATAAAGATACAGCTTATATTGTAAAATGTTGTGTAATTATGGCACTTCTTGGTGCTATCGGGCTTACCTGTACGCTTTTTGCTCAATATTTTTCAGCCTCCTGTGCCGTTGGCTTTGCAACATCTATGAAGCATAGCTTATTTAAGCATATTTCTTCTCTTTCATATACGGAAATTGACACCCTTGGCACATCCACCCTTATTACAAGAATGACAAGCGATGTAAACCAAGTACAGTCCGGTGTTAACCTTACATTAAGACTATTTATGCGCTCACCTGTTATTGTTTTTGGCGCTATGATTATGGCATTCATTGTTGATGTTAAGGCTTCCCTTGTTTTTGTTGTAACCATACCGTTTCTTTGCATTGTAGTTTTCGGCATCATTCTTTCAACTATTCCTTTGTATAAGAAAGTACAGGGAAAGCTTGATAAGGTGTTACACTCTACACGTGAGAATTTAACCGGTGTGCGTGTTATTCGTGCCTTTGGTCTTGAGGAAAGTGAAAAGAAAAGATTTCATAGCGAAACTGAGGAATTAAGCAAGGCGCAATCCTTTGTTGGCAAAATTTCAGCGGTTATGAACCCTGCAACATATGCAATTGTAAATATTTCCATAGCTATTTTGATTTGGAGAGGTGCTATTCGTGTTGACACAGGAGATTTAACACAGGGTCAGGTAATTGCACTTTACAACTATATGTCTCAAATTTTGATTGAGCTGATTAAGCTTGCTAACCTAATAGTTACAATGACTAAGGCTATTGCTTGCGCTAATAGAATACAGTCCGTTCTTGACACTAAGTCAACACAGGAAAATGGTACTGTTAAGAATGGCAAGGCTGACGAATTAAGTGTTGAATTTAAGGATGCTTATTTGAGATATAGCCTTAGCCCTGAATATACTCTTGAGGGTATTTCCTTTACTGCAAAGCAAGGTGAAAGCATTGGTATTATTGGTGGAACCGGCTCAGGAAAAAGCTCGCTTATTAACTTAATTGGTAGATTTTACGACACAGAAAAGGGTCAGGTTTTAGTTGATGGCTTTGATGTTAAGGAATATGACACTGAGTACTTACGAGAAAGCATAGGAATTGTTCCTCAAAAAGCTGTCCTATTTAAGGGGACTATAAGAGATAATCTTAAGTGGGGCAACAAGGACGCAAGTGATGAGGACATATTAAGGGCTATTGATTTAGCACAGGCTAAGGATGTTTTAGATAAGTGCGAAAACGGGCTTGACTATGTAATTGAGGAGGGCGGTAAAAATCTTTCCGGTGGTCAAAGACAGCGCTTAACTATTGCACGTGCTTTAGTTAAGAAGCCTAAAATACTTATTCTTGATGACTCTTCAAGTGCTTTGGACTACGCAACCGATGCAAGATTAAGACATGCAATTGCAACAATTGATTTTAACCCAACAACCTTTATAGTTTCGCAAAGAACTGCATCTATTATGGGCTGTGATAAGATTATTGTTTTGGATGACGGAAAAATCGTTGGTATGGGTAAGCATAACGAGCTTTTAAACAGCTGTGTTATTTACTCTGAAATATATAACTCTCAATTTAAGGAGGAGGTTCAATGAAAACGAACAAGGCTAAGACTTCCTCTATAAAAAGAGTTTTGAAGTATATTAAAAAATACTCATTTTTACTTATTATTTCAATTTTATTAGCTGTTGTAACTGTTGGATTAACCCTTTATATTCCTATTGTAATCGGTGATGCAATTGACCTTATTGTAGGCAAGGGCTTTGTTCAGCTTGATAAAATCGGAACACTTCTTTTAAATGTTGGTATAATTTCTGTTATTATTGCTTTATTGCAGTGGGTAATGAACACAATTAATAACAAGATTACATTTTTGATTACAAGAGATGTAAGAAACGAGGCATTTGATAAAATTGAGAGTCTTCCTCTTAAGTATATTGACTCCCATCAATATGGTGATGTGGTAAGTAGAATTATTACCGATGTTGACCAATTAGCTGATGGCCTTTTAATGGGCTTTACACAGCTATTTACCGGTATTACCACCATTGTGGGTACTCTTATTTTTATGTTAACCTTAAGTCCTATAATTACTCTTGTTGTGGTAGCATTAACTCCGCTTTCCTTACTTGTTGCCAGCTTTATTTCAAAGAGAACCTATTCTCTTTTCAAGGTGCAAAGCGAGGCAAGAGCCCATCAAACCTCTATTATCGGTGAAAGCATTGGAAACTTAAAGGTTGTAAAGGCGTTTTCACATGAGGATGAGACACTTGAGGAGTTTGATTTATCAAACGAGAAGCTGAAGAAGGCATCTATTAAGGCTATATTCTTCTCTTCCTTAGTAAATCCGACTACAAGATTTGTTAATGCGCTTGTTTATGCAGGTGTTGCATTAGTTGGTGCTTTAGTGGTAATGGGCAATTTTGGCACAGCTATTACTGTTGGTGCCCTTTCCTGTTTTTTGAGCTATGCAAACCAATATGCAAAGCCATTTAACGAAATTTCCGGTGTTGTAACCGAATTGCAAAGCTCCTTAGCCTCTGCTGCAAGAGTTTTTGAGTTAATTGATGAAGAACCTCAAATTCCGGATAACGATGATGCTTTAATTCTTGAAAATGCACGTGGTAGCATTGAGCTTTGTGATGTTAAGTTTTCATATTCTCCTGACAAGGAGCTTATTAAAAACCTAACCTTAAGGGTTGAACAAGGACAAAGAATAGCTATTGTTGGTCCTACCGGTTGTGGAAAAACTACACTAATTAACCTTCTTATGAGATTTTATGATGTGAATAGTGGCTCTATTTCCGTTGATGGAACCGATATTCGTAATATTACAAGACATTCCTTACGCAAAAATTACGGAATGGTATTACAGGACACTTGGATTAAAAGCGGTACTGTAAGAGAAAATATTTCTCTTGGTAAGCCAAAGGCTACCTTAGATGAGGTAATAGCGGCAGCTAAGGCTGCACATGCACATAGCTTTATTAAAAGGCTACCAAACGGCTATGATACTGTTATTTCCGAGGAATTAGGTGGACTTTCACAGGGACAAAAGCAATTACTTTGCATTTCAAGGATTATGCTATCTATTCCACCTATGCTTATTCTTGATGAGGCGACCTCATCTATTGATACAAGAACTGAAATTAAAATTCAAGATGCCTTTGCTTTACTTATGGCAGGCAGAACATCTTTTATAGTTGCACACAGGCTTTCCACAATAAAAGAGGCAGATGTTATTCTTGTTATGAACAAGGGTAATATTATTGAACAGGGAAGCCACAAGGAGCTTCTTGAAAAGAAGGGCTTCTACTATAATTTATACAATAGTCAATTTGAACCGGGCGAGGAACAAAATAATGAGAAAAACTAAAATCGTATGTACAATCGGACCTGCTTGCTCTGATGAAAAGACATTAACAGAGCTTTGCTTGGCCGGCATGAATGTAGCAAGACTTAACTTTTCACACGGAACGCATGAACAGCATCTTAAAATGATTAATTTGATTAAATCTGTTCGTGAAAAGCTTAATTTACCTATTGCAATTATGCTTGACACAAAAGGTCCCGAATACAGAATTAAAACCTTTAAAGACGGGAAGATTATCTTAAATGATGGTGATACCTTTACATTTACCTCCAATGAAGTTGAAGGCACAAATGAAATTGTAAGCGTAAGCTACAAGGGTATGATTAAGGACTTAAATGTTGGGGATAGAATTTCCGTTAATAATGGTCTCGTTATTTTTGAGGTTGAGACACTTACAGAAACAGATGCAATTTGCAAGGTTATTGTTGGTGGTGAGCTATCCAACTCTAAGAGCATGAGCTTTCCTAACAAGGTATTAAACCAAGAATACCTAAGTGAGCAGGACAAAAAGGACTTGCTTTTCGGCATTGAAAACGACATTGATTTTCTAGCTTGCTCCTTTGTTTCAAGGCGACAGGATTTAATTGATATTAAATCATTTTTAAAGGCTAACGGCGGACAAGATATTGACATTATTGCAAAAATCGAAAACAGAAGCGGCGTTGACAACATAGAGGACATTTGCAAGGAATGTGACGGTATTATGGTTGCACGTGGCGATTTAGGTGTGGAAATTCCTTTTGAAGAGGTACCATCTACACAAAAATATCTAATTACTAAGTGCAGAATGCTTGGTAAGCGCGTTATTACCGCTACTGAAATGCTTGAGTCTATGATACATAATCCAAGACCTACACGTGCTGAAATTTCCGACGTTGCAAATGCTGTTTATGACGGCACAAGCGCTATTATGCTCTCAGGTGAAACGGCTATGGGTAAATACCCTGCTTTAACTGTTCGGACTATGTCAAAAATAGCTGAAAAGACTGAAAGCTGCATAGATTATTCAAAGAACTTTTCCCGTTCGGGATTTATTATCAAAAACTCTGTTGACGCAATTTCCCACTCAACCGCTTGTATGGCTATTGATATAAAGGCTAAGGGAATTGTTGTATGCTCAATTTCCGGAATTACTGCACGAATGGTTTCCCGTTTTAGAGCGCCTATTGACATTATAGGCATGACAACAAGTGAAAAAACCTGGAGAAAGCTTTCTCTTTCCTGGGGTGTTACTCCTGTAATGACCGAGAAGGTTAATTCCATTGATGTTTTATTCTATATGGCAACTAAGACTGCAAAAGAGGTTTTCAAGCTTAAAAAGGGCGACCAGCTCATTATAACAGGTGGCATCATCAATGGTGAGAGTGGTAACACTAACCTAATTAAATTAGAAACAATATAAAAGTGAAAGGGGCATAAATTCGCCCCTTTATTTTTGCAAACAAAATCACCTAAGGACAATCCTGCCCTTAGGTGATTTAATTTTATTCTGCTGAGATTATATAGTAATAAACCGGCTGATTTCCTTGATATAGGTTAACCTCAATGCTTGGGTCATCAATTGCAATTTCAAGCTTTTCAAAAGTGCTTATAGCCTCTTTTTCACTTACATCCTCACCATAATAAATGCTAACAAAGCTTTTGCCGCTTTCCTTGATTTTTTCGCCTAAGGCTGAAATTATACTATCAAGGCTATTATCGTTTTTAAATAGCTTATCATCACAAAGGGAAAGATAATCCCCCTCCTTGATTTCAAGTCCGTCAAAGTTAGAGTTTCTTGCAGCATAGGTTATTTGCATTGTTGTAACACCCTTAGCACATTCTGTCATGCTTTCACGGTTTTCCTCGCTATCTGCCTCACTATCAAAGCCGAGGAAGGCTGAAAATCCTTGTGGGATTGACCTTGTTGGAATAACAATTATATTCTTGTCAGTCATTTCACCAACCTGTGATGCAGTCATAATTATGTTTTTGTTGTTTGGTAAAATAAATATGTTTTCTGCATCAATTTGGCATACTGCATTATATAGGTCCTGACAGGATGGGTTCATTGTTTGTCCACCGGCAACTACAACATCAACGCCTAATTCCTTAAACATTTCGGCTATTCCGTCACCACTTGCAACACTTACAAAGCCATATTTTGCCATTTCTTTTTCAGGGCTTGTGCTTTTTTGCTCATCAAGAAGCTTATTTGTATGCTGTGTACGCATATTTTCAACCTTAACAGTTTCATATACGCCATATTTTAGTGCCTCACCTAAAACCTGATGTGGCTCGTTGGTGTGTACATGTACCTTGATAATTTCACCATCGTCAATCATAACAAGACTATCGCCCATACTGTTAAGATAGCTCCTAAAGATTGATGTATCACTGTCTGCCACGTGCTTTCTTACTATAAATTCTGTGCAGAAGCCAAAGGTAATGTCCTCTGTATCAAAGGCTGAAAAATCTGCTTTTTCGCCTGGCTTAGCCTTTTCTGTTTTTGGCTCATAGGTGGCGATTTTTCCCGTTGTTAGTGTTTGGTGCATTGCCTTCATAACAACAAGCCAGCCCATACCACCCGCATCAACTACTCCTGCCTTTTCCAAAACAGGATTTTGATTTACAGTTTCATCAAGAGCCTTTTCTGCTGCTTCAATCGCAACGCCTAAAACATATTCAAAATCATTAACACTTCTTGCTGCCTTTTCTGCTGCCTCAGCGCATTTTCTTGCAACTGTTAAAATTGTACCTTCAGCAGGACGGTCAACTGCACCATAGGCTGCCTCAACACCCTGTTTAAGTGCCTCAGCCCATGCAACGCCATCACATTCAAAGGAGTTTTTAAGTCCCTTTGCAATTCCACGGAATAAAAGGCTAACTATAACTCCCGAATTACCTCTTGCACCACGTAGCATAGCCTTTGCTGTTGTTTCAGCTGTTTCTTCAAGAGTTAAATTTTCGTTCTTTAAAAGCTCTCTTGCTGCATTGCCCACTGTCATTGACATATTTGAGCCTGTATCTCCGTCAGGAACAGGAAATACGTTTAGGTCGTTTATGTCCTCCTTACTGTCCTCAAGACTTTGGGCAGCGCTGATTATTAAGTTTTTGTAGTCCTCGCCATTAATTTTATCGTGCTTAATATTTTCTGCCATTATAACTCTCCGTTATTTAATCATTTCTTTCCTTTCCAAAGAAGAACACAGCAACAGTACCGGGGCCTGTGTGTGAGCCGATTGTTGTACCGATGCTATTTATTAATACCTTTCCGTTAAGCTTAGGAAATCTTTCTTCAATTAAGTCTGCTACCTGTCTTGCATCCTCGTATGAGTCTGCGTGAGAAATGTAGCATTTGCCACTATAGTTAAGACCATCAATGGCATTTTCCTCCATTTTCTTAACCATCGCCTTAATTACGTTTGCCTTGCCTCTTATTTTTTCTCTTGGAATTAAGTGACCCATCATATCCATATTCAAAAGTGGGCATATCTTTAAAACTGTACCAAACCAGCCAGCCACCTTTGAAACTCTACCACCCTTGACATAAAATGTTAAGTCAGTTGAGAAGAACCAGTGGTGAAGCTTTAGCTTATTTGCCTCTGTCCATACATAAAGGTCATCAATGTTCATACCCTCATCACGAAGGTCAGCCATTTTATCAACCAAAAGTCCCATACCTGAGGATGCGCCCAAGGAGTCAACTACATACACCTTTCTGTCCGGGTATTCATCCTTTAATTCCTCGGCAGCAATTTTTGCAGATGTTTGAGCACCTGAAAGACCGGAGGATAGATTTAATAAAATTACATCCTTACCATCATTCAAAAATGGGATAAAAAAGTCCTTAAAATGTTGTGCGTTTGGTTGTGAGGTTTTTGTATCCACTCCATCACGCATCATTTGATAAAAATCGTCAAAGCTAATTGTTTGTCCTAAATCATCCTGACATTCCTTACCATCAAGGTAAAAGGAATACTTCACGTATTCAATATTTCTCTGTTTCATGTGCTCGGGGCTAATATCAGCTGTTGAGCATGTGGCTAAAACGTAATCTGCCATTTTTGTACCTCGCTTTACTTTTGGAGCTTAGCTCTGTTGTACTTATTTTACCAATTATAGTTAAAAAAATCTACCTACTTAATAAATTCTTAACTCTATTATATTAAAAAATACACTCTACTGTCCGTAGAGTGCATATTTTTGAAGATTATAAGACGGTAAGAGTTTGAAATCGATTCTAAAAATCGCACACTGGGTCGCATTTTTAAATATTTTTCTCTTTATCATCCTCAATTTTGTTAGATTTTTTCTTTTTGGGCTCATTTGGATTAGTTCCCATATCCCAAACGAAGTATTTTGGATTTTTTTGAGTAACTGTTATTGTAATTCTTATTTTATAACACAGGAATAAAACAATTTGAACAGGAATTCCTATTAAGAAAATCTCCCAAAAATTAAATTTCAAAAGCGCTACATAAATAATTAAGAAAATCGACCAATTAAGCAATGACGCATAAAAGAATGAGCCTTTGCCACGCCACCAAACACAAGATAAAACTATTTGGACAATAAATGTAATTGGCAAAGCATAAATAAATATTTGCCACCAAATTTTATCTGTCGTTAAATAAAGGACAACAATTAAGCAAATTGCAACAGCTATAATACCCCACAAAACTATACTCGCTATTAGCTTTTTTAAATTTCTTGCAGGCTTGGTATTTACCTTCTTTTCTTGTTCACTATGCTCGTTAATTAAAAAGTCAACGCTTACACCAAATATCTCAGCAATTTTGTGTAAAACATAAGCATCAGGTAAGCCCTCAGCTCTTTCCCACTTGGAGATAGCCTTGTCAGAATAATTAAGCTTTTCACCAAGCTCACTTTGGGTCATTTGATTTACTGTGCGCAAATAATAGATATTTTGTGCCACATTGCTTTTAAGCTCATTAATCTCCATAGCTTCCTCCTTAATTATTAGTTATAATATTTTAACACATTTCTTTAAAACAGTCAATGATGAGATTTTATATTTTTCATCATGTTCACAGTAAAATCAAGCTTTTCTGCATAAAACAACACACTCCGTCACAAAACAGAGTGTGTTTAGATTAAAAATGTAATATATCGGTTAAAATGTAGTTGCTTACAAAAAAGCCCTTGGGAGTAAAGCTGTAAATATCGCCATTTATCGACACGTGGTCGGTTTTTACATACTTTTCTATGTTGGGATATTCGTTTAGAAAATCCTTGTTAAAGCGATTTTTGAACTCACTTAATGATATGCCATCACTAAGCCTTAGCTTTAGCAAAACATATTCATCCATTTTGTTAATGTGAGTTTCATCAGCTTCGCTTTCCAAAACTCTTGATGGTGTACCGTTACAAACGCCCTCTATGTACTTTTTAATATCTCTTTGATAAAAATATCGTTCGCCATCAAAAAAGGAGTGTGAGGATGGACCAAAACCGATATATTCTTGACTTAGCCAATATTTAAGGTTGTGTCTTGACCTATAGTTTTCCTTTGCAAAATTGCTAATTTCGTACTGTTGCCAGCCCTTTTCATTAAGTGCTTCGCAAAGAGCCATATACATTTCATACTCCTCATCATCATTTGGCAAATTCAGCGCATCTTGCTTTTTGCCAAAGGGAGTATTTTCCTCAATCTTTAAGCAGTATGCTGATATGTGTTCAGAGTTAAATTCGCACACGTGGTCAAGGGTTTTCTTGAAATCATCAAGTTTTTGGTTTGGTAAGCCATACATTATATCAATGCTTATGTTGTCAAAGCCACATTCTCTTGCAAGATAGTAGCCTTGTTCAAATTCACTTAAGGTGTGTATTCTGCCTAAGCCACAAAGCTCGTTATCATTTGTAGATTGTAAGCCTATACTTAAGCGATTAACACCATTTCTCTTATAGCATTCAAGCTTTTCACGATTTAGAGTTCCCGGGTTTGCTTCAATAGTAAATTCCCCACCCTGTGTCAATGTTAGGTTAGTTTTGATACAATTTACAAGCTTATCAAAGCTCTTGATTGATAAAACACTTGGAGTGCCACCACCGAAAAATACAGTATCAAAGGAATAGTCCTTGTAAAGATATGCATCCTTCTTAATATGTGAGCATAATGCATTTATATATTCTTCTTCAAGCCTTTCATCGTGGCAAAGGGAGTAAAAGTCGCAATAGTCACATTTTTTTATACAAAAGGGAATGTGTATATATAAGCCTAAATTCTTCATTAGTCGTTATCGTCAAGCTTTAATACAGCCATAAACGCTTCAGGGGTAACCTCTACCGAGCCTAAGCGACGCATTTTCTTTTTACCCTCTTTTTGCTTTTCAAGAAGCTTTTTCTTTCTTGTAATGTCACCACCATAGCACTTTGCCAAAACGTCCTTGCGAAGCGCTCTTACAGTTTCTCTTGCTATAACCTTAGAGCCAATTGCTGCTTGAATCGGAATTTCAAATAGCTGACGTGAAATATTTTCCTTTAGCTTTTCAGCAATCTTTCTTGCTCTTGCATATGCCTTTTCGCTGTGTACAATAAAGGTTAGCGCATCCACTACCTCGCCATTTAACAAGAAGTCAAGCTTTACCAGATTGCTTGGCTCGTAGCCTGCCAGCTCGTAGTCAAGAGATGCATAGCCCTTACTTCTGCTCTTTAATGCGTCAAAAAAGTCGTAAACAATCTCATTAAGAGGCATTAAATAGTGTAGCTCTACTCTTGTTGAGTCGAGGTATTTCATATCCTTAAAAATACCACGTCTGTCCTGACATAAGTCCATAATACCACCAACATATTCGGTTGGAGTGATTATGCTTGCCTTAACTGTTGGCTCGTATGCTGTTTTAATTGTATCTGTTGGTGGGTAGTTAGATGGGTTATCAACCATTATAGTTTCACCGTTTGTCTTTTCTACCTTGTAAATAACGCTTGGTGCTGTGGTAATTAAGTCAAGGTTAAACTCTCTTTCAAGTCTTTCCTGTATAATTTCCATATGCAAAAGACCTAAGAAGCCACATCTAAAGCCAAAGCCTAAGGCAATTGATGTTTCAGGCTCGAAGGACAAGGCAGCATCATTTAGCTTTAGCTTTTCAAGCGCATCACGAAGGTCATTATATCTTGCACCGTCAGCCGGGTAAATACCTGAAAATACCATTGGCAAGGCTTCCTTAAAGCCCTGTAAAGGCTCGTCTGCTCCGTTTTCAACTGTTGTTACAGTATCACCAACTCTTGTTTCGCTAACTGTTTTAATGCTGGCGGTAATATAGCCAACCTCACCGGCTGAAAGCTTATCACACTTTTGCAAGCCAAAGGCATTAAGATAGCCTACCTCAACAACCTCATACTGTGCCCCTGTGTTCATAAGCTTAATTTTGTCCCCTGCCTTTAGTGTGCCATCAATTACACGCACGTAAACAACAACACCTAAATATGCGTTGTAGTGTGAGTCAAAAACCAAGCATTTAAGCGGTTTGCTTTCATCCCCCTGTGGGCAAGGAATTTTTTCAACGATTGCATCAAGAACCTGGTCGATATTCAAGCCTACCTTGGCAGAAACAGCAGGGCAATCCTCGGCTACTATACCAATTACATCCTCAATTTCCCCTCTTACTCTTTCCACATCGGCAGAGGGCAAGTCAATTTTGTTAATAACAGGAACAATTTCAAGGTCACAATCAACTGCAAGATATGCATTTGCAAGTGTTTGTGCCTCAATACCCTGTGTTGAGTCAACAACAAGTAAAGCACCCTCACAGGCATTTAGTGAGCGTGAAACCTCGTAGTTAAAGTCAACGTGACCGGGGGTGTCAATCAGGTTAAGGACATACTCTTGACCGTCCTTATGCTTATAGTCAATTCTTACAGCACGCGCCTTAATTGTAATACCTCTTTCTCTTTCAAGGTCCATATTATCAAGAAGCTGCTCCTCCATCTCCCTTTTGGAAACAGCATTAGAGTATTCAAGTATTCTATCTGCTAAGGTTGATTTACCATGGTCGATATGAGCAATTATAGAAAAGTTTCTTATATTTTTCTGTTTTTCGTTCATCTTACTTATCCCTTCGGAAAAATTCACAGTTATTTTATCATAATTTTTATTATTGTGCAAGTATTTGCT
>JAGATW010000034.1 GCA_017621085.1 Clostridia bacterium | reverse complement strand
GGAATGACTATTATTGTTCCATTCGTTAGAGATTATATTTCACCTACAGGTGTCGGTTATGGTATTCTTTCAGCCTCCATTGTTCTTGGAATAATGATTTTACCAACTATTGTTAGTGTAAGCCTTGATTCATTGAACAGTGTTCCATCGTCCTATTATGAAGGAGCTTTGGCTCTTGGTGCAACAAAGGAAATAGCAACCTTTAAGGTTATGGTACCATCGGCAAAGAGTGGAATTCTTGCAGGGGTGGTTCTTGCAATAGGACGAGCAATTGGCGAAACTATGGCGGTTATTATGGTAATTGGCGGAAGCCCTGAAATGCCCGAAAGTCTATTTCAAAGTGTAAGAACATTAACCTCGAACATAGCAATGGGAGCACTTGAGCTACAAGATGACGCTCTTTCGGCACTTATATCAACCGGTGTTGTTTTGTTTGTCTTTACGCTTATTTTAAATGTAAGCTTTTCATTATTAAAGAAGGACAAGGGCGATAAACCAAAAAGAAAAGAAAAGCGAGGAAAGAGCAAATGAGAAGGCTATATTCCATTTTGAAATATGTTTGCATAATTGCTCTTGTTATTTCCATTGTTTCGCTTGTAGCTGTTACAGCTTATGTTCTGATAAACGGTGTTAGCAAGCTTTCCTTTAATCTTTTATTTGGTGATTACACGGATTCTCCGTCTATATTCCCTGCATTTATAGGAACTCTTCAGATTGTGGGAATCGCATCTATTATTGCTGTTCCTATCGGAATTGCAAGCGCTATATTCCTTGTAGAATATACGGGCAATAAGGGCAAATTTGTTAAAATCATACAGGTTGCAACCGAAACTCTTGCCGGCATTCCAAGTATTGTTTATGGATTATTTGGATATTTAATATTTGTTGTTGCCTTTGGTTGGGGATATTCAATGCTTGGTGGTGGAATAACGCTTGCAATTATGATACTTCCCACCATCGTAAGGTCCACGCAGGAAAGCTTGTTATCTGTTCAAGACGGACTTCGTGAGGGCTCGTTTGCGCTTGGTGCAAGTAAGGTAAGGACTATTTTTAAAATTGTTCTCCCCTCTTGTGCAGGTGGCATAGTTACTTCCATTATTTTAGCTATTGGTCGTGTAGTTTCCGAAAGCGCAGTTTTAATACTAACCATTGGAATGGTTGTAAACAAGGTACCCGAAACGTTACTGTCACCAGGTACAAGCCTTGCTCTTGACATTTACTATTTTGCAAGCAACGGATATCCGGATGAAGCATCAGCAACCGCAGTTGTCCTTCTCGTTTTCGTTGTATTTCTTAATCTTTTGGCAAGCTTTATTGGTAAAATGATAAAAAAATCTACTTATGGAGATGCAAAATGAATGAATTTATAGGTAATATGAATATCACTGCAAAAAACTGCAATCTTTTTTATGGTGATTTTCAAGCTTTAAAAAATATAAATATAGAAATTCCGGAAAAGCAAGTAACAGCATTTATTGGTCCGTCGGGCTGTGGAAAGTCAACCTTTCTGAAAATATTCAATAGAATGAACGACCTTGTTGAAGGGTGTCGCATCGAAGGAGATTTTAGAATCGGCGGTGTTGACATTTTTGATAAGGAAACAGATGTAAATCTTCTAAGAAAAAATGTGGGTATGGTTTTCCAAAAGCCTAATCCCTTTCCTATGAGCATATATGATAACATTGCATTTGCTCCGAGAACCTTTGGCATTACTAAAAAAAGTGAGCTTGACGAGATAGTTGAGCAGTCTTTGCGTCGTGCCAGCATTTGGGATGAGGTAAAGGACAGGCTTCGTAAAAACGCTCTTGGTATGAGTGGGGGACAGCAGCAAAGGCTTTGTATCGCTCGTTCTCTTGCTGCAAGTCCAAAGGTTTTACTTATGGATGAGCCTACCTCCGCTCTTGACCCTATTTCCACAGGAAAAATTGAGGAGCTGATGGAGGATTTAAAAAAAGATATTACTATTGTTATTGTTACTCACAACATGCAACAAGCAACAAGAATTGCCGATAAAACAGCATTTTTCCTTTTAGGTGAGCTTATCGAATACGGAAATACAGATGATATCTTTACTTCTCCTAAGGATGAACGCACCGAGCGTTATATTACAGGAAGATTCGGTTGATTTTGCAATGGTTTTATGATAGAATAAAAGGAGATAAAAATGTCAATCAGAAAAATATTTGAAGATGAGCTTGCTGAATTAAAGACGCAGCTTGTAGAAATGTGTAGGCTTACCGAGCAAATGATTAGCGATGCTATTACAGCTCTTGTAAATAAAGACCGTGAGCTTGGCAAAAGCATTGGTGTTATGGATAAAAGAGTGGATGAGTATGAAATGGCCATTGAAAAAAGATGTATGCGAATCTTACTTAAGCAGCAGCCTGTTGCAAAGGATTTTCGTGAGGTTTCAACTGCTCTTAAGATGATTACAGATATTGAACGCTTTGGAGACCAAGCCGCAGATATCGGCGATTTGGTTTATACTATGCCGGGGGACACCTACATTAAAAAGCTTACACATATTACTGCTATGGGAAATCTTGCAGTAAAAATGGTTAGAGAAAGCGTAACCTCATTTATAAACAATGATGAAAGGCTTGCAGATGAAGTAATTGCACTTGATGACCAAATGGATGAGCTTTTTGCTACGGTAAAAGCTGAGCTTATTGAGCTTATAAAAAAAGACGGAAACAACGGCGACCAAGGCATTGAGCTAATGATGGTTGCTAAATATTTGGAGCGTATCGGCGACCATGCTGTAAATGTCGCTGAATGGACTAAATATAATGAAACGGGGGTACACCAAAAGTTTTAATGGAAGAACTAATTTACATTGTCGAGGACGACGAAGGATTAAGAGAGCTTTATGAGGGTGCTTTTGAAGGCGTTTACAGAACTATGCTATTTGAAAATGGCAAGGACTTTTTCTGCCAATTTGAGAAAAATCGCCCTGATTTAATTATTCTTGATATAATGCTTCCTGATATGGACGGGTACACAATACTTACCAAAATACGAGAAATTGATGAAAAAACACCTGTTCTTATCGTTAGTGCAAAATCCGATGAAATAAGTACAGTTAAAGGACTGAATAAAGGGGCTGATGACTATATAACGAAGCCCTTCTCTGTCCTTGAATTAATTGCTCGTATCAAGACTAACATTCGTCGTGCAAACCTTTATATTAAAAACCAAAAAGGATTTGTAATTGACAACAATGTTTATAAAATCTTTTTTGAAGGTCGTGATTTAGGTCTTACCTTGAAAGAATTTAAGCTTTTAAAAATGTTGATAGCAAATGCCGGCATTACAGTTGAACGTGAAGAGCTGTTTCGCGAGGTATGGGGTGAAAGCTTTATGGGTGAAACAAGAACTCTTGATATTCATATTTCTCAGCTTCGCGATAAAATAACAGAATGTGGGGGCGGCGATGTAATTATCACCGTGCGTGGTATTGGATATCGTTTTGAAATGCAATGAAAAAGAAGATATTTTTTAGATTTTTTGCAGTTTCAGTTGTGATTGTGCTTT
>JAGATW010000033.1 GCA_017621085.1 Clostridia bacterium | reverse complement strand
ACACCTGATATGATGGGTGTTATTGGTCGTCTTGGTAAGGTTCTCGGTCCTAAGGGACTTATGCCTAACCCAAAGGCCGGTACTGTTACAATGGATACTGCTAAGGCTGTTACTGAAGCTAAGGCAGGTAAGATTGAGTACCGTCTTGACAAGACAAACATTATTCACTGTCCAATCGGTAAGGCTTCCTTCGGTGCTGATAAGCTTGGCGAAAACTTCGCTACATTGCTCGGTGCTATTATTAAGGCTAAGCCAGCTGCTGCTAAGGGTCAGTACATTAAGAGCTGCACAGTAGCTTCTACAATGGGCCCCGGTATCAAGGTTAACAGTGCTAAGATAGGCTAATTAAATAATTAAACTCCCTGTTTTCAGGGAGTTTTGTTTTTATAAAATAATAGGTGTGTTGACCTTTGTCAGCACACCTATTTCTTTTATTTGGATAAAACCTCATTGGGAATCTCAATTTTTGTTTTTCCGATATCTGATATTACAACTACTGTTTCTTGCCTTTCCTTTTTGCTTTCGTATTTATGAGTTAGCACAAGGTCCTTTTTATCCATTTCGATAGTGTAAATTATTCTATATGTATATTCCTCGGTGCTTTCCTGCTCTGTGTACTTATAGCCAGTGCTTGTTTTTTCAGCCATATCAAGAATGTGTCTATATGCAAATATTTGGTTAATTACTTCACTTTCCTGCAGCATTTCCATATATTCGGCTGCGTAAGCACCCTTTTCAAGCTGGAATTTATCTATAGTGGTTTCCTCGCCCTCTACTAAATGTGCATAATAGTAATTGCCATCTTGACTATAAAGATAGCTTGTTTCCTCGTTTTCGTCATAATCCTCGAAAAAGTATATTGTACCGTTATTTACCATATAGATATGTTTACCCTCATCAGTATCTACGGTTACTGTAAAGCTATCAGCTTTTAGAATTCTGTCCATTGTTTTTTCTATTTCGTTTCTAAAATCAATGCTACAAGATGTAAATGCAAATAAGGAAACAATAAAAATTATTGATAATGTTATGCTAATTACTTTTTTAAACATACATTCTCTCCTTATTCTTCTACTATTTCTGCATTATTTACGTTATCGGGAATTACAACCTTTGTTGAGCCGATATTGTGTATTTTGTAGCTATAATCGTTTTCGTCGCCCTCATTATCTACTGTGTAGTTAATTACTCCGTCGCTTACTGCTACCGTGTATGAAATATTTTCATCTTCGCTAATTGTATATTTTCCGTCAGCCTCTTCAAACAAATCACGTATTTGCTTAAAGCCACTTAATTTAGCTGCCATATTGCTTGCCGGGGAAACGATTGCTTTATAATATGTAATATATTGCTCGGAGTCGATTGCTAATTTGGTAATTTCATCTTCCAAAATATTTACATAAAAATAGCTTTTTGCGCTTTTGTCATAATACAAATAAAGCTCTGCATTATCCATTTTAAAATTAACTGATGCTCCATCTACCGTTAAGGTATAATTTTCAGATTCGATGGTGTAGTTGTCGGACTTTATAAAGCTTTCTATTACTGAATCATACGCATCACAGGATGCAAGCATAATTAAGATTGAAAGCATAATAACCACAGATGCAAGTGTGATTATTCTTTTAAAAACTGATTTCATAATTGCTCTCCTTAATAAAAACATTAAAATCATTATAGCATATGTATATTAAAAAGTCAACATTTAGAGAATTTACACTTATTTGGTCTTTGATTTTGGAGTAATTTCGTTCCAAAGGGTAAAACCTAAGATTAAAATACCACCGATTATTTGCCAAGGGGTCATTTTCTCCTTTAGGATTGTGACAGAAACAAAAATAGCAACAAGTGGGTCTATGTAGCTTAAAATTGCTACCTTTTGTCCTGACAAGCATTTTAACGAAGAAAAATACATACAATAGGTTAACCCTGTGTGAATAATACCTACAATTAAAAGATTTACCCAACCTATACCATTTAAATTTTGTAGTGTTACACCACTTGTAAAAAGGACATACGGAATTAAAACAACTATACAGGACAAGAATTGCAAAAAGGTTCTTTGCATTCCGTCAACGTTTTTAATAAATTTATTTAAAAGTACAACTGTTGCATAAAAGCAAGCAGCGCCTAAGCCAAACAGTATTCCTATAAAGCTACCACTTGTATCGCCTATGCCTGTTATTAAAACTATTCCTAAGGTTGACATTACAAAGCAAATAATTTGCTTAATTGTTAGCTTTTCTTTAAATAGAATTGGGCAAATAATTGTTACTATAACTGGAGCAAAATAGTAGCTTAAGGTGGCAACGGACACTGTTGTGTGCTTATATGCTTCAAACAGTAAAATCCAGTTAATGCCAAGGGCTGCTCCCGAAATGAAAAGTAGGGGTAGTTCCTTTTTTATGCTTGAAAAATTTATTTTTTGTTTAGTAATTAATAAAGCTATTCCAATTAAAATGACTGCAAGTATAGCACGATAAAGTGCTAACTCCCCTGATGAAACAGGAATATTCCTTACAAACAAGCCAATTGTACCAAATATTGTCATTGATAAAATTAGCAAAAGACGTGGGTTTAATAGTTTTTTCATATGTATTCCTAATTATTTTTCATATTCGTACAAGCGATATAGCTTTTTTGAAAAGGCTCCGGCGTATAGGTGAGCAAAAACAAATCGTTCTAAGCCCTTTAGCTCATCTACATACTTTTTTGGTGTCATAGTATGCTCCTTTACAAAAATCAACTCTTGGTTTTGGTAAGCTTTTGGGTCATCTATGCCGTAAACCATGGTTACGCCTACATCATTTATGGGGTTTTTGTGCTTTGATATTTTTGCAGAAAAGGTGGTGTAGCAATCGACTAAAAGGGAGATTTTTTCAAATTTATTACAAAGATTATCTATCAACTGCTTCATTTCCTCAAGGCTTAAGTACATACTAACGCCTTCCATAAGGACAATGGCAGAAGCGTTTTCATTGATTGCATCAAGCCATTTGCAATTTCTTGCATCGCCTACAAGCATTTGATAGTTAGGATTTTCGCAATAGTACTTTTTTCTTTCCTCAATAACCTCTAAAAAATCTATGTCGTACCATTTGTGGCTTTCATTTCCTACTCTTATAATGCGACTATCTAATCCACAGCCGATGTGAATTATGGCGGCATTTTGTAGCTTAGCCATTTGTTGTTTAAGCCATTCATCATATACGGCAGAACGAATCCCCATATAGTAGGCAAGCCATTTGGATTTTGATTTTCCCTTAAGAGAAAAGCTATTCTCTTCCCAAATTTCCTCAGCTTTTTTATCGTTAATGAACAATCCCTTTTTACTTACATAGGCTTTTCCGTATAAAGGAATGTACATTGTTTTATTTACACTGTTCATATAATCACTCACATATTCAAGTTAATTAAACAGTCGTATTATATCATATTTTTTATAAAAAGTAAATAGGATGGCTCAACATATAGTTGAACCACCCTTTTTGATTAAAGCAAATCGTGATTGATATTTCAGCCATTTTAGATTTGTATTTTTTGAAATTGAAAAGAGTGCGCCACAAAATACAAAAGGCACGCACAAGATGTACCTTTTTGAATATAAGATAACAATTATTATCTCTTTGAATTTGAAAAACGCTGTTCTGCTCGACAAATTGAAATTTGTTGATACTACATTATTTCTTTATTACCTTTTTACACCAAGTACGTTTGTTGCAGTTTGGGCACTTTAAATAACGGGTAAATCCCATATGCATTGCATTCATTGCTTCCTTGTAAGATGGCACTATTTCGTGGCCACAGTTTTTGCACTTGTAAGCACCTACGCTCACTTCAAGCTTTAATGCATAGAAGCACGGTATCAAAAACACGATGCAAATACCAAGAATTGTGACAAGCTGCCACACTCCTTCGGGAATCAAAAATGCAGCAATAAAGATACCTGCAAATAGAGCTGTCATACTTACAATCATAATCACCCACATAGACGACCAAATTGTTTTGTTTTTATTCTCTACATCCTTTGCCATTTCAAGTAAAAGCTGTTCGTTTTTTTGATTATTGTTTTCCATATTGATTTTCTCCCCACTTAATAATTCGTTAACACTAATACCAAGAATATCACATAACACAAGCATAATAGAGGAATCCGGCATTGCTCTGCCTGTTTCCCACTTTGATATGGCTCTGTCCGTAATATTCAATTTTTCTGCCAATTGCATTTGTGTTAAATTAACATTTTTTCTACACTCGGCTATAAATTTTCCTATTTTTATTTGATTCATAATTGCCTCCTTTCGCTTAACAGTATAACTTAAATGCAACTATAAAATCTACATACCATTGGTTGAGTAGGGAGAAATCCACCAATTGTAGAGTGTTTTTAAGTGGGAGAGTGAAAATTTAGCCTAACTTATCTCCGTTTTCTACCTGTGTATCAGGCTTAATTAAAACTACGCCTTGCTTACTATATGTGCCTAAAACTAAAACCTCGGACATAAAATCCGCTATTTGTCTTGGGGGAAAATTAACAACAGCTAATACTTGCTTACCTATTAATTCCTCGCACTTATATACTTCTGTTATTTGCGCAGAGGATTTTTTTACTCCTATTTCCGTGCCAAAATCTATTTTTAGCTGATAAGCAGGCTTTTTTGCTTTTTCAAATACTTGTGCATCAATAATTGTTCCTACTCTTATATCTAAATTCAAAAAATCTTGAAATGTAGCCATTATAATATTTTCCTTTCTTTGATTAAAAAAATGCTCTGCAAACGCAGAGCATTTTTGTATGCGACCAAAGGTCGAAATTATCTCTTTGAGAACTGTGGAGCGCGACGAGCAGCCTTTAAGCCGTACTTCTTTCTTTCCTTCATACGTGGGTCACGTGTGAGAAGGCCAGCAGCCTTAAGTGCGCCTCTTGTTGTTTCGTCAGCAACTAAAAGAGCTCTTGCGATACCATGACGGATAGCACCTGCCTGACCGGAGATACCACCACCTACAACGTTAGCAACTACGTCGTACTTGCCTACGTTTTCAGTAACGCCGAATGGTTGGTTGATGATGAGCTTAAGTGTTTCAAGACCGAAGTATTGGTCAATGTCCTTACCGTTAATGGTAACTACACCAGTACCAGGATAAAGACGAACACGAGCTACAGATTTCTTTCTTCTACCTGTTCCGTAGAAATATGGTTTAGCACTTGTATACATTTTCTTCTATCCTTTCCAAACTTATT
>JAGATW010000032.1 GCA_017621085.1 Clostridia bacterium | reverse complement strand
GTCCTATTGAATCGGTCAAATAGAACATTAAAAATGATGATAATAACGCATAAACTACATTGCCGGCAACATCTCCAGAGCCATATCCGATTTTATGATACCACTTTAAGTATTTCTTCTCTTCCATATGTTTCTCCTTTTCGTTTGACAAGTTTGTCCATATATATTCTATCATGAATCATTTCTTAAATCAACAATTTTGCCAATAAAAAGATATGTAGTTTATTTGCGAAAATATACACAAAACAGTACTATTCACTTGAAATATACATATTTTTCATGTATAATTCAATTGTAATGCTATAAAAGGAGATTACTATGTATACAAATGTTGCTTATTTAAACAATTCAACAGCTGTGGTTAAGGATTTAAGAAAGCCTTTAATCATAACGAGTTGTGGATATTATCGTATTGACAGTGGTCCTGTAATTAAAACAAACCGTCCAAAGGGTAGAAGGGATTATCAGCTTTTATTTATCGCTGAAGGCAAAGCGCATTTTTATTTTGACAATGTTGAAACCATCGTAAACAAGGGGGAAATGGTTCTTTTTCGTCCTTATGAGCCACAGTCTTACTTTTATTACCCCAAGGACAAATGTCAAGTTTTTTGGGTTCACTTTACAGGTGGCGAGGTGGATGATATATTAGACAAACACAATTTGCCAAGTGATAAAAATATCTTTAATGCTGGTTCATCACTTGATTATAGAGGAATATTTGAACGAATGATTCGTGAATTACAGCTTTGTAGAACAAGCTATAAAGAACTGTTAGTTATTTCTCTTAATCATATATTTATTTTGATCGACAGACACTTAAGAGAAGGATGTAAGTCTGAAACCTTAAATTTTATTGAGCGTTCTATTAGATATTTCAACGAAAACTATGCCAAAAATATAAACATTGACGAATATGCTAAATCATTGCATATAAGCACATGCTGGTTCAATCGACAATTTAAAAGGATAACTAAAACAACCCCTCTTCAGTATATTGTTTCTATTCGTCTTTTAAATGCAAAAATGCTATTAGAAACAAGAGCATATAATGTTACAGAAACCGCATATGCCGTAGGTTATGACAATCCTTTATACTTTAGTAGATTGTTTACCAAGCATGTCGGAATGTCTCCTAGTGAGTATATGAATAAATATGCCGGAAACTAACAAACACTTTTCTTTGTTTACTTCCGACTCAAATTTTGATGGGTGAGCATTTGCTCACCCATCTGTTTTTATGCGTTTTTCTTCTTCATCTTGGCTATTTCCGCTTTCGTTTGGTATCTTCCCGAAACGAGTTGCTTCGACCATAATAAAGCACATCTATTGAGTGCATTTTTGTTGAAAAATTTAGTACATTGTGCTATAATGAATTTATTATATCTAATCTAAGGAATTAATATGGAACCAATTGAAATTGTCGCACAGGTGTTTGGCATAATAGGTATGATATGCAACATCATCGTATTTCAGCAAAAGACACACAAAAGAGTTTTGATATGGCAATTTTTTGCAGCATCGGTTTTTGCTGTAAATTACTTTATGCTTGGTGCTGTTGTTGGTGGTATACTGAACGTGGTTGGTATGCTTCGCTCCTTAGTATTTTTCTTTAAGGAAAAAACTAAGGCAAATAGTATTTTGTGGCTTGTGTTCTTCATTTGCGCATTCTCTATTTCTTATCCGCTTACATTTTTGGTTTTTGGCACAGCGCCAACTCCAAAAAACTTTATAATCGAGATTTTGCCTGTGCTTGCTATGATTATTGCCACAATAGCATTAAGGCTTGGTTCGGCAAGAATGGTAAGGTCACTTGGTCTTATTAGCTCACCTATGTGGCTAACCTACAACTGCTTTAGCGGTTCAATTGGTGCTGTCGCAAGTGAAATATTGAATCTAATCTCCATTATTGTTGGAATAATCCGTTTTGATATTAAGAAAAAGAATAACAACTAAAATTCAATTATAAAGAATAAAAGGAGGGGGCTTATGCTTAAGCTTTTTGCAAAAAATTTAGAATTAATTCTTGATTTTGAGCGTGGGGTTGTTTCCTCGCTTAAAATTGGCGAAAATGAGTGTTTAGCCGGCGAGTGCCCTGTTTTTCGTGCTAAGCTACGCAATTTAAATGGCGATTGCTTTTATATCGACTCTACTGTGTCTAAGTGTGTAAGTACTGAGGGATACAAAATTACATACTCCAATTTTGACAATTTTTCAAGCTTAACCATTGATGTAATGGTGGCTGACGGCGACTCTATTTCTTGGTATGTTGATGCTTATGGTGTGCCAAGCGATTATGCGATTGAATGGATAGAGTTTCCTAAAATATGCTTACCAAGGTTAATTGATAACTGCTCAAATGGTGGTAGAATTTTATTTCCTTATGATGAAGGTGTTTTATTAACTGATGAGACCTCTCTGCCACGCTATGAGCCTGATTTTCCTATGTCGGGTGCGCATTTTATATTTCCCAACAAGGTGTGTGCACAGTTTATATCATATCATTTTGACGATATCGGCTTTTATATTGGTGCACACGACCCCAAAAGAGCGTTTAAGGGAGTTGACTTTTATCCGTCAAATGGTGGGGGTGAAATGCAAATTCGCTTATACTCCGGTGTTGGCTACGGAGAGAGCTTTAAAACTGACTATCCTATTGTATACAAAGCGTGTACAGGTGATTGGAAAAGTGCTGCCGACATATATCGCTCTTGGTTTGAATGTAATCTACCAGCAGGTGTTAAGAAAACAAGTGAAAATCATTCCTTGCCAGACTGGTATAAAGAGTCACCTCTTATTGTGACTTATCCTGTGCGTGGAACACACGATATGGATATAATGGAGCCTAATGCTCTGTTCCCATACACAAACGCACTACCTATTTTTGAGAAAATAAAAAATGCTACTAAGTGTCGTATTTTAGCACTTTTGATGCATTGGGAGGGCACTGCTCCTTGGGCACCTCCATATGTATGGCCTCCATTTGGTGGCGAGGAATTATTTAATGAATTTAGAGACAAGCTACACGCAAATGGGGACTTGCTTGGAGTATACTGCTCCGGCTTTGGCTACACTAAGCAAAGCACATTGATTGAAAGCTACAATTGTGAAAAAAGAATTGCAGAAGAAAATGTTTTAAAGGGAGTTTGCCACTCTCCGAAAAACAAGCCTGAGCTTGGCATTACCTGTACTCCATATCAGCGCTACGGCTATGATATTTGTCCTGCTTCAAATCGTGGACGGGAAATTCTTGACGAGGCTTATATGCCCTTATTTAAGAGCGGTGTTGACTATGCCCAAATTCTTGACCAAAACCACGGTGGCGGACAATATATGTGCTATGCAAGGGAGCATAACCATCCGCCTATGCCCGGCGAGTGGATGACCACTAATATGCAAAAGCTTCTATCCGAATGGAATAATCTTGCACCCGATATGCTTTTTGGCTGTGAAAGTGCCGCCTCTGAGCCATTTATTGGCAACCTTTTAATGAGCGATAATAGATTTGAATTAAATTATCCTTTTGGCGAGGTCGTTCCTCTGTATGCGTTTATTTACCACGAATATGTAAGGAACTTTATGGGAAATCAATGTGGTTGCCCGTTTGAGCCGAGTGTTGATACTCTTCGTTATCGTCTTGCCTACTCGTTCTCTATTGGCGATATTATGACTCTTGTTTTAGCACCTAATGGTGAACTTATGTCGCATTGGGGCACTCGCGATTTTGACCATTCACCAAGCATGGAAAAAACGCTAAAATTTATAAAAAATGTAATGAGCTTTTATAATAACGAGGGTAAAAAATACCTGTATGGTGGTAAAATGTCAGCTTGTGCTGATATAAAATGCGACACAATCGATATACCTATGCAAAGAGGTCGCAAGCATGCTCACTTACCTCGTTTGCTTTCCTCTTCTTGGGAATGTGAGGGTGGAAAAACCGCTTATATCGTGGTTAATCCTGAAGAAAAGCCTCTTTCGTTTAGCATCGATAACGAAAGCTATATAGCTCCGCCTCTTGATGCCATGCTGATTATAAAATAATAAAAAATCAGACTATCCTCTCTTTCTGTAGGAATTTTTTGAAAATGTAAAAGACTAACGAAAAATTATTCGTTAGTCTTTCTTTTTGCTTTGCAAAACACACGACTTTTATTTAAAAGTATGGTGTGCTACACTTTTTAAAATTTTCCACAAAGATTAACAGCGTGATAAATTGGAATTTGTAATGCTGTTAAGCGCAGTTATCTACCTAATAGTTGTTCGAGTGTGGGAGTTATCGTATTTGTAAGCACCTCGTATCCTGCGGATGTTAAGTGACCGCCATCGGTCGTATATTCTGCATATATTTCACCTGTTTCAAGATTCAAAAGTGGAGAAT
>JAGATW010000031.1 GCA_017621085.1 Clostridia bacterium | reverse complement strand
TTGCAGTTCCTCTCGTCTTTTTCCCCTAGTAGAACTAGGGGTTTATTTCCACGCCTAAAAGGCACCAAAAAAAGAGACGTATGCGTAAATTACGCATACGTCTCTTGCCCTTATAATAGGGCTGAGGAGAGTTAAGATTGTTAATTTCAAATTTATTATCACACGGTTAGCCTATTGGCTTAACTTGGTAATGTTTTTTTAGTTTTTAAGCTTATTATCATTTAATTAAAAGCTTCTTTCTTAAAACGAACCAAATTACTACAAATGCTCCACCACCAAACACAGCTAAAGAGCCTATTATAATTCCAATAATTGCTCTTGTGCCAAGAGTGTCATTTGCTTTTTCTTGTGGTGTATAGTCAGGATTTTCTGCACTGCAAACAACACATTTTCCGTCACTTCCGTAGGCATGTGCTGTTTGTCTTGTCTTGCCACAGCTATCACAGTCTGTATCGCAAGCATTTTTAAAGCTATGCCCACTTATCTCTCTTAATTCATTACATATATTACAGCTTGCATCACAGCTATTATCATACTTATGTCCCTGTGGTGCTTTGCCGTATTCAAGGTTACATACAGAGCAAATGCCTCTTATTTCACAGGATGCTATTCCGTCCTCGTGCTCACCCTCTTCAATTATGCTTTCGCAGCAGGACCTTACTAATAAATGCTTATTTTCGTCCTCCTTGCTTTGCATATACTTAGTTTCGCTTGAAGCGTGATTATTCGGGTCAATTTCTCCGTATGGCTTGTTACAGCTTGAGCATACTGCCTTTCCTTGACAGGTAGCTTTTCCGCCTTCGTGTCCGTTTTCATTTATCTTGCCATACTGTGCATTGCAAAGCTCACACTCTGCAAGGGATATACAGGTAGCATTTCCACCAAAATGTTGTTCTGTTGACAGAGCGTATTTACATACTCCACATATCTTTTCGTGTAATTCCGCGTCCCTTGTTGATGGTACATACTCAAAATTGCCATGTGGCTCATTATTAAAGCTCACATCACATTTTTCACAATAGTAGCTATGTTCATTTTCTGTTTGCGTAAATGTATAGCTCTTATGGGCTATCATTAGTATTCCCGGTAAGTCGTCTTCTCCCTTTGGGAAAATATACTCATCTCCGTTTTCGTCCACATAAAATTTTTCGCAATCGTTTCCATTGCCTAAAAGCTCGTTTGCATCCTTATAATAGGTGTCTGCATAATAAAGGCTTGTGCAATTTACAAATACTCCGCCATTTATAGCTATACTGCCCTGTGGCTCTGTTGATGCGATTTGGAAGATGCTTTCCATATTTTCAAAGGTGCCACTGTTTATTGTAATATCAAAGTTATCAAAGGCAGTAATTCGTGTGCTTTCACCTGTTAATTTGCCACCGTTTATTATAAGAGTCGGCGCACTGTTCAATTCTGCACCCGATAGCACTATTTGACCGTTAATTGTGCCACCGTTAATAACTATTTTACCAAAGCTTTCAAATGCTACGTATTCTCCTTCGGCCATTTCTATTTTGCCTGCTTGCTCACTGCTGCTATCACAAATAGTTAATGAACCGCCCTCGTCTATAATTAATGCAGTACGTATGATTAAAAGGTTTCCGTTTAAATCAATAGTAACATTATTAGAAATAAAAGTGTCAAGGCTCATTGATGAATCAGCAATTAACTTAATAAATACTTCTTCATATTCACCTGTGTAATATATTGCAACATCGGCATCTGTCATATACTTTATTTCTGTTCCTGTATCTACAATTGCAGGTATTATACGCTCGCATACTGCACAATGGTATCCACTCTCTACAATGTGCGGCTCTCTTACATTAAAGCTGTAGCCACAGCCACATTCGTGCCAGTGCTCTAACGAATCTGAATGTGTAACATCCCTTGTATGCTCACTATGCTCAACCACAGTTACATTGCTTGCTTCTGTTTCTGAGTGGTTAACTAATCCATTTTCATCACTAAAGGCATAACCCTCTTCTAAAAGGTCTCTTAAGCATATATATAAGCTTTCACAGAGCAAGCTAATATCTTCAAAGCTACCGCTTATTATCTTTACAGAGTCCCTATCATCAACAAGGTATTCTATATTTAGCTCACCGTTTACGGTAACATTTGTTAAGGTTACGGTGCTTTCTCCCATCACATTTAAGTCAAGCAGCACATTGGAAACAACATCCGTTATAATCATATTTCCGCCCTCTCGCATATAGAAGCAATCCAAACCAATTGTTACTCCGTCAAGCTCCAAGGCTCCGTAAACCTCGTTAGCTATACTGTTTGAAAAGTCGATAACACCTGTTTTGGGGTTGCTTGAATCCATTATTTTAAGATAAGCGCCTTCATATATCCAAAGTGCCACGTTTGAAAGCTTATAGCCTGCTAAGTTAAGTACAACATTACCTCTTACTTGTAATGAAAGCCACCCTTTAGGTGAAGAATCACTTAAAAGTGTAATTATGCCATCATTGAATGCTACTTCGCTTACTGCGTTTTCAATGAGAAAATAGTTTTTAATGGTTTCTCCTGTTGTTATGCACGCAGCATATGTAGCCTTACAATCTATACAAGTATTTTCAGAATTTACATCATGCTCCTTTGTTGATTCATAAAGGCACTCGCTACAAATTTTTTTGTGATGTGTTTCGCTTGCCAGCTCCCACTCACCAAAGCTATGCTCAAAGGTTCCAAACTCATACCCACAGTTTAAGCATTCCTTTACGTGATTTAAGGAGATATCACCCTGTGCTTCACTAACAGGCGTTAATCTTAAATTGTGTGGGGTTGTACCCGATATACAGCCATCTATTTGACAAGTGAAAGCACACGCATTATCGTCAACATACGCATATTTTATTAGGTGATTTTGCGGTGTACCACGGGAGAAGGTAGCCTGCTGATTAGTTGTCCAATCCTTTGAGCAGGTTGCTTCCTCCTCGTTATATGTTACAGTAATAGATGGGTCAATGGCAATTTCATTTTCATAATACTGGGCGCCTACTAACAAGGAGCTGTTTTCCATAACTGTAATGTTTACCTTGGGTGGCTCCTCCCCTTCCTCGTAATTGTAGGTTGCGGTCATACCGTAGTGATTGTGCCCTAAAATTTTATTCTGACCATATACTGTAATATTTAATGTAACTCCATAGTCGATGCCTAAAAGTCCATTCCAGGCTTGGGCTGTTGCATTCAGGTCGTGTATAATTACATTGTAGGTAACATTTTCAAAGGGGTCGCAGTAAAAGTCTATGTTTGTGTTAGCTCTGCCTGTTAAAATGTATGTGCCTGTAAATTCAACAAGGTCACCGTTTCCTACTCTGTAGCCATCAGGTGTGATAAAATAATTTGTATGCTGTACAGCTTGAATATAAGCAACATCGTTTTCTGTTTCCTGTGCGCCAACCGTGGTTACAAGCCCACTTACCACTCCAAGAAGGAGAAGCGCAAATACAGTTATCGTTATTTTAAACAGCTTCATCATTCTATTTTTCATAATTAGCCTCCTTAAAGTGATTTTTTCTTAAATATGATATAGCAAAGACCTATTGCAAGTAGTGCAAGAAAAGCACTTGAGCCTATTATAATTCCTATAATTGCACCGTTTGATAGTGTGCTTTCAAGCATATCAACATCTTGGGCTTCTGTGTAGCCACACTCGGTACAGGCTCTTATTTTACTGCCCGCTTCCTTTGTTGTTGGAGCTTTACTTTCTGTCCATTCTGTGTAGGTGTGTGCTTTTACTTCGTTTGCTTCACCGCAGACTTGGCACTTATTTGTGTGTCCGTTTGCTGTTTTTTCGTATTCTGCTTGCCATATGTGTCCACTTGCTAAAAGCTCCTTTTCACAAAGGGAGCAGGTAGCACTCTTTGTACAGCTTGGCACACTTGTGCTTTCCTTGTGGTTACACAATTCCCATTTTACAAAAAGTGTAACAGCACCCTTTACCTCCATTGGCAATGTAGCTTTATTTGTAAGCTCCTTATCTAAATACCAGCCCTCAAGAACAAAGCCCTGTCTTTTTGTGCTTTCAATTTCTGTAAGCTCTGAGGTTATAATTAAATCAATCGGTGTGCCACCGTTTGTGTCAAATTTAACGGTTTGCTCTGTCAAAAACGGGTTGGAGATAAGAATGCTTCCGTCATTCACTTCAACTACTGCATAATAAATACCGGTATCATTTATGTCAAGTGTCTTTCCTTTTTGGTCCTCAAGTAAGGATACCGTGCCTCTTTGCATTGTTATGCTTGCTGTAAAGTCCTTTTCACAGTTTTCCAACTCCACATCAACATAAACTCTCTCAGGTGCAACATATATGTATTTTCCATTGTCACCTTCAAGCTTAAAGGCTCCTCCGTCTTCAACATAAATTACTACATCTCCGTCAAACTCCTTGCTTGGTACAACTGTTACAATTTCGCCTCTTACAAGGTCTAATTCTATGTCAATCTCGTGGTCTTCGCCGTTTGGCTCCCACCCATTTTCGCCATATATACCATCATTAATATAATCAGGTAGTCTTATGCCTAATTCTCCAAGGTATCGGTTTATCCTTGGAACAACATTATATGATTTTTCATCCTTTACAAAGGTTGTTTCAAGCTCTGCACCCGGCTCATTGCAATAAACTATTATGTGAATACTATTATTTACGGTAGCTTCTCCTGTTTCATCTAATAAGAAATATCCGCTTGATGAGCTTGCATATACTGTTATTTCAGCACTTGAAGAAACCTTTAATATGCCTTGAGAATTTGTTCTGAGGCTAAGACCAAATTCACCATCTATTACCCATTTTCCATCCTTATATGTACCACCGCTTGCTGAAACAGCTTCAACCTCTTGCGATTCCTCGTCAAAATAGCTCTTTGGCACTACATTAATCTTTTTTCCGTCGCGCTCTATCCAAATTTCAATATCCTGTAATGAGATACCGTTTTCTTCTATAATTTCAAAATCGACAAAGGAATAGTCGCCTGAAATAACATGGTAATAAATGAGATTTTCGTCCCTTTCAAGATTGTCACCCTGGTAAATACGTGCAACTCCGCCAAAGCTATCGGGCACCTTTATTTGCAGCTTATCACCTATAAATCCGTCCACCGCTATATTAATATATCCGCTTTCGTTCTGCCATTTGCCATTGTTATAAATGCCTTCATAAACTATGCCCTCTATTTCATTGCTGTTTTTTGGTGCAAGGGGGTATTCCTTATTTTCTGCTTTGACATGATACCACTCATATTTAACTACATTTTCTTCGCTGTTTATTTCAACCAAAGGAGAGGAAAACTTCGGATGAGTCTTAATTGAATATTCCATTGTAAAGCTTTTGCTTGTAAGCTTTTGCCCATCCTTATAGGTTGCCTCTACATAATAGTCAATGCCTATTTCAAATTCTGTTAAGGTAGGAGAGGTTTGGTCTTCAAGCAACACCTCTTTATATTCGCAAAAGTACACTCTTGTTGTAGCCTCGGAGTGATCTGACTGAAGAAGATAATTGTCGTTTTCAGCTATTTCGTAAACATTGTATCCCTTGTTTATGCTGTGCTCAGGTCTTGCGCCGCCTTCTCCATACATATAAAACCCAACGCCCGACTCAGGTATTAGTATTTTTGTGCCTGCCTCAAGATAAATTGCAAAATATATTCCCGGATAAAGAGAAGGGTCTGCCTCCCAACCATTCTCCCCGTAGGTGCTATTTATCCCTTCTCCATCAAACTCGTAAACAACATCGTCCGAGGTTATCTCAATAGGATCAAGCTCTAATCTATACCATTGATATGTAACATCCTCGTTGTCGCTTAATTCAATACTTGGACTAGCGGCGCTTGGTTGATTTGTAATCTCTCTTATACCCTCTGCCTCCTTTGCCAATGCAACCATAGAAAGCGCAGGAAGCAAAAGCATTATCGCCAAGGCTATTGAAAGTGCTTTTAGCAATTTAGTGTTTTTCATATTATAACTCTCCTTTTTTGTTTTTGTTGTTTGTGCAAATGCCGATTAGCTCCTCGCCATCTCTGTAATAAATACAGTCAACGCATAAGCCCTCGTCAAAGCTGCTGCTTCCGTGCTTGCACATTTCCTGCATTTGTGTAACGAAGGGAAAGCCCTCCTTTGTATATAAGGGAGCCTTTTTAAAGTCGGGGTATATGGGAATCGGCTCTCCCTTTTCCCTTTCGTATTCCTCGTAAAAGCCGTACCTTAATTCAAAGGTATGACCAAAAAGCTCAACAATTTTGTATAGGTCACCGTCTCTTATTTTCATTTGGGCTATTCCTTTCTGTATGCAAAAATCCCGCATACTATCTCTTGATAATAGTATACGGGATTTATCTTTAAAAAAACATCACCTATTTTAAGGTTTTTTAGGCATATTTTATTGTCCTTTTTTAGAGAATGTTGGAAAACTCGCTTCTGTCCTTAACGCCTGTTTTTTGGACAACACGAAGGACTGTTTGCTTAACTGTCGATTCTGAAATATAAAGCATACTTGAAATTTCCTTAGTTGTGTAGCCAAAGGCAACAAGCTTTGCAACCTCTCTTTCACGGGCTGTTAAGTTAGTGGCAATATAGCGATTGCGCACAGCACCGCTTAGCCTTGACCAGCCAATACTATAGGTTCTATATAGCTCCTTTACAATGGTCGTTCCTTCCTCTGATACAAGAGACAGTCTTTCCTCCAAAAGTCCGTCAAAGTGGCGCACGTATTCAACTAAAATACCGTAAAGACCATCAAGAACTACTAAGGAAACGGCTCTGTCTATGTGCATAATTGCAAGGTCGTCTTGCCCTGTATTGTGGTATGCAACTGCACAGGAAAGGCGCAGAAATATTTCGGGAATAATAGTTTTGTCAACACGTGCCTGTGAAATTAATGGCTCTATGGTGTTAGGTATCATTTTCATTAAAGCCAAGCCCTGTACACCCTCTATCTCTGCTTGACCTGAGGCAACTGCAAAGGCTGCCATATATAAATATTTAATGTAGAAAACCTTAGCACAGGGGTGAGAATCATCAGGGAGTACGTCAAAATTGCCACGGGTAAACCAATCGGGAAAGTCGTTGTTATTGTAAATGGAGCTATCTATTATAGCAAGGGTTAAGGACAAGATTTCTCGTTGAGTTTTATTTTCACAGGGTGCTTCGCAAATATGCTTTTTTGCCTCTGTCCATAGGTTAACATCTCCTCGCCAAATGGCGCATTGGGCAAGCAGCATTCCCCCACCAAGTATGGCATAAAAGCCTGAATGAGAGTGTAAAAAGTACCTTGCCTTGTCATAAACACGCTCTATTTCCCCACGACGGTAGGCAATTTGTGCCTTAAATAGCTCGTGAGCCTCCATATTGTTTTCAAAGAGCATAATGCTCTCATCTGCCTTGCCGGCTACACTATATATGTTTGTCATATCAAGGAAAGGACTTTTCCTTGGCATTGGCATATGTGGCTCGTCCCCCTTGTTGGAGCTTGGCAAAACTGCGTGAGATGGTATCATCCAGGTACGACCCCATCTTGTAGCACCCTTTATTTTGCCTTCCTTACAAAGACCTTGAACACGTCTTTGGGTAACTCCCCACTTTTCCGAGGCTTCCTTTACAGTAATTAAATTCATAAAAGCTCCTTCGTTTATGCGAAAAATTTTTATTATTTAATTTCGTTTAAACGAACTTTTTAAGCAAATTGTTTTCGTTTGAACGAAATATCTACCATTATTATACTTCGTTTATACGAAAAAGTCAATATAAGAGAAGGGGATTTTTTTGAAGATTTCATTTAAAAAGCTTATTTTCACGGACAGTCGGCACACATCTGTCCCTACAGGGGAATTTTTTCTTTTTTTCACACTTGTAGTTTATTTCTTTTGCGTTTGCGCAAAAATATCACATTGCGTTAGCAATATGTCACGTGCAAAGCAAATATCACTGTGCGTTAGCACAATATCATTGCAAATCGACTTTGGTCGATTTCCCTTCTTGCCCGTTTTGTTGGTGGGAATTGTTACAAATGCAAAAAATACGGGAGAATAATATCCTCCCGTATACTTAATTTAGCTGTAAGTAAAGCTTGTCTTTATTTACTCTGTTCTTCCTTGGCGAACTTTTGGTATAGCTTTCTTACTGTGAAGTAAGCTGCTTTTGGGTTACGATACTCGTCAACTATACCCTTGTTGTTAAAGCAACGAACACGGTTAAGGTCCATACCGTGGTAGGTTCTGATGTTACAAAACTGCCAAATGTAGAAGCCGTGAACGAAGTCGGTTTTGTGGAACAATTCAAGGCAGTATTCAATTAGGTCAGCTTGAAATTCCTCGCTCCAGCGAACGCTGTCAAAATGCTCATGGTAGCCTGCAAGAGCGCCTGCACCAAACTCACTAAAGATTACAGGCTTGCCCACTTGTCCCGTCTTTTTCATATACGCCTCAAGGTCAACTAATAGCTTGTCCCAAGACTCAAGTCCACCGTAATACCAGCCGTGATATTGGTTAATACAAATAATATCGTCAAACTCGTAGGTTGTTTCATCAACCGGAGCAAGTGTTGCGTGGGTAATTAAGCGATTACCACCGTTTTCACGCAAAAATGCGTTATACTTCTTTGTAATTTCGTGAATGCAAGGATATACCCATACCTCGTTGTGCATACCCCAAATTACAATTGATGGGTGGTTGTAGTAATACTTTAGCATCTCTCTGTGCATTTCAAGTCCACGCTCTACAACGTCCGGGTCATTTAATACCTTTTCGCTAAAGCCACAGCCCCAAATTGGAATTTCGCTCCAGAAAAGAATACCTCTTTCGTCAAGCATATCAACAAAGGCTCTTGACTGTGGGTAGTGTGAGCCACGAATTGCATTACAGCCCATATCACAAATAAGGTCAAGGTCCTTTTTCATAAGTCTTTGTGGGAATGCAAAGCCCCAGTCCGGATGCTCCTCGTGACGGTTTACACCACGAATTTCAATTTGCTTACCGTTTAAAAGAATTTTATTGTTGCCTGCCTCGATATAACGGAAGCCTATTCTATCAATTAGGTCGTCTGTGTCGGTGCTTGCAACTACGCTATAAAGCACGGGAGTATCTATGTCCCACAAGGAAATGTCCTTCATTTCAACGTTTGGGGTTAAAATAGTTCTTGTTTCGTATGGGTCAAGCTCAACATTTGCAGAGTAAATTTCAGCTTCTCCTACCGCTACCGTTACTCTTGATGAGCATTTTTCATCTCTTGCATTGAACAATTCAAGCTCAGAGCATACTGTCGCAACGGTTAATTCCTTGTTGAGTGTGTATTTAATATGATTTGAAAGAATGGAAATGCCCTCTAAGGAATGTAAAGATACATCTCTTGCAATACCACCGTAGTTAAACCAGTCAACTCTTTGTTGTGGGATTGACTTTTCGTTTGGACGGCTTTCAACACGAACAACTAAAGTGTGGAAGCCACTTTTTACGTCCTTTACAATAATATCAAACTCGGAAAATGCGCCATAGTGGTTTCCAATATGTACTCCGTCAAGGAATACATCTGCCTGTGTCATAACGCTTTCAAAGTCGAAAAGTAAAGTGCCACCCTCGGTATAAAAGGTCTTTTCATACCAAGCGCAGCCGTGGTAGTTAAGCATACCAAGGTCAGTATTCCAAACACTTGGTACAGTTACCATTTCTCCCTCGGGCAAGCCGTTTGCATAACCAAGCTTATCGCCCTTATCCTGTGGGTCAGCAAGGAAGCGCCAAGAGCCACATAGGTCGCTTACCCTTCTTGTTATATGTTCATTAAAGGTTCTTCTCATTTTTGTTTCTCCTTAAAATATATTATATTTTATTAAATCTCTCCATTAATTGTCATTTCCATTAAGGTGTCAAAGGACACAAATTCAACTGTTTCGGAAAGTGTTTCCTTTATTCTTTTAGCTACAAGCTCTAAAACCTTAAGTCCTGTTTGCCTACCGTTTGAGAAAAGTGAGGACCAGTGTGTTAATAAAACAGGTATGCCACCGTTGTTTATAACATCTATTATTTGTCCACCCTTGCCATCCTTGGTAATATACAAATCGGCGCGCCAATTAATAAATTCATCATCGGTTTTGTCAAACTCGGTGCATTCCCAAATAAAGTCGTCAACACTTGTAGGAATTGACACAAGCTGACATCCGTCCTTGTTTAATACAAGCTCAGGCTTACCGTAGCCAAGCTTGTAATGTAAAAAGAACCAAGCTTTCTTTTTGCCAAATACGTTATAGTATGCCTCAGATATTGCGTTTATGTAATTATCCAAATTTTCCTCGCCAAAGTTCCACGGGGATGTAACACCACTCACCTCAAAGCCACGACTATCAAGGGCTTTTAAGGAAAGCTCAATATACTTACGCAAAGCTTCCTTGTCCTGTGATTGTGACCAATCCCCTTCCATTATATCAAGGAAGGTATTTGTTTTTAAATCAAGTGTTTTTTCGTGAGTTAGCATTTCACAGCAAAAGGAAAATTTGCCACTTAGGTTTTCCTTTATAACCTTGCACCATTCCTTACCCTCCTCGGTTTCATAAGGGTTTTGACGGGCAGGTAATGGGACTATGGAAAGCTTACCCTTTAAGCCATATTTGTTTGCAATGTCGCAAAATTTATATGCAATAGAGTTTGGCACGGTTGGTAAAAGTGGGCTTTTGTCCCCATATGAGCGCACACTTGGGTCGGGCAAGTGGTAATGATAAATATGTACAGTGGGACACCCATCATCAATATTTAAGCAAATTGGAATTTTTTTCATAATTCCTCCTTATAAGACTTATACGTATATTATAGCACAAACAAATATATTTTTGTTATTTTTTACAAAAATAACTGCAAAGAATTATTAATGAAAAGTTGGTTATATTAATTGTAGCAACTATGTTGCATAACACAAGTGAGGAAAAAGTAATGAACAACCAAAATCAAAATAATTATCAAAACAAGAACAACCAAAATCAAAGCTCTAACAAGCAAAATAACCCACAAAATAAGAACAATAATCCACAAAACAAAAACAACAACCCACAAAATAATAACAGATAAAATTATAAGCTTTAAGTAGTGTCAAAAAGTCCAAATGTGCCACCCTGTGTCTGTTTTTGGAAAACAGCATTGTATCCGTAAATCAAGCTCGTTTATATAAAAATTGACACGTGGTAGGGGATATTGGGCAGATTTCGGGACTAATATCCCTTGAAAAGCAAGCTTTAAGAAAAAGGAAAAGGCTCAGTTAACTGAGCCTTTTAGCTTTACTTAACAAGCATTTTTTGTGCCATTTCCCTTATTTTCTTTAAAACCCTTATGCTATGTGGGTAATCGGTAAAGGTCTTTTTAAAGCCGTTTTCCAAAAGTAGCTTCTCAACCACCTCACGACCTACCTTTTTTTCAAGGGTGTTAAGTAGCTTGTAGTCCTGTATTGCATCATAAAAGTTCTTTTGACGTATAGAGGAAAGCGGACCGTCCTTTCCCGGGTAAACACAATAGCAATCTCCACTTTGTAGCCCACCGCCTGCATCTGTAATTAAATATGGGTCAACATATTCATCAGAAAGAACAGAGTTATAAAAATTATAGCCCCAATGTAAAAAGCCGCATATATTATTTAGGTACATTTGCATACCAATTACTCTTACTCTTTCCCCCGGAATAGCCATATATCTGTTGGAAAGGTAAGACCCTGCCTCAGCACAGCAGTAGTATGCCCAAAGTTTTTCCACCTTATTATCAAGGAATGGCTGAATATGTCCTGTTGAGCAAATGGAAACATCAACAAGCCCCTGCTTATAAAATTCATAATGGCTAAGTGCGTCCATGTTAATAGCATCGGGCGCGTATTTTTTAAATATAGCTCGAACACTCTTGTAGTTTTCAAGATTTTCCTCAGTTGGCTCATCGGATAAGTGGAAATAGCACTTTTCAAATAAGCCCTCATTTTTAAGTGTGTCAATCAGCTGTGGCAAAAATGCACCTAAAAATTCCTCATATTCTTTGCTTGTTGATGGTGTGTCCCAGCCAAAAATGCGCTTTTCCCTTCCGTTTACACGAGCCACAATTTTTGGCGCGCATTTTGCACCCCATTGCGTAAATAAATGGCTCATTTCGTAATATTTAATGCCAAGCTCACTTACCTTCTTCATAAAGTCAATAAGACGGGAAAAATCAAATTCATAGCCATCATCTGTCTTAGTTACATCAACTAATTGCGCAGTTAATCTTTCACTGCCTATACGTGTGTCAAGAGGCGGAGTAAACATAGGCACTAAAAGCATATTTACACCGTGCTTTGCAGCGCACTCTATGAATTTGTACATTATTTTATTGTACTTAGGAGAGAACACCTTTAAATTATAGTAATGAGCAATACCGTCATAATGGAACCAGTTTGTGTAAATTAAGCTACTGTTACCAAGATAAAAATCAAGAACAGTTACAGTATAAGCAGTAGTAGCAATAACGTATCCGTTTTGCTCCAAGCTGATTTCAATAGGATAAGTGCCGGGCTGTAAATCGCCCTTTACGGTAAACCAAATGCTGTTGTAAATTCCGCGTCTTGCTGTTGGCTTGCGCTTTTCACAGGAGCATAAAACATCAGGGCATAAAAATGGCTTGTCGCTTAAATAATAATCGTCCCCCCAGCCAAGAGAAGGAGTGGTGCAGGGTACATACTCAACCTGATGAAAGTCTATGTATTTCTTAATAGGGCTCTTAATTTTAACCTCTATTTCCTTTTGTAGCCAATCAATTTTGTATATTACCTGAAAGGACAATTCCTCATCCCTTGCCATTGAATTTTTATTTTCAATAAATTTCGGCTTTTTGTTCAACTGTACCTTTTCCTCGGCACATACTGTGTAAATTTCGTTCATTTTTATCTCTCCTTTATAAATATAGCGATACCTCAAGAGCAATATATAGTTTTCCTAAATTGTGGTTTGCGCCATGTAGCCCCTCTACCTCATAGCCACTTGACTCCAAAACATCTCCCGCCTCAAGAAAATCGTACAATTCAAGCTTATAAAAGTCGCAAACAGCCTGTACTCCCGCAAGCTCCATTTCAACTCCAATACAGTCCTCACTTTTTCGCTTAGCTACAAGACCAACGGTTTCTCTTATCATAGAATCAGAGGTCCATACTCGTCCAAGAACGTGTGGAACACCCAACTTTTCAAATACAGAGGAAAGCTTGTTGCAATTTTTAATTTCTATGTAATCAGATGGCTTGGCAAAATAATAGGAGCAGCCCTCACCACGATAGCTCTGTGTCGGAACAATAAATTTGCCATTGGTTTTTTCTTTGTCCAAGCTTCCACAGGAGCCAAACATAACAAATTTTGCAGCCCCGCTTATCCAGCTTGCCTCATAGCACATGCTACCTGCAAGAGATGAGCCGATTCCGCTTAAATAAAATGCAATGTCCTTGCCCTTATAATTCATTTTATAAATAGGTGTTTTTCCGTTACACGCACCTATTTTGCCTATTTCCTCACATTTATATGTTTTCAATAAATGCTCATGTATCTCACAAGAAAAAATAATTAAGCACAGGTCCACAAATTTTCCCGGCTCACCATAAAAATCCCTTAGACTGATAATAGGCTCTGTGTCAATATCAAAGCAATCAGTAATCATAAAATCTCCTAAAAGCAGTTATCACCTAAATTATATCATAAAGCAAGGGGAGTGTCAAATAATAGTTGAATAAAAAGAAAATAAAAAGACAGGTGCAAGACCTGTCTAAAATTGATGAGCCAATGAGGTATAAAGAGGATGCGTTTTCCTTTGGGAAAACGAGTTGCGACAGGTCCCTTGTGAATAAATTCCCAGATGACCTTTGTCGCACTTGCGAACCTCATTTATGGCAGAGCCATAAAGGTAGGAACGCGATAACTCTTATCTATGTCAAATAAAAAAGACAGGTCTTGCACCTGTCTAAAATTGATGAGCCAATGAGGAAAGAAAGAGGATGCGTTTTCCTTTGGGAAAACGAGTCTCACCGAGCCTTATGCTAGCAAGCTGACAACGGGTTTCGGTGGACTTGCGAACCTCATTTGTGGCAGAGCCACAAAGGTAGGAACGCCATAACTCTTATCTATGTCAAATAAAAAAGACAGGTGCAAGACCTGTCTTTTTTATTTGCCTTAACCGAGTGAAAAGGTCAAAAATCGAGGTAAAAGCGAAGAAAAGGTCAACTGTTTTGCAATTTGTTCGCTTTTCTTTTTGCACTTCTGACTCGTTTCTTTTCAGCTTTTCTGTAAATCTTCTGCTTCGCTTTTATGTATGCCACTTCTCCGCAAACAGGAAATGCCAGCATTATAAGACCTATAATCACAATACCAACATATGTTGTATCAATCTCCTCGGAGGTCATTTTGTTATTGTCAATCACAATGTCATTGATATAAATTTCCACCACCCAAGGCAATTTGTCCATTTTACGATATTCTACTTTTTGCCCCTCCAAGAGCTCCGCAAGTTGATCAAGGTCATAACCGATTGCATTGTATAGATCTTTGGGGAGCCACGGACATACAAGCAGAAATTGTTCTCCGTCAGACATTTCAAGAACAACTTCTTTTCTGCCCGATGCATAATAAACATCCGCGACAGTACCGCTTGAAATAGAGGTGTTCTCCTCACTTGGCTTGGAATATTTATCAAACATGATTACACAAAATGAAATAATCACTGCTATTGCTACTACAGTTAGCAATGAAGAGACTATAATATGCTTTTTAAACTCACTTTTTGTCAATTATAATCACTCCCTTCGAGAATATTATATCATACTTTGGCAAATAAATCAAGGCGTAGCCTTGTATATCATCAAGCCGCAGGAAGATACACGCTGGCGCGTGATGAGATACAGCCCCGCAGGGGCTGATGATATACACGACTGCGTCGTGATGATATGCCAAGCCTGCGGCTTGGATAAACAAAAAGAGAACTTTTGGTAGACAAAAGTTCTCTTTTTGTTGCCTTAAACGAGTGAAAAGGTATCTAAACAGGGGTAATTGCGAACAAAAGGTGTCCGATTATTCTAATATAACGCGGTAAATTGGAAGATTAGTTTCGGCAATTGCCTTGACTGCACCAATCAATGCCTTAGGATTGGCATTGCCAAAATCCATATGAATACAAACGGAAAACACAGAGGATGCCTCAGGCAAGCTATCAATATCCGAAATATAGTGTATCGGCTTAAAAATATGCTTTTTATTATAGGAGTACATATAATGCTCCAGAGCGGAAACACTTTGCTCCATCATTAGTTGATCGGGGTGTTTTTCAAATATTACGTTAAAGATTACATCAGGATATCCTTCACATTCGACATCGACGGGAAAAGAAACTGCTGCTTTTATTTCGCCTACAATTGGATCATCATACTCAGTCATTCTGTTACCTCTCTTTCTTGGTGGTAAAACCAACTCTTTATGTGCATTATATCATATTTTGTAAAGCAATTCAAGAGCTTTTCGCATTCTCGCATCCCAATCACGCCGAAGGCGTGTATATCATCCGCAACTTGTTGCGGTATATCATCAACACGCAGTGTTGTATATCATCAAGCCGCAGGAAAATACACGCTGGCGCGTGATGAGATACAAGGGCGGTTTTCCGCCCTTGATGATATAC
>JAGATW010000030.1 GCA_017621085.1 Clostridia bacterium | reverse complement strand
TTACAGCTACATATGCGCCCATTGCAAATTTTGTGTCCTTGTGTTCGTCTGTAAAGCCTGCTATTTTAAGCTCAAATGCTACAAATTCATAGCTTGTAATCTCAGCATTGATAACACCCTCTGCTGCTGTGCCATCATCTGCAAATACATCATTATCACCAAGTCTATCCTTTAATACTGCAAATACACCGTATTTTAAGATTTTGCCTGTTGCTTCTGTGTATTCCTTAATAGCTTCATTGTTTACAGTAAAGCCGATTGCAATTCCACCGCTGCCGTTTTCAGGGGCTGAATAGCCAAGACAGATAAAGAGTGCCGGCACCTCAACCTCTGCTGCCTTTTCCAAGCCACAGGTGTTACATTTTAGCACCTTTTTGCCATTTTCCATATAGCTTGTATAGGTAATTGACACAGTCTGCAAATCGTGTTCAGGATTGTTACAGGTATAAGCCATACCACAGCCGGAGCAGGATGTTGTTCCATCTACCGTTACCTTTTCTGCCTCATATGCAGTATAGAAAACAGTATTTGCCGCCTTCACCTCGTCAAGTGTGTATGCCTTGCCTGTGTGGCAATATTCCTTTCCGTTGGTTGACCAGAGGTCATAGCCACTTGGAATTGCAATTGTTGTATTGCCTTTATAAGCATAAACACCGTCTATGTATGCGTTAATTACGGTATATGTGTCAAAATTGCTTCCTGCAATAGTCTTCTTTTGTGCGTCAAGGAATACAGCTACCTTATCACCTGATACCTTTGTTTGCTTCCAGCACCAGCCGTTCCAGTCTGTTGATAACACAGAGTAAGTGTTTACCTTCCATATGGTTTTTCCTGTTTCGCTATCAAAAGCAAGGGTGGGGGTGTCTGTAAATTTATATCTTGTTCCCTTTACGGCTGTATTATAGTAAAAATAGCTCACTGCATTTTCGTTATTGCCTACACCAAACATGGCACTTATCTCATTTGAACCATTTCCACTTACATAGTTATCCCCTATTTCGCCACCATATACGACCATCTTTGCGCCCTGATAACCGTATCTGACTGAAATGAAGCCAAGCACATTAGTACCATTCGGTCCTTTTGTTGCATTAAATACATTTCCGTATAGCTTACCGCCATACATTGTGAATTTATTATATGCGTATATAAAGCCTGTACCACTTAAATTTATTCTTGTGCTTGTAAGAAGGTTGCCAAAGATTTCGCCGCCATAGAGGTTAAAATCGTTTGATTTAATAAGGGGTGCGCTACTTACTCTGTTGCCATAAATCTGACAGCCATCATACATATTAACCGTTCTTGCATAAAGGATACATACCTTCTCGTTGTCATCCTTTGTATCAGTATTGAAGTTAGCAATTGCTGAGCCACTTAACAAATTAAGAGTGATAGCTGAGCCTCCAGCATAAGTAACTCTGTCGTGAGTTGCATTTGAGCCATCAATGGTTAATGTGCCACCGTTTTTGCCACCTAAATTGATTACTACATCTGCGTATGCCTCGGCAATATTCAGCCAGCCCTCTGTTGTAGAATAATTTGTTGGCATAATTTTGTAGTTACCGCCGTCGGCAATAAAGGAAACCTCTACATTGGGAGCATCCACAACAAGCTTGGAGCTTTTCCAGTCTGCCTTAAGAATGTAGGTTATGCTCTTATTTGCGTAAATGTCGCAGGTGAGCTTGCTTGATACAACAATGGTGTCCCCGTTTGTTGCTTGTTCGTAGGCGCTTGAATATTCATCGTTGCTTGAAACGTTAAATTCAGTAGCAAAGGCTGAAAAAGCGAGCATGAACAACGCACAAATGGAAATTGCAAGAGTTAATACAATTTTTTTCATGTCATTTAATCCTTTCTTATTTTTTAAACGTTTTTTCTATTGTAGTGGCGATTTGCTCGGTGTGTAGCCACCTTCCCTTTTCGCCATATAACAGTCGTTTTGCTAAATCTCCTGAACCACACCAGGTTGTCATTAATACTCCGTTTATGTGCCCCTTGTCATTATTGATTGCATAATTTAAAAATGCTTCAAGGCTATTTTCATCTCTCCAAGGGCTTACCATAATTTTAAAGCCCTTATTTGCAAAAATATCTACCGAGGGATATTTTTCGTATTTATCATAATGCCAATCGCATACGGTAATATCCTTAGAAAGCATATCAATCGCGCTATGGCTACCGTCATCGGAGGCTTCCCATCTGTTATAGCCCGTTTCCTTTGTAGAAATGAGCCTGTCACCCCACATAAGAACAGCTCCCCGTCTTTTTTTAACGTGGTCATTTATAGAGTTAATCCAATTAGCAAATAGCTCGCTCTTGGATTTTTTTGAGCATTCTTCACATAGCCCTATATTAAACACCTCGTCGCACCCTATATGTATAGCGTCCGCCTCAAATACGTCCATTAGCTCATCAATTAGCTCAAAAACAACTGTTTTTGCCGGACGACTGCTTAAGCATATGCTACGGGCATAGTTAATTTTTTTCTCATTTGCCTGCTCGTCAAAGGTGGGGTAAGCGCGTAAAAGTCCGTCGGGAATATCATCTAATGCTTCATTATGACCGTGAAGTATTCCGTCGGTTGGCTCATTGGGGAAGCCCGATTGATGACCTATCAGGTTCATTTTAGGAACTAATTTTATGTTATTTTTTCTGCATACATTAAGAAGCCTTTTTACGTCCTCATAGGAAAGTGGGTCATAGCCCCACACCTCGGGATGCTTTTTAAACTGATAGCGATACCTTACCTGAATAACTATCATATTAAAGCCACGGGGGGCTAAATATTCATCAATAAATTTTATAACATCATCTATTTCTTCACTAAGTGGTGCTGTCAGCACTATGCCCTTCGTTTTCCAAGGAAAATTCATATAGCCCTCCTTCATATCAAAAAATACCAACTATTAAAATTGCCACTATTCCAATAGCAAATCCAACGCTTTGTCTTTTGGAAATTTTGTCCTTATATATAATTGCTGATATAATAGTTGTTAAAAGCAAGCTACCAACGTTATATATGGGAAATAGTATAACAGATGGAATTTTGCCTGACAAATTTAAATTCAAAAGATTTAAAGCACCAACGCACACGCCTAAGCATATAGGCACGATTATGCTCTTTAATGATTTTTTGCTTTGTGGCTTGTTTGCTTCTTTTTTTGTTAGCAAG
>JAGATW010000029.1 GCA_017621085.1 Clostridia bacterium | reverse complement strand
GCGTTAATATAACCTATGGTGTATTTGCAGTATCACAGGAAAAGATTGGCGATAGCGACGTTTTCGATGAAAACGGCAATGCAATAAGCAGTGCTATTACAGCAGAGCTCACAGATTACGCGTTTTCAATCTTTGAGGTAAAGGTAGTATGCTTTGCCGATGACCAAAAAGCATTGCCACTTGCAATAGGTGCTTACGTTAAGACAACAGATGGCGATAAAGCAGAATATTCTTATCTCCAGTCCGGCACACCTGAGGAAAACGAAAAATATTGCTTCGTTTCCTATAATGACATAGTAAAATAAATCAAAAAAGACCATCACACGATGGTCTTTTTTTAATGTATTTTCTTGGATTTGGTTTTTTCTCTTTTGAATTTGGAGGGGGTAACACCTGTTATTCTTAGAAACATTCTATTGAATGTGTTGATTGACGAAAACCCACACCTTTCGGCAATTTCGGAAATGGAGCCGTAAGAGTTAATTATCAGGCTTTTAGCATAATTAATTCTGTACATTGCTAAAAACGTTCTGAAATTTACGCCTGTAAGTGAGCGCACTGCGGAGGAAAGATATTTTTCGTGATAGCCCAAATCTCTTGACACATCTGAAAGATGTATGTCGTCTGTAAAATTGCGTGATATATAATTTATGATTGAATAAAAAATTCCAACATTAGGAGTGACCTTATCTTTAGAAACCAAAGAACGTATTTCTAACATTTTATCAAGAATTATACTTAGTAAGCCGCAAATTTTTAAGGTTTTATCGCTACTTGTACTATCAAGCTCTTCTATTAAATCTATGTTGCTTGAAAAATCAAACACAGGATTTTCAAATTTTTTGTCCTTTATTAGCGAGGTGAAAAAAGGGACAAAGTCGTTTGAAAACACAACACACATAACAAGGGATGGCGCATAAGAGCGACACTCATGAAGCTGATTAGGACCTATAAAAATCAAATGATTTTCGGGGACGGTATATTCTTTCCCGTCAAGAACCAAATTAAAAGCTCCTTTTTTGGTGAAAACAAATTCGCTATATTCGTGTAAATGCGAGGGCACAAACCAATCTGAATGGTGGTTATTTTTATAGTCATAGGCATTTCCTATATTTTCAAATTGATATATAATCATTTTATCCCCCCTAAAAATCTTACCTTTTGACTATATAATATCATATAATGGGTGGAAAATCAACATTTTTTGATGTATAATAAAATTAGAAACGGAAAATATGCGTCAAAAATTCATTTGATTATAAATTTCAAAAATAATTTTAAGGAGAGAAACATGAAAAAGAAAATCTTTTTAATCGGCTTTATGGTAGTAGCACTTTTAAGTGTATTTGCTATTTCTGCTTTTGCTGAAGAAATTATCGTTTCTAAAACCGAAAGTGAGGAATATGGCACAATCATTCAGCTAAACGCAGACCCGGGTCTTGACAATGCTAAGCAGTATGTGTCCAACTTAAAGAAAATCAGTGATGTGGGCACAGACAAGGATTCACTTTGCATTTTGACAGATGGAGCTGAAACCCCATCCTACTATGTTTTCCCATCATCATATATTGTTGATGAAAGAGAAGATGGTGTGTTTGATATTATAGCTACACAGTTAGCGGCTGCAATTGCTGATTTTAATACAGCTAACGAAACAAGCTATTATGCCGGTTATGTAACTGATGGTAGTGGAGGAGGAAAGCGTCTTAATTCAATAGTTCGCTTTGCATTCCCCAGTAGTGTAACAAGCGCAAGTGACAGTGTTTGCTGTATGAGGAGCTATTCAAAATTAGTAGAAATCAAAATTAATCAAGCAATTGATTTTTCAAACGCGTCAAAGATGTTTTATAGCAATACCAAATTAGCAACAGTTGTTGGCTTTGAAAAGGTTGACGGCACAAAGCTACCTAAAACTATGTTCGCTGCTTGCTCTGCCCTAAGATACATTAAGCTTCCAATTAACACAGTAAAAATACCCGGTAGCTTTTTCCAAGGTGCAAAGGGTGTAAATATTGTTAATATGGAGGAGCTTACTCAGTTAACTACTATTGATTCATGGGCATTTGACGGAACACAAAATCTTGTTATTACCTTGCCTGATTCAGTTACAACTTTAAATACCAGTGCATTTGAATCAGCCTTTAAGCAAGGTGGCAGTATAACTATTAACCCTACCTCACAGCTTACAACTATTGGAAACAAGGCATTTGCCGGTAGTGCTAAATTAAAAAGCATTTACATACCTTCAACAGTTACCACAATAGGTGAAAGTGCCTTTAACGGAAGTGGCATAACAACACTTGAAAACTTTGAAAATTGTCAAATAACCACTATTAAAAAGGGCACATTTGAAGCTGTCCCAAGCTTGACAAGCATTAAAATACCCGAAACTGTAACAACAATTGAAAAAGCATTTCTTGGTAACAAGAGTCTTAAAAAGGTATATATTCCGGCTTCTGTTACAAGCATTAACGCCGATAACTTTATAAAATCTGCTTGGGAAGCTGCTCCTGCAAATATAGTAGTTCTTTATACAGGTAATAATGCAAGCACACTTTTGACTTGTACAGGACTTGCAAGCGCTACTGTAATTTCTGCCGGCGATTATGATGAAACAAAAGCATACGAGGGCGTAAACCTTGTTGTAGGCTATAGTAAATGTATAGCATACAATAACGGTGTACACGGAGAGGGCGTTAATGATATCGTATTTAAATCCTTTGTTGATGTGATTCAAAAGGTAAGT
>JAGATW010000028.1 GCA_017621085.1 Clostridia bacterium | reverse complement strand
GTATAATACTAATCGTGCAAAAACAAAACCAAATATGCGGGTGTGGCGGAATTGGCAGACGCGCTAGACTTAGGATCTAGTGTTTTCACGTGCAGGTTCAACTCCTGTCACCCGCACCAGTGTGAGTGCCCTTATGGACACTCACATTTTTTATATTTGTTATGAACATTCTAACCAAAAAAGTCGTATCAAAATGATACGACTTTTTTATCCAAGGCGCAGACATGGCATATCATCGCCACACGAAGCGTTGTGCATATCATCACGCTTTAGCGTGTATTATTTTGCGACTTGATGATATGCAATTCGTGTCATTATATTACCAAAATAGTTGATTTATACTAAAATAAGTGGTATAATTACTAAAAAGACTTTTGCAAAATACAACAAGGAGCAAAAAAATGAAAAAGAAGGACAAGCTAAAGGAACTACGTATAGTTGATAATTTTTATCAAACATCAGCATTTTATCCAATGTCAACAATTTTAATAAGCACTGTAAGTGAAAACGGAAAGACAAATCTTGGCGCATACTCTTTGTGTTTCCCTTATTATATTGCAGGCAAGGATTACTACGCAATGATTTTAGAGTGCAGAAACAGCTCTAACACAGCACAAAATCTGCTAAGAAATAAAAAATGCACATTAAACTTCATCACCGATGAAAAGAAATACTTTAAAGAGGCTGTAAGACTTGGCTTTCCGGGGGAGACAACCGATGAAAAGATGAAGAATTGTCTTTTTACTCTTGTTGATAGTGAGCTGGGTAGTGACAGACCTCAAATTGTAGAGGAAAGCTATCAGGTTTTTGAATGTACTTGGGATGACAGCCTTGAAAATGCTCACGAGGATAAGGCAGGACAGCTTGAAGGCTATGAGCCACCATATAGAAGCTTTAACGGAATTACAAGTAAATTTGGAGCACACTTTATTTTAAAAATCGACAAGATTTTAATGAAGGAAAAATATCACAATGCCATAATTAACGGTGTGAATTCTAAAAATTTCCCTAATGTACCTGTTGATTATGGATACAGAGATAGCACAAATTTCTGGTGCTCAAAATTCAAAAAACCGTTTTCTGAAAAAATTCCAGACAAAAACAACGGAGATGTAAAATCAGTAATTTACGCAGCAGAAAGAATAGACCCTGATGTTAAATTTACTGAAGAAGCCTGTGCTAAGCTTGTAAAAATTCCAAGAGTTTTCTTAAAAGCAGCACTTACACAAATGGTGCAAATTGCAAAGGAAGAGGGTATATCTATAATTGACGAGCAGGCACTTGATATTATCAATGACAAGCGCAGAAAAGAGAAGAAATAATGCCAAAACCCAGCCACGTGGCTGGGTTTTCTTTATGGTTAGTATATTTCAAATTGCACTTGAATATAATTTCTTTAACAAAATATTCGAGGTGCAATATGAAAAAATCGGTAAACCTTTGGCAATTAATGGGCTTTGCAGTAACGTCCTTTTTGGGCACTATACTTCATTTTTTGTATGATTGGCTTAATGAAGCTAAGTGGATAGCTCCCTTTTCAGGAGTAAATGAATCAACCTGGGAGCATATGAAGCTGATTTTTTGGCCAATGCTCATTTATGCTGTAATACAAAGCTTTTTCTTTTCTGACAATAAATCCTTTTGGTGTATAAAGCTTAAAGGAATTCTATTAGGAATAGGACTTATTCCCGTTATCTTTTACACATATAACGGAGTAATCGGTAAATCTCCCGATTGGCTTAATATAGCCATTTTCTTTATTGTAGCTGCCATTTCATATATTTATGAAGCGAAAGCACTAAAAAATAGTGTATCATCCTGTAAATTTCCAAAGCTTGCTATTTTCTTGCTTTGCCTAATCGCTTTATTGTTTATTGTATTTACCTTTTTTACCCCTCAAATAGCTATTTTTAGGGACCCGCTAACAGGAGCATATGGCATATAAGTACTTGTAAAATTTTGCACTTTATGTTACAATGTAATAAATACACAAAAAGGAGTGCATAGTTATGATAGGCAAGTATGTTAATGTTACAGTTGACCGTCCATTAGGAACACATCATCCAAAGCACACTAACATTGTATATAATGTAAATTATGGTTACGTTGAGGGCATTGTAGCACCTGATGGCGATTATCAAGATGCTTATATCTTAGGAGTTAATGAGCCTGTAAAGGAATTTTACGGCAAAATTATAGCAATAATTCATCGCCTTGATGATGTTGAAGATAAATGGGTAGTCGCACCTGATAATGTAAGCTTTACTAAGGACGAGATTATGGAGCTTGTTAAATTTCAAGAAAAATACTTTAAAAGTGAAATTATTATGTAACACAAAAAGGTGTCGAGTATTCGACACCTTTTTAGCTTTTTACTTTACAATACTGCAATAATGTGCTATAATGCTTTTATCGATAAGAGAGGTGTTTATATAATGAGTAAGCTATATTCATATACAATAATGGCATTAGACACAGAGCATTTAGAGGAAATTTGCCAAGATATCAAGGAGCAATACGAAAAGGGCATAGCGGATTGTGCCCTGTTTTCAATGACCTTAGTGCCGGAGGGAAATCCACCTGCTGATAAGGTAACTATTTTATGTGAAAAATTTGCTAAATTTCAAAAAAGACTTAACGAAATGGGCTTAAGCTGTGGTATTTTAGTTCAAGCAACAGTTGGTCACGGCTGGATTTTAGGTGAAATGTTTCCATATCAAACTCACGTCAATTTTACTGACGGAGTGGCTACCCGTGTCGCTTGCCCATATGATGAGGGCTTTAAAAAATACATATATAATGTTATGGCAACCATAGCCTCATATAATCCCTCTTGCGTAATGATAGATGACGATTTTCGCACCATTTGGTATAAGGGAGAGGGCTGTGCTTGTCCTCTACATATGGCAGAGTTTAATAAGCGCGCAGGTACTGACCTTTCAAACCGAGAGCTATGGAAGATAGTAAACGAAAAAACAGCTCTTGCAAAAAAATATACAGACATTTTCATAGATGTACAAAGAGATTCCTTGATAGAAACAGCCAAAATAATGCGTGCAGGCTTTGATAGTGTAAATCCTAAATTGCCTGTATCGTATTGTTGTTGTGGCAACAATGCAGAATTCGCCTATGAAATAGCATCTACCTTAGCCGGCGATGGCAACCCTGTAACTATTAGAATTAATAATGGAAACTACACCCCACAAGGCACAAGATTTTTTAGCAGAGTGTTCCACCGTGCCGCGACCCAAATTGCAAAGCTAAGGGGCAAAGCAGATGTTCTTTTAGCAGAAACCGACACCTGCCCACAAAATAGATATAGCGTAAGCGCACAAGGGCTTCACACACACTTTACCGGTTCAATTTTAGAGGGTGCTAATGGTGCAAAGCACTGGATTACACGCTTAATAGCTCACGAGGAAAAAAGTGGAATAGCATACAGAAAAGTATTAAGTAAATACCGTGGCTTTTATGAAAAATTAGCTGAGCTTCAACCAAGCCTAAAATGGCGTGGATGTAGAATATTCGTTCCCTCAACTCCGGACTTTACATATGGTCGAGTAAAGGAGGAATGGGACGGCTGGAGCTACTATGTCCTTGAAAGACTTGGCTTGCCAATGTATTTTTCCAGCGAAATGGGAGGAGTTGTGTGCTTAGAGGGAGATGTTGATACACGTCTTAGCGATAGTGAAATTTTAGAAATTCTAAAAGGACCGGTATTTTTAGCGTCCGACACAGCATTAAACTTAATCAATCGTGGCTTTGGTAAATATCTTGGCGTTGACGTTCGCCCGTGGACAGGCAAACAACCGGTGCGTGAGATTATAGGCATTAATGGTAACCACACTAAAATTCAAGATAAGATTATGGAATTAATTCCAACGTCAGAAAAAACGAAAGCATATTCATATGTATGTAACACCACAGATTATGAAAGCTATGAAACGCTATTCCCGGGTGTTACAGGCTATACAAATGAGTTGGGCGGCACAGTGATTGTATTTTGCGGTAGTCCAACATCAGAATATAGCATATCATCCGGTACATTTTCATTCCTTAATTATTCAAGAAAAGAGCAGTTAATAGATATATTAAACAAAACAGGAGAAATGCCTATTTATTTCCCGGGTGATGAAGAGGTATACCTAAAAGTAGCAGATATAAATGAAAGTAAGCTATTCTGTGCAATCTTTAATTTAGGGATTGATACAATAGAAAATGTAGAGTTAGTATGTAATTTTGAAGCAAAGAATTTTTCATATTTAGCACCAAACGGAGAAGAAATGCCACTTAACTATGAAAAAGAGAATGATAGATATATTTTAGATATTTCTGCAAAAACTCTTGACCCTGTGGTTATTTTTGTTAAAAAATAATAAAAAAGCGTCGCTTTGAGCGACGCTTTTTAATTGCTTAAAAGCTTACATATCTTGCAATTGTGCTTCCTTCTTAAGCTGTTTTTCGTAAAGTCTTAAAAGAGTATAGCTTGTGTATCTTAAAATAAACACAGGTAGCATACTGAGAATAAAGTTTACAGCAAAAATAGGAACCCAAATAGAAGCATAACAAGGAAATACTACATTTGTTCCGTTAATATATGGAATAAACAAAATCAAAAAACCCAAAATAGCATTTTGTAAATGGCAAATAACACCATAGTTGCTTTCAATTATAAATCTCTTTAAATAATTTTTATCACTTGAGCTTTTAAATTCACTCTTACTAAATGCAGTAAACATACCAAGCTCAGGCACCTTGTCCTTCCAAGCCTTAATTTTGATAGCCTTATAAAAGTTATGCTCCTTTTTTGAAACAGTAAATAGCTTTTTTTGTGGTAAAAACCATTTTTCCGGTAATGCTCTGCGTACAAGAAAAGCACCAAGGCCATCAATAGCAATAACGCCCACCGTACCAATAGTCACATTTAAGAAAATCCACAAAAAATTGCTAATCTCAAAGGGAACAACAAGTGCGTTAGCTACTGCTATTATAACCATTGAAATAAAAATTGTTACAAGATAAAATACCATTTAGTCCTCCAATGCCTTATAAACCAAGGTGCGAATAAGTGGTTGAAGTATGATATAAGAATATGTACAATTATGTACCTGCATTCCATAGAAAATAGCAACCTTGTTTTTTCTATCAACCATAGAAAAGCATCCGGCAGCCCCATCCCAACCAAATTCACCAACTGCTGATTTTGAAAGGGAATATACAGGGTTAATGTGAACTCTTCCGCAAAGCCCCCAGCCATAGCCATGCAATCTTCCATTAACAAAGTCGCTTAAAGCTTCCTTGCAAAGACGGTTTATTTCCATTTGCTTTATAGCATTTTCACTTAAAAGGCAATAGCCATCCTTTGTTGTGCCACCACAGGCAAGTACTGTTAAAAATTTAATATAATCTTGGGCACAGCTAAAAAGACCTGCCCCACCACTATCATAATTAGGAGTAATAGCGTATCTGTTTTCTGTAGGAATTAAAACACTTGTGCCGTTGGAATTATCATATCTATACGTTGATGCAAAGCGCGCTTTTTGCTCAACTGTAGGTCTAAAGCCTGTGTCAGTCATATTAAGTGGGTCTAAAACATTTTTTTGTACGTATTCAGAAAAACGTGTATTACTTGCCACCTCAACAACAGCCGCCAAAGTATCATGACTAAAGCCATATTGATACCTTGTTCCCGGCTCAAAATATAGTGGTACGCTTGCAAAGCTGCTGACAAGCTCAAGAGTAGTAGCGTTTGGATTTTTATCAAGAATTTTATTTAAATTCCTTCTATCCTCATGGTCAGGACCAATACCGGAGGTCATAGTAAACAGATGCTCAATAGTCATTACAGTCTTACAAGGAGTAGTTGTACCATCTGCTTGTCTTACGGTTAAATTTGCAAAGGAAGGAATGTATTTTGCAACGGGGTCATCAAGCTTAATAATACCATTATCAATAAGCCTCATAGCACAAACACAGGTTATTAGCTTTGATGTGGAAAAAAGCCAATATAAATCATTTTCCTTAAATGGCTTTTCCTGTTTTCCGTCAGAATAGCCGACCCTGTGTCTGAAAACCTCATTTCCATCCTTGGTAACGATTAGCTCAAAAAACGGTATTCCACGCAAGGGCATTGTATCAATTAGCCTTTTAACATCTGTAAAATTCATAATTCCTCCAAGTGTTTACTATGATGAAAATTTACTCTTTAATAATATCATTTTTTTAGTGTAATGTCAATACAAGTTAAAGCAAAAGCACACTAAAGTCATAGTGTGCTTTTTAGCTTATATTTTGGCGTGTACTCCTAATTTAACCTCGTAGCTTGAAACATCAAGAATTGTTTCGCCATCAATTTGCAAAGCAACAGGTCTGTCAAATTCAACGGTAATATTCTTTCCGGTAAATATAGCAACATGGTTTTTATATTTAACATGCTCACCCTTAAAAAGAGAAGGAAACATCATTAAGGTTTTCAATTTACCTGAGCCATAAAGCAATGAAAGAGAAACGTGGTCACATCTATCGTTTCTGTTTTGCTTAGGTGCAGGCATCATGCCACCACCATAAAACCTACCTACCATAGTTGGTGCAATCCATACCTTTTTAAATTCATATTTTTGACCATCTACATAAACAGTAGCATTTGTAGGCTTATAATGGAACAAAAGTCCCTTAATTGCAATAGATGTGTAGTTTATTGATTTAGCTGAAGAATTTCTTAGCTTATCTCCAACCTCACAGCAATAGCCATCAATACCATAGCCAATTCCATTAATAAAACGATAATCTTTACCTTTAACAGTTACAACAGGCAAATTTGTTAAATGCTCGTTTAGTGAAACAGGACCATCTTCAGCATTTTTTTCTAAATCACGTAAAAAATCATTGCCTGATCCGGTTGCGTAGTATAAAATTTCATTTTTTATTTTTAAATCAAAAATTTCATTTGCAAAACGATTTATTGTGCCATCTCCACCACAAATTACAATTCTATCATCAGACTCTAAAAAATCAATAAAGGATTTATAATTGTTAATCTTAGTAATATCAACAAAATCAATATCCTCCCCAGGAAAAAAGCCAATTAGCTTATTTGCCTTTTCTTCACCTGATTTATTTGCTGAAAGAGGGTTAAAAAGTGCGTAAATCTTGCCCATATTATCATCTCCTTAAAGAATCTATATTACCATAATAAAACACAAAAATAAACTAAAAATAAACAAAAAGAGGATAAAACGACAAAATTCGCCTCATCCTCAAAAAATTATTTTTTGTTTTCCTCATTATCCTTAGAAACATCTATGTTGACATCACTTTCATTCATTCTCTCAAGCTCCTTTTCCTTGTTCCAAAGGTAGCTAAAGTGAAGCTCTGTTTTGTTTCTGATTCTAATAATGTTTTCTGCGTGCTTAAACAAAATCAATACAGTTGCAAACAAGAAAATGCAAGCGCTATGAAAGGATTTTTCAAAAATACCATACGCAATAGGGAAGATAATAGATGCAGTCATAGGAACAAAGCATATGTAGTCAGTTGCAAGAACAACAATGATTTCAATTGCTAAGAGAATTAAAAAGAATTTCCAGTCATACATCAAAACAACACCACCAAGACAAGCAAGTCCCTTGCCACCCTTGAATTTCATATAAAATGGGTACATATGTCCAATGATTGCAGCTGTGCCTGTAATAATGAAAGCAAGACTATAATCGGGGAAAATCACACGTCTTGCAAGCTCTATTGCAAGACACGCCTTGTAAATATCAAAAAGCGCACAAAAAATGCCAACAGCCTTGCCAAAAACAATTAGTGCATTTGATGCCCCTGCATTACCGGAACCACGTTTTCTTATGTCAAAGTCCTTTATCTTAGCAATCAAATATGAAGGATTAATCGTGCCAATAAAATAGCCTAATGCTATGCATATTAAAGCCTTTAATAAACTATTCATTCAAGTTATCTCCTAATATATATTTTTCGGCATGGTAACGGTAAGGGTGACTGCTAAATTCTCGCTTGTAGCCTTTATGCTACCATTATGTAAATCTACTATCTTTTTTACAATAGCCAACCCAACTCCGTTGCCTTCGGTTGAGTGTGAAGCGTCTGCTTGATAAAACTTGTTAAAAAGCTTTGGAATAGCTTCCTTTGGAATATCAAAGCCGTAATTTGTTATGGAAATAGACAAAGCATTCTTTTTTTCAATAGCGTTTATAGAAATAGTACCACTGTCATTAGAAAACTTAATTGCATTGTCAATTAAATTAATCCACACTTGCTTTAAAAGCTCCTCACTTGCAACAAGGGTGTATTCATCAAGCTCAAACTGAAAATCAAGCTTCTTTTTTGACCATTTCGGCTCTAAAAGAAGAATACAGGAACGAATTTGCTCTGATACATTAAATTCTGTAACATCGGAAAGAATAGATTGGTTTTCGATTCTGGTTAAATTTAATACATTCGTTGCCATATAGGAAAGTCGCATAGACTCTTCTTCAATAGCAGTGATATATTGCTCCTTTTGCTCCTCTGTCAAATTTCCTTTTTTCAGTAGCTTTGCAAAGCCGGCAATTGAAACAATAGGTGTTTTAAACTCGTGAGAAAAGTTGTTAATAAAATCGCTTCGTAGCATTTCAGTGTTTTGAAGCTCCTCGGAGAGCTTGTTAAACACAGTTGAAAGCTCTAAAAAAGAAGGCATACGACTAACAATTTCATCAAAATCAACTCTTGTTCCAAAATTACCATTTGCAAGGCTTTTGATTTTTGATGTAACCATATTAAGTGGGCTTAAAATCATTTTGCTTGCAATGATTGATATGATAGTACCAAGGGCTACACTTGATATTGCCATAAATAAAATAATATGAGATGTGCCTATACCCTCCTCGGGAGAAATAACTCCTACCTCAATTAGTATAAAAGCCGCTAAAGAGGAAAGTCCCAAAACAACAATAAGAACAGCCAAAACAATCAAAGAAAATATAAGGGTTAGTCTTCTTATGTTGCTTTGATCTTTTTTGTTTGTGTATTTCATTGCTTTTTCACCGCCTTGTAGCCAAGACCACGAACAGCCTCTATTTGAAATTCATCCCAGCCTTCAAACCTTTTACGCAGCCTGCCAATATGTACGGTTACAGTTTCCCAACCGGTTTCGCTATCAGCACCCCATATTTCGTCCATTAATTGTATGCGTGTGAAAATCTTGCCGGGATATGAGAGAAGCTTAAATAAAAGCAAAAATTCCTTTTGAGGAAGCTCCATTATCTCACTACCCTTAGTTACAGTTAATGAATCATAATCCAATACAACATCACCAATGAAAATTTTATGCTCGCTTGCAATTTTTGCACGACGCAAAAGTGCCTTGATTCTATACAGCATTTCTTCATCATCAATTGGCTTGGTTATGTAGTCGTCAGTTCCTGCTAAAAAGCCCATATGCTTGTCCTTGGGAAGCTGCTTTGCGGAAATCATAAGTATAGGAAGATTATCTTGGCTTTGACGCAAAATTTTGGTAAGCTCATAGCCATCCATAATCGGCATCATAACATCAAGCACAACTAAATCAACATGCTCAGAATCCATAACGTTTAATGCATCAACTCCGTTGTTAGCAGTATAAACAGTATATCCGGCATCCTCTAAAACTGCCTTTAGAAACAAACGAGTGTTTTTGTCGTCGTCAACTACCAGTATGTTGAACATATAATCCCTCCTTATTTACGATAGATTAACATTTTAACACACATTTACAATTTTATCAATATTATTTTTAACAATTTTACAAAACGATGCTAAACTGAAACAAAACTATTCACGACAAAAAGTTAAACGAGAATTCAAAATTGATGAAAAAGAAATCCATCGTCATATTTTTACATTTTTGTCTAAAAAAGTGGAAAAAAGTATATTTTGTAATTTTCGCCTTGACACCATTATATATTTGTGTTAAAATAATAAATAATATTATAAAAAATGAAAGGAGGAACAATGATGGGTGAGAGCTTTAAACGCTTTAAGAAAAAATATGTGTTAGATGCTGTTATAAAGGCTATTCTTACAGGCATCTGTGCCGTCTTACTTGTCGTTGCAACCTTCCTAATTGTAACCACGCTTAAAAAGCTTGACTTTAATATGGTTTACGCAGTTCTTACAGGTGTTGCTTTTGGATTACTTTTAGGACTTGGCACGTTTTTTGTTCTCAAGCCAAATGATAAAAAGCTGGCAAAAAAGCTTGATAATACATATGGCTTAAGAGAAAAAATTCAAACAATGCACGCCTTTTTGGATGACGATGGAGATATTAAGCTTCTTCAAAGAGAGGATGCAATAAAAATCCTCGATAGCAAACCAACCAATATGCTTGGCTTGCTAAAAGGATTAGTTGCTTTTTTTGTTGCTCTTGTTATCTGTGCAGCATACCTTGTTACAGCCATAGTTGTAGCATTTAAAAGTGAGGAGAATACCCCCACACATGACCCGGGTGATGACACCCAACAGGGTGGTGAGGATGATGAGGATGAGGAGTTTACTCCTACCGACCATCAAAGAATCGCTCTTGAGGCTTTAATTCAAGAGGTTGAAAAATCAAATATGCAGGCTGACGTTAAGGCAAATGTTCTATCCGAGCTGAATGTATTGCTTTCAGAGCTTGATAATTTGAGAATGCAATCTCAAATGAAGGAATATGTAGTTGGTGTAATCAAAGCGGTGCGTGCCCATGTAAATGGAGCCAGCTCAACATTTAAAGTACATATGCTTGCTAAGGATAATTCAAATAGTAGCATAAAGAAGCTTAGTCTTGCCTTATATAGCTTGAATATGAGTGTAATTGAAACTGAGTTCGTATCAATTAGCTCAGGCTTGTTTGTGCTTGGCGGCAGCAAGGATGACATTGCAGATTTTAATGATGAATTAGGTGCAATTATTCGTAACTCGGGACTTGGCGAGGAAGATGGACTGTATGGAGTGCTGAAAGCACTAAACGACTCATTAACTCTGATTGTTGAAAGAACATATACAGATGAAAACATTCTTTCTAAAATTGATGAAGCTTTTAATCGTACAGCGATTGGTGAGCTTAAGAAGATTATACCACAGGAAAAAGTCAATAATGACGTAAAAGACCGTGTAGTAAGCGAGCTTATGCGTATATTCGGTATTACCGAGGATGATATTAAGGAAAAAACCGACGAAAATGATGATTTTGAAACTACCGAGCCGGAGGACAGACCGGAAGTTGGTGAAGACGGTGGATACGGTGCAGGTGGAAATATTTTTGGTAGTGACGATATAGTTATAGACAAGGACAAAGAGCCGGCTGGAAACGTTGACAACATAAACGTTCAGTATGGTGAGGTTATTGCAAATTACGAATCCAAAATTACAGAAATGCTACGCAATGGCGAAATTTCTGAGGAATTAGCTGAAATCTTGAGGAAGTATTATTCGGTACTAATAACACCTCAAGGTGGTCAAAATTAAGAAAAGTAAAGGAAATTAATGATATGGAAAACATGGAAAAGGTAAAAAAGTTTAGTGAAACAGTTAGCTTAATCAAAGCAGAGCTTCGCAAGGACGTTGTAGGTCAAAATGAAATCGTAGATAATGTAATAATCGCAATTATAGCAGGCGGTAACGTTCTTTTAGAGGGTGTACCGGGCGTTGGTAAAACACGTTTAGTTCGTTCTCTTGGTAGAACTCTTAGCCTACCATTCTCAAGAATACAGTTTACTCCTGACCTTATGCCATCTGACGTTACAGGTACAAATGTAATTGAAAAGGATGCAACAGGAAAAATGGTAAGCTCCTTCCGTAAAGGCCCTATTTTTGCAAATCTTGTTTTAGCTGACGAAATTAACCGTGCAACACCAAAAACACAGTCTGCTATGCTTGAAGTAATGCAGGAGCATAAAATAACAGTCGGTAACGATAGATATGACCTTGAGGAGCCATTCTTTGTGCTTGCAACAGAGAACCCAATTGAGCAGGACGGTACATATCCATTGCCGGAGGCGCAAATGGACCGTTTTGTGTTTAAGCTAATAATGAAGTTCCCAAGCGATGAAGAGCTTGTTGACATTGTAAACATGACACAAATCACACTTGATGAAAATGCTCAAGCAGTTGTAGATGGACCTACAATTCTTGAAATGAGACAGCTTGCTTCTCAGGTTCCGGTTATTGATGATGTTGTTAAGTATGCAGTTAAGCTTGTATCTAACACTCACGCAGAGCTTGAAAAATCTCCTGATTGTACAAAGAAATATATTAAATACGGTGCATCTCCACGTGCTGCACAGGCATTAATTACTTGTGCTAAGGTAAGAGCGCTCATAAATGGCAACTTTAATGTTTCATATGAGGATATCGAAGCACTTGCACGTCCTGTATTAAGACATAGAATTAAAATCAATTATACTGCCGTAAATGAAAAGCTGACTGTTGATGATGTAATTGATTTACTTGTGAAAGAAACAAAAAAGAAATAAAGGTCAGCAAAAATGAAGAATTCAATAATCAACGAGGAATTTTTACAGCAGGTAGAAGCATTGCAATCGCTTATTAAAAATAATGTTGCAGGCTTGTTTGGTGGAACTCACCAAAGTAAAACCTTCGGCTCATCCTGTGAGTTTGCTGATTATCGTGATTATATTCCGGGTGATGATATAACCAAAATAGATTGGAATGCATATGCTCGTTTTGATAAGCTTTATCAAAAGCTTTATCTTGACGAACGTCAAATGCACACCAAGATATACATTGATGCAAGCCGTTCAATGGAATATGGTAGAGCCGATAAGGCAGAGCAAGCACTAAGACTTGCCGCAACGGTTGCATACCTTTCTCTTAACGAAATGGACAAGGTTTCCATTTATGCTATACGTAACAAGGAGATAATAGAAATTATTTCCGGTATGGTTGGAAAGGACTCTTATGTTGGCGAAATAGGCAAGCTAAACGATTTAGAGTTTAGTGGAGATAGCTATATTAGTGATGCCGTTATTCCATCAAGCGTTGGCTATGGCGATGGTATGTCGGTAATTATTTCTGATTTTCTAACAGATAACGATTATGAAAGTGCTATTAACCACTTAGCCGATAAGAAAAGAGATGTGTTCTGTATTCAGGTTTTGTCGCCGGACGAGCTTAATCCGAAAATCAGAGGTAAGGTACATTTGTATGACTCTGAATCTGCTGAAAAGATTTACAGAAAGAATATTAAAAAGGATATAATGCAAGCGTACAGAAAAGCGCTTGAGTATGTTCAAGAAAGAATAGGCAATGTTTGTGCATCAAGAGGCGCACATTACCTATTAGTATCATCTGAGGACTCAATGGGCGATGTCTTCTTTGGCAGGATGGTAGAAAAGGAGGTATTGAAATGAGCTTTCAGTATCCCTTAGGACTATTGGGATTAATAGGAATTCCAATTCTTGTATTAATTTACATAATTAAGAGCAAGTACACAGAGCAAACTGTGTCTGCTACTTATCTATGGACTCTTAGCGAAAAATTCTTAAAGAAAAAGAAAAAAGACAACAAGCTGACAGGTATTATTAGCTTGATTTTGCAGATTTTGGCAATTGCTATTATTTCCTTAACCATAGCTCAACCGGTGTTTACAATACCAAATGGAGCAAATGAATATTGCTTCATACTTGATTCAAGTGGAAGCATGAGTATGGAAATGGAAAATAACAAGTCAAGATTTGAGGTAGGCAAGGACAGAATAAAAGAAATCATTGAGGATTCAGGCAATGGTAGCTTATATACCCTTATCTGTGTTGATAATAACACCACAACTGTTTTTGAAAAGGAAACAGATAAAGATGATGCCTTGCTCCTTATAGATGAACTAAAATCCGGCTTCGGCTCTCAAAACGTAAGTACTGCTTTGTCTAAAGCGCAATCATATTTTGATGCAAACAAGGGTACTCTTACATATCTTGTTACGGACAAGTCCTATAGTGAGGCTAAGAACATTCATCTAATAAATGTAGCAAGCGAAAAGGACAACTATGCCTTGTCACAGGTTACATATGATTATTCTGTTTTAGGTAGCTTAAGCATTAGTGGTTATGTAACATCTTATGAAAGCGACGCAACAATTAATCTTCAGGTAAATGCCGGAGATGAAAGCGCACAACAGGAAATAAGCGTACAAAAGGGTGTAGCAAAGAAATTTACATTTGATTTGTATGTTGAAAGCTTTGATAGTGCAACAGTCAAAATCCTTAATAGTGACGCTTTAGCACTTGATAACGAAAGCGTTATTTACAACGTGAATAAGGCAAATGCTTATAAAACATTGTTAGTAAGTCAAACACCATTTTTCTTAGAAACAGTTTTGAAGAGTGTAGGAAGTGAGAGCATAACAGTTATGTCTCCTAATGACTACTTGACAAAGGAAGAAAATAAGTCAAGAGAAATCAAGGGCTATGGCTTATATGTATTCCATTCCTGTAATCCAAAATCCGTACCGGATGATGGTAGCGTATGGCTAATAAATTCAACCGCGAGTATAGAAAATTCCGGCTTTAATTATCAAGGTGAAATTAAGCTTGATAAGGCAGAGAAAATATCAAAAACAAAGGCAAGTGCATCAACTATAAGAAAGCTTTTGAGTGATGTGGACGGAAACGAAATATATGTATCAAAGTACTCAAAGTACGATACATATCGTAATTTTGATACATTGTTCACTCATGAAGGAAATCCGGTAATATTCACAGGTGTAAATACCTATGGAAACCGTGAGGTTGTATTTGCATTTGACCTTCACAATTCAGATTTGCCACTTTTGGCAGATTATGTATTTTTAGTAAATAATCTTATAAAATTCTCATTCCCATCTGTAATTGATGAAGCCTTTTATGAATGTGGCGACAAGGCGCAAATTAATATAGTGTCTAATTGCGAAAGCATTCGTGTAGAAAGCCCAAGAGGTAAAATATCTCACTTAAGCACAAAAGAAATGATAAGTGAATTTCAGCTTGACGAGGTGGGTGTTTACACAATTACTGCAACAATTGCAGGACAGGCGAGAAGCTTCAATATCTATTCTGCAATGGTAGATGAGGAAAAAGACCCCGTAACAGAAAACGAGGGCGAAATTAGCCTCCTTGGCGAAGCAAGTGGAAAGGGCTTTGATGGCATATACGATAAGCTCATAATATTCTTTATTTGCTTGGCTGTAATTATGGTGGCAGATTGGGTGGTGTATTGCTATGACAAGTATCAGCTTCGATAATCCATACTTGTTGCTAATTGCCATTCCTATGCTGGCATTATTGGTAGTACCGTACATAATTGCCATAAGAAAAGAGAATAAGAGCAAATCAACAATTACAACATTAATATTGCACACCGTAATGGTGGCGTTAGTAGCACTTGCCCTTGCAGGACTACAAAAAATAACTGTTAAAACAGAAACAGAGGTTTTAATTGTAGCCGATGTTTCCTACTCCACAAATAGCAACATTGACAAAACAGATGAATACATAAAGGAATTGATTAAAAAGGAAAATCTTCCTGCCAATTCTAAGGTAGGTGTAGTTTGCTTCGGCAGAGATTATGCTATCAATACTGAATTTGGTGGTGAGTTTTCATCTGTAAAGAATACCTTGGTTGATACAAGTGCAACAGACATAGTAAGTGCGCTAAATTATGCATCAACTATGTTTTCAAGCAACACAATCAAAAGAATAGTTTTGTTAACAGACGGTAAGGAAACCTTGACAACTGAAGCTTCAAGAATTATAAATGCTATAAGCAATCTTGAGGCACAGGACATTTATGTTGACGCAATTTATCTTGATAGCAACATAAAGGACACCGAATACGAGGTTCAAATTAATAGCGTAGATTATGTTAAATCAACCTATTTAAACCACGATTCCGTTTTACAGATATTAATTCAGTCAAATACTGATTATATTCCAAATGATGAAAATCAAAAGGACAGAAATGATGCCTTTATTCGCCTGTATGATGAAGCAGGTGTAATGAAGAAGGAGGTATCAAAGCCACTTCATAAGGGCTTTAACCTAATAACAATTGACCTTGATACAACTACAGGTGGAGTAAAGGATTATAAGGTCGTGGTTGATGCAAGTCACGATACATCTCCGCACAATAACGAATTTTACTTTACTCAAACAGTAAACGAAAAGATTAAGGTTTTACTTGTTTCAAATACAAAGGCTGACTTAACAAGAGCTGAAGAGCTTTATGGTGAAAGTGCTGAAATATATGCACCGCTTCTATTGAAAAAGAAAGAGCCTGTGCCGTATAGCATAGAGGAGCTTTGTAAGTTTGATGAATTTATTTTGTCAAGCATAGATATAAAGGAAATTGAAAATGCAACAGCCTTTATTTCAAATCTTGACATAGTAGTATCCAAGTTTGGTAAAAGCTTAATAACTGCCGGTAATACCTTTGTTCAAAACCAAGATAATAATTTGTATTCAGCCTTTAAGGATATGATGGCAATCCAGTATGGTAATACAAGCGGCGAGCCTAAGCTATACGGTATAGTTATCGACTCATCAAGAAGTATGCAGGATGCTTATCAGCTTATAATGGCAAAGCAATCAGCAATTGAGCTTTTAAATACAATGTCCCCACAGGACTATGTAGCAATTTTCTCCGTATCGGGTGATGCTTCCATGGCTCTAATGCCAACAGCAGTGGCTCATAAGGAAACAATTATTCAAGCTATAAATGGTATTCAACCAACACAGGGCACCGTGCTTGGCGCAGGCTTAAAGCTTGCAAAGGAAATGATGGAAAATCAATCCTTCTATCAAAAGCACGCTATACTCATAAGTGACGGACGTACATATCTTGCAGTTGACCAAAAGGATGACCCAATTAATATTGTGTCCCAAATGCGCAAATCAGGTATTGCTGTGTCAACCATCAATACCAATAGTACAGTAGCAGGCGCTCAAGAATTATTAAAGCAAATTGCAACTGCCGGTCGTGGTAATTACTATTTTGTTGAATCTCCCGAGGAGGTATCTGAGGTTGTATCAACAGAAATTGCAGACGATATAACAGAAACATTAATTGAGGGCGATATTCCTGTAATTATTGAAGATTATGAGGACCCAATAATTCAAGGTATATTAGAGCTTCCGAACATTGGTGGATATTATTTTGGTGTTACCAAATCAAATGCTACCACGGTTTTAAATGTTGAGTATAAATTTCCAACAGGAGAAACTGTTTTAGTACCACTTTATTCTTATTGGAATTATGGTAACGGACGAGTAGCATCACTTTCAACCACCTTTTCCGGAAAATGGATTGATAATTGGTATAATGACCCTAATGGAGCATCTGTTTTAACCGGATTATTAACAACCAATACACCAAAGGAAAGGTTAGACTATCCATTTAATATTGGTGTATCCGTTGAAAATACAGGAGCAGTTTTAGAGGTAATCCCTGCCGAAAATAATCCTGACGTTGTAGTAGATGTTAAAATAACATCACCGAATGGAAAGGAAACAGTTGCACGTCTTTACTATGAAAAGGGCTTGTATCAGCTACCCTTTGAGGTTGGTGAAATAGGCAAATACGATGTAAGCGTTAACTATATCTTTGGCGAAGAGGTATTTGAAGGAAGCACAAGCTTTAACATATCATATCTATCTGAATACAATAGATTTGATTTGTTTGACTCTGCAATTCTATATAACTCCGTTGGAAATAGTGGCAACGTTAGTGAAAACGGAGCTTTGAAAATTGAAAATGACGAAAGCGAAATTGAAACCTACATTTATTATTACACAATACCACTAATGGTAGCAGCAATAGTATTGTTCGTCATTGACATAATTGTAAGAAAGCTTAAATGGACAGATATTAAGAGCTTTTTTAAAAAAAGTAAGGCAGGAGGAAAAGCATAATGAAAAAAATACTTTTAACCATTTTAGCCATGCTCCTCTTGCTTGCAATCATAGGATGTGACAATACCGAAAATCCAAGTGGCACGCCAAGTAGTACAGAAAGCTCAAAGCCTGATACAACTACTTCAAGCGATAATAATGACAATGTAGATAATCCCGACAAACCGGAAAAGCCGGACGATGAAGATGAAATAGTATTTAAGGTAAATCTATCATTAAGTGGAGAACCATTTAATGCTTTTGATAAGTCTAATCCCGTTATCGTAAATTGGAATGATGGAATTTCCTTTGTTGATTCGGCTGTAAATGATGAGGGCTATGCAACAGCCCTTGGTTTAGACGGAGATTATAGTGTTTCCCTTAAAAATATGCCAGAGGGCTATACATATAACCCTAACATCTATATTGCAACAAATGATAATCCTGAAATTACCGTGGATATATACCCAATAGGAACTACCACAGGTACTGGAAATAGCTTATATAGTCGTAAGGTAATTAAGGAAACAAGTATGTATAGTGTAACCTTGAAAAACGATAATCAAAAGGTTTACTATGAATTTAAGCCAAGAAAAAGTGGCACATACACAATTGAATCCTGGGTGTCAACCTATGACGATAAGGTAAATCCAAAAATTGACGTTTATTCAAGTAGCTTTGCTGCTCCTAACTACCTTTACACCTTAGATGCAGGTGGTAAAGAGGGCAAAAACTATACAAAGAACTTTAAGTATGAGGTGGAAATAGCTGAGGAAATGATATCAAGCTCAGGTGGTGGACAGGTAGTATTTATATTTGCCATTCACACCTCTGCAAGAAACGATAAGTATTTCCCGGCACAAATTAACTTTGCAGTACAGTATGAGGGTGGCTTTGAGCTTGAACATGCAGTGTCAGATTATATGCTTCCAAATGAAATCTATGCTATAATGTCTGATAGATTAAGAGAGCTAAGGTCATATACTAAGGAAGAGCTGATAGCAAAATATCCTGCTTTTGAAAATGACCCGCTTGCTTACTATAATATGCATGATTTAACAGAGAGTAATCTAAATGATGCGCTTTATATGAATGCTTTCTTCAACAAAGAAGAAAACAGACTACTCTATAATTTTGCAAATCAATACTTAATAAGATATTTTAATCACTATTACGATTTAGATAAGGGCAAAACATGGCAAACCCCGGCAGAAACTATTTCCGGCAAGGTAGTTTTGCTTGAAAGTAATTATCGCTATAATGAAAAAACAGGCTTCTATCATAAATATGATGAAACCAAGTATACCGATGACTCTGAAAACGGTTATGGCTTTGGCTATGGTCCAATATTATATGCTGATATTTCAGTTGCTACAAGAACAGGTATTCTTGACGATGCTCTTATTAATATTGAATATCGAGGAAACAAGGCGCTAACCGTTTCAAACGGAACGGAAAACTACAAGCTATTTGTTGAGGGCTATAATCACGCGCAATCATCCTCACTTACTACATATGGTGGCTATATAGAGCTTGACGAGGCATATACCAATCTCAAGGGCTACCACGATATTGCAAACAGTGACGGTGCTGTTCCTGTAACAGAGGAGGTACGTCAATTCTTGCAAAAATATTCTGTAAACCAGGTTATGTTTATGGACGGAGACGGATGGGCTGAAACAGGAGATATCCCATACGAGTCTGCTGAGAATAGCCAATGGCTCTTTGCTTGTGGCTATTATGAATAAAACCAATAGGTAAAAATTCTTTTTGTGGGGATAAGTGCCAAATCCCCACACACAAGAGTTATTTATAAATTATTTTATATGAAGGAGGCTAAAATATGAAAAGATTTTTGTATTTAGCACTATGTCTTCTCATCGCGTTGTCAATGACACTTTGCTTCGTTGCTTGTGATGATGAGGAACAGAGCGAAGAGCCAAAGCCAAGCTCTTCAAGCTCAACTGCCGGAAGCGTCAACAATGATAACAATAACAACGATGACGAAGACGGCGAAAACAATGGCGACAACACAGGTGATAATACCGAAGATGTTGTTGTTCATGAACACACATTCGCAACAGAGTACTCCTACGACGAAGAAAATCACTACTATGCTGCAACCTGCGAGCACAGTGATGAAAAGAGTGGCGTAGAGGCTCACAGCTATGATGCTGCTGGTAACTGCAAGTGCGGTTACTTCAAGCTTCCGGAAATCACCTCTGTAGCTCAAGCAATTGAGATTGCAAAGGCTAACGCTGGTAAGCTTGTAACAAGCACAATGACAACAATTGCTGCAGGTAACTACTCTGGCATGACTACATACGGCGCTGTATGGACTGAGTTCAATGATGACTTTGTAAGAATCATTGCTGTAAATGAGTATGTTAACCAGTATTTCTACGCATACGACAAGAACGGTGACGTATTTGGCGTATTTGTACAGGTTCCATTTGCTCCACAGGTTGATGAGAATACATCAGAAGAGTCAATGAAGGGCTACAGATTTACATTTGATTTTGCAGATGATTATGAAACAGCTGTATGTGGTGTAGAAGCATTTATTGAAGCATTGTACAATATGGCACTTGCATCAGCTGAAGAGGGTACAGTGGTTGGCACAGTTGATAACAACAGCTTTACATTCTCATTAACAGTAAACGATACAACAACAGCTAATGTTGTATTTACAGTTAACGAAGAGGGCGTTATTTCCAATGCTAACATCGCAATCGAAACAACATACGAATATGGCACATCATATGAGTATGACATCGAGCAATCAACAAACAACAAGTCAAACCCATTTGACCCGGAAAGTGTTAAAATTGATTCTTATGTAATTACAGACAAGGACGGCAATGACGTTTCTGAAAATGTTGTAAATGTAGAAGCAGGTACGCCTATAGAATTCTTCTTTACAGAGGTTTCTCCAGTAACAGCTGATTTTAACTTTGCTAACATCGAGTTTAAGATTGTTGACCAAAATGGAGAAGAACCATATTTCTTTCCATTCTTCAATGAAGAAACACTTTCATACTTCTTTACACTTCCAACTCCTGGCACATACACTGTAACAATTTTGGTTAATGGTGAGGAAACAGTTACAACTGTTGAAATTCCTTATGAAGACCCAACATCTATTTCTGCAGGCGTTTATAACCCATCAGACTGGTTGTTTGAAGAAATGAGCGAAATCAATATGTATGTTGGCAAGTCCATCAGCATTAAAGCTCTTGTTGGTGAATATGAGGACGGCTCATATGTAGCAGAAATCCTTGGCGAAATTGCTGAAACAGTAGCTTCACTCACAGACGGTGAGGAAGATGGCGAAGCTGTTAAGGTATTTACAGCTTCTGAGGTTGGCACATATACAATTAAGCTTACATCTACTAAGATAGAAACACTTTCCTGCGAGCTTACAGTTAACGTATTGGAAACACCGGACGTAGCTGCAATGCTCAACGGCTACTACAAGGGTACAAATGATTGGGGTATGGAAAACATTATCGCAACATTTACACCTGAAACAGAAACAACAGGTACAGTTGAAATCACATATCAAAATGCAATGATGGGTGGCGAACCTACAACTGGCGTATTCAGCTATGCTTATGCTGATGGTGCTATTGCATTTGAGTATGTAAGTGGCGACGATGTTGCTCTTGGCATAAGTGTAAATGAAAACTACGAGCTTGTAATCACCGCTCAAGACGGTAATGATTACATTCTTGAAAAGGCTGAGCCTGTTGTTCCATCTGAGCCTGTTGAAGAGGCTAACACAGGTTCTATGACAATCACAGCATTGACATATGGTCAGCCTACACTTAATGGCACATACACATATGAAATCAATGAAGATGGCGCATTTGTAATTTACAAGGACGGCGAAGTGGTTGACAACATTTTTATTGGTGTTGGCTTAGATGGTAACTACACAATTCAGGTAGGTACATCTCCTGTTGTTGCTACTCTTGTAAAACAAGATGGCGCAGAGGGTGCTCTTGGCGGTACATACACAGCTATTTTTAATAGTCCTTATGGCTCTCAAGACCACTATTCAGTAGTATTCACACCGGACGAAGTAGCTGGTGTTGAATATGATGGTCAAATTATCGTAACTGACAACATTTATAACGGTAGAGACAGCGGTACATATGACTATGTATTATTAGATGATGGCACAGTTGTTGTTTACAAGGATGGCGAGGAAACAAATGCAATTATCATTTCTATTGGTTTAGGTGGTGGCTACCAGTTCCAGTGTCCAGGTCTTCGTAATCCTATAGCAATGGAGAAGACTGATGGCAGCGACGGAGATTTTGTTGGTAAGTACAGCGTAAATGGTCCTATGCCGGAAATGTACGTAATCGAAATCACAGGTGCAACAGTAGCTCCTGAAGAACCATCTGCTATAACAGGTACAATCGACGTTGTTGATAACAACAATGGTAGAAATGACGTTGATGGTCAGTACACATTTGAATATGCAAATGGCGTATTCACAATTTACAAGGATGGCGTTGAAACATCAGACGTTCAGCTTGCTTTTGATGCTAATGGCAACTTAACATTTGCTGCTAAGACCTCAGGTGGAGTATTTAATGTTGCAACTAAGCAGGATGATAGCGAAGGTCTTGCTGGTGAGTACTGGGTTAACTTTGTAATGCCAGATATGTGGGTGTTCACAATCACAGTTGACGAGGCTACAGGCTCTGATGACGAAGAAAACGCAGGCATCACAGCAGCTGAATTAGCTGGCACAGCATGGCAGTATGGCGACTATATGATGATTCTTGAGTTCCAGTCTGAAACAGCATTCTATCTCTATGATACATCCTATGCATTCGAGCTTGTTGGTACATATACAGTTGAATCAAACACAATCGTATTTGATATTAACGAGGAAGATTCAAAGGATGTAAATGCAGGTATTCCTCTTGAGCAAATTCTTACAAACTACGAAGACGGTAGCATTGTAATGGTAGACTCATTTGGCGACCTTGTATTTTCTCAAATTCAGTATTAATTGATTATAAAAGGGAAACCCACAATCGTGGGTTTCTTTTTTTGTTTTAATTTAAAAGCCTGTTGGATGAAATGCACAAAACACCTTGATATTTTAGAAAATTAATATGCTAATTGCACATAAAATAAGTTGACTTACAAGTAAATAAGTGATATACTATAAATGTAAAAATGTGAAAGGAGATTTACTATGAAAAGAAAGCTTTTATTTTCTCTTTTAATGTCACTTGCTCTTGTATGCTTGATGGCAATATGCATTTCAGCTGAGGTGTACAATATAACATATTGGGATGGTGGCACTAAAAAGGATACAGTTCAAACAGATGAAACAGGTACAATCACTCTTCGTGATACTCCATATTCAGGCGCAGGTAACGAAGTAACTAATTGGTTTACCTATGAGGGCGATATTTTTGCAATGGGTGAAACTATCACAGTTACTAAGGATACAGATATCCATCAGTTTAGTGGACACTATTCCACAAATTTAAACATTAACTCTACCAGTAGCCAATGGGGATGGCAGTATATCCAACTACAAGAAGACTTAGTGCTTGAATCAACAATTAGCATAAACGACGGTGGTAGACTTTTCGTTGACCTAAATGGTCACAGTATTATCTCCGGTGCAAAGAATGTATTTTCACAGAGAAGAGCAGGTCTTTTTATCGTCGGTGAGGGTAGTATTATTCACACAGGCTCAGGCCACCTGTTCAATACAGAAATTCACGGCTATGATGACAGAAAGGTTGGCTTTGTATTAGGTAAGAATGTGACTGTCGAAACACCCGGTAACCTTTGCAACTTTTCAAATCGCTTAGAAAGTGGTTGGATTACTGAGCCGGTTGTGTTTGAAGTACACGGAACTGTAAAATGCAATCGTCTATTAAGTGTTAATGGTGTTCTTGATGAAATTCTGAATGCTGTAATTGACCCAATGAAAATTGAGGTTGCAGACAAATTAATGCATTTTAATAGCGTAGGTGAAGCAGCTACTGTAAATCTTACAATCGGTAATGGTACATTTTTATTGCCCGACGGAGCTAATTCAATTGAATATTGGAATAATGGTGCAGCTGATAAATATGTAGTAACAGTAGAAAATGGTGCTAACTTTACAAATGGTGGCTTAGTTGTATTGTCCTCAGCCGGGGAAGGCAAGGCTATTACAAGTGTTACAATTGATGATGTTAAATATGACGTTATAACTAATGATTCTTGTCAGCATGGCTTTGATATAAACGTTTTGAATGCATCCTGTGTAAACCTTAAAACCTCAAGCTATATTTGCCCACTTTGCGGTGAAAGCTTTGCAATACGCACAGGCGCGCTTGCTGAGCATATTTGGGAGCTTATTAACCATATTCCTGCAACAGAAACAACTCCCGGTACAAAGAGCTATAAATGTGAAGTATGCTCAAAGGAAATGGACCAAAGCTATTCCTTTGACCCAACAAATCTTGAAATCAATGTAACGGTAAGCATTAATGACCCAAATACCGGTGATGCTTATGAAAAGGTGGTAACAGTACTTGTTTCAGATGTTTTAAAGCTTGACAGTATTGAAACTATGGGTGCAAAAATATATACATTAACGGGCTTGAAATCATTTGATGTATATGATGTAGCAAGTATAGTAGCAATTGAAATTCCTGTTGGTATTTCAAAAATCAACTTTAGTGAAAGCAATAGCACTCTTAAGGTATTAAATATAAAGAATAATGCCAACGTAATAATAGAAAGCTTTTCAAAATATACAGGCATAACAGAGATTAATATTGGTAAAGCAAAGGTTGAATTTGCATCATCCTGCTCTAACAATGTAATACAGGCAATTCGCTCTGAGGTTGAGGGTGCAGATGTTGTATTTAAGGCAAGCTGCTTTAATGAAAAGAAATCCTTAACAGAATTAAAGCTCAGCGCATTCAGTAAATACGATTTTGGACACAATTGCTTTAGAAGAACACAAATCAAGGAGCTTATTTTCCCTGATTATTCTGAGCCAATTTTCCGTAATGAAGCTGCATTTTATGATTGTGCAGTAGAATATCTGTATGTTGGTAGAGGAATAAAAACATTAATGGGTAAGCCGTTTGACTACTGTCAAAAAATGCAGAAGATTGTATTGATGGAGGTTACATCAATGTCAATGGAATATACCTTCTGCGTTGAGAATGGTGGTGAAAAGCCTGTTGAGGTATATATTCACTCAGAGGAGCTTTCCTTGCCAAACAATACCTTCTATCAATGTCACGGTATTACCATTTACACAAATGCTCCCATAACTAACGGAAATGCCTTTAATGGCTGTAACGCAACAACAAAGGGTGGAATTGACTATCCTGCATATACAATTGTGTATGATATTCCACATAAGTACGAGCAGGGTATGGAGGATGCAACCTGTACTAAGGATGGTAGCTTTGGCTATATAACAGACTGTCCATGTGGCTCAACCGCATCATTTGCAACCTATAAGACCTTTGTTGGCACCTTAACAAATAGTGAAACCTTTACAGAGGGAACAATTGAAACAACCGTTCTTCCGGCTCTTGGACATTTAAAGGGTACTCTTGTAGATGTAGTATATCTAAATGGATATTTAGAAAACGGCATCGCAAGATACGACTGTATGAGATGTGATAACAATGGTTATTATGAGGAAGCGATTGAACCAATGATAAAATCACTTGGTTATTCAGTTAGCGAATTTAACGAAGCAAGTATGGTTCAAGGCTATGTAATCAACTTAGGCGTATATAGCTTGTGTGAATCTGTAAACGATAAGCTTACATATGGCTTTATCGTGCTTGCAAATCCAACTAATGAAACACAATACCCACTTTCCTTTAAGAATGGAGAATTAATAATTGATGAGGGCATTGTTCAAATACCTGTTGGAAATTTAATAAGTGTAGTTGAAATAAAAATAAAAGGCTTTAACGAGAAAACAAGCGATACAAAAATAATTATGTGTGCATATCTCTTTGATGGCACATCAATTAATTATATTTCAAATGGCGAAGCAACAGTTGGCATTACAGGCGCATCTTATAATGAGCTTGTAAATATCCCTCAAGTGTAAAATAAAAGCAGTAGCCTTTAAAACGGCTACTGCTTTAATAAATGGAGAATAAAAATGAAAGACACAACATTATGCTACATAGAAAAGGATAATAAATACTTAATGCTTCAGCGTTCAAATCTGAAAAATGACGGAAGCCAAGGAAAATGGATGGGAATAGGTGGTCATTTTGAAGAGGGAGAAAGTCCATACGATTGTGCCATTCGTGAGGCATGGGAGGAAACAGGACTAACTCTGATTTCCCCACAGTATAGAGCCGTTGTGACCTTTAATTCAGATAAATATGAAACGGAGCAAATGCACTTGTTCACCTGTAAGGAATTTACAGGCACATTAATAGATTGTAACGAAGGCAATCTTAAATGGATAGACAAGAAAGATATTTCATCCTTAAATATGTGGAGTGGAGATTTGATTTTTCTTAAATTGTTAGAAACAGAAAAGGACTTCTTTTCACTAAAGCTTAACTATAAGGGAGAAACACTTACAGACTATTATCTCAATGGTAAATTAGTTAAATGAATAAAAAAGAAGAAGTTCGTAAACGAACTTCTTCTTTTTTATGTTAATCGTTATCGCATCTTTCAATAGAATAGATAAAATCATTTGAGCAAATTATGTTGTTTAATTGTGTGGAGGAAAGCTCCTTAACGGTATTAAGCATAGCGCTATAAATAATATCCTCACCCTGACGCTCAATAATTAAATGATTAAATCTATCAACACCAAAAATTTCCTTAATGCGCTTGTTGGCTTCATTTTCCTGTCTAAACCTGATTTTAACGGAAAAGGACTTCTTGCTTCTAAAAGGTGGAATTTTCAACCTAAAAACAACTTGTGAGCCAATTAAAATAACAGTTGCACCAACAGCAATTACATACATAGAAGCACCGCAAGCCATACCAACACCGGCAGATGCCCAAATACCCGCAGCAGTAGTAAGACCCTTTACCTCGTGCTGTCTATACACAATTATACCTGCACCCAAAAAACCGATACCGGAAACTATTTGCGCTGCAATTCTTGCACTGTCAGCCTCAGCAGTAAAGCCATATTTACTTATAACCATCAAAAGAGCAGAGCCAATACACACAATAGTATGTGTGCGTATTCCTGCCTCCTTCATTTTAAGCTTTCTTTCAAGACCGATTAAAAAGCCAAGAAAACCGGCTAAAGCAATGTCAAGAAGCATATATAGCTGTTCAATCATAATATCACTCCTTACCTATGTAAGATTACATGTATATGTTATCATAATATGCACAAAAAGTCAACAAGCTACCAACTAAAGCCTTGAAAAAATTATGTATATATGGTAAAATAATAAAAAGGAGCTAAAAAATGAAAAATGTTTTAGTAAGCGCGTGCTTGTTAGGTGAAAGGTGCAGATATGACGGATGCTCAAAGCCTAATGAGGCAGTAATAAATAAGCTCAAGGGGCACAACATAATTCCCATATGCCCTGAGGTTATGGGAGGACTTCCTACCCCTCGTTGCCCAAGCGAAATTGTAGGGGACAGAGTGTTAATGGAAAATGGAACAGATGTTACCCTTGAATATAATAAGGGAGCGCAAATAGCCTTGAATTTAGCAATTGAAAATCAATGTGACCTTGCTGTTTTAAAGGCTCGTAGCCCGTCCTGTGGAAAGGGATTTGTTTATGATGGTACATATTCTAAAACCTTAACAAAGGGCAATGGAATTTGTGCAAATCTTTTAATTAAAAACGGAATAGTCGTATTAGATGAAAGGGAAATAGAAGGCATTGACCTATGAAAATAATTGCAAGTGATTATGATGGAACAATAAACTATCAAGGAAAAATAAGTGATAGTGATAAGGAAGCAATAAGGCGCTTCCGTAAGGCAGGACACAAATTTGGTATTGTAACAGGAAGAGATGTTGAGCTTGCAACATGGATAAGACAGGAAAATGGCTTTGAGTTTGACTTTCTTATTTGTTGTACAGGAGCATTTATTAAAAACGGAGAGGGCGACGTTTTATATGTTAAAAAGGGCAAGGTTGATTCCTTTTTTGATATTATGATAAAAAAAGCCTTAGAGCTTAATGCAGGCTTTTTTGCGGTAGGCGATGTTCTTACAAAATGCTTTGTAGATGTTCTTGGCAAAATACCACACGATTTGTCAAAAATCAGTGAATTTACCCACGCAAATTGCTTTTTCCCAAAGGAGGAAATAGCTGAGGAATTTGCAGAGTATGTAAGAAATAACTTTAGCGATAAAATCAGCGCACACAGAAACGGTAATGCAGTTGATATGCCACCTGCCAATACCTCAAAGGTAACAGGAATTTATGAGTATGCAAGTCTTTTTGAAAATCCGGAAATTTACGCAGTAGGTGATAATGTAAACGACATACCTATGGTAAAGGAGTTTTGTGGCTATGCAGTATCAAACGCAGTAGATGAATTAAAGAGTGTTGCAAAGCACCAATGTAATAGAATAGCAGATATGATAGACGAGCTACTATCAGAATAAAGGAGAAATAAAAATGAATGCAAGAGACAGATTTATAGAAATATTCAAATCAAAAATTAAAAGAGAGGGTGCTGACAAATTACTTGATTTTATATGCTCCCCATCATCAGACTTTTTTACAGCTCCGGCAAGTGCAAGATATCACAGTGCTTACGAGGGTGGCTTGTGTGAGCATTCATTAAATGTATATGATTGCTTATGCGAATATCTTAATAGACCTGTTGCAAAGGAGAAGTATGGACTTAATTATAGTGACGAAAGCATTGCAATTGTGTCCCTACTGCACGACCTTTGCAAAATGAATGTTTATAAAATTAGCTATCGTAATGCTAAAAATGAGCAAGGACAATGGGAAAAGGTGCCATATTTTGAATTTGATGACACTCTACCGTATGGTCACGGTGAAAAAAGCGTATATATGATAACCCCATTTATGAAGCTAACAAGAGAGGAAGCCTTTGCTATAAGATATCATATGGGCTTTTCCAATGTAGAAAGCTCAATCGCCATAAACTCCGTTGGCAAAGCATTTGAAATGTTCCCACTTGCATTTGCATTGTCAACTGCCGATATGGAGGCTACATATTACTTGGAAACTGACAGGTCAAAAAGAAAATAAAAACATACGAATACCTTCAAATTTTTTAAATTTTGGTTTTATTTTGAACAAAACTAAAAAAGCCCATTGGCGCTGCTTTTTGCAGAATGCCAATGGGCTTTTTATTAATAATAAATTTTAACCGAAAAAATCAAATCGGAGAGAATGGTAAAGAGCAAGCATTGGGAAGTTCAAGACACACCACCATCCACTGTATTCCGTCCCCTGTCTTCTTTAATAAAAAAACAAGGTCTTACAAACGAAAGACCTTGTTTTTTTATTGATTTTTATATAGGTTGCATTGCAAACTTAATTTATATTAGCCTGTTATTTTTTATTGATTATTCAGCCTTTGCATCAAATACATAGCTCTTTGTAGCAGGAATCATTTCAATTTCAACCTGTGTTGGAATTACCTTGTCAATCTTTGAGTAAAGCACCTGCTCATAAATATATGATTCACCAAGTGCATCAACAAACTCCTTTGCCTCTGTTGTAGCAACAGTTTCAGTAAGACCATCATTTTGCATATAGCTATTTTTATAATAAGCAATTAAAGCATCGCGCTCAGCCTTAAGCTCAGTATCGGTAGGAATAACGGCATCGCCTAATATATTACGTAATGAATAGAAAATCATTTCTGTTTTCATATTAGACTTTACATAGGCATCACGTGTCATTCCATATTCCTGTTCGATGTACTTATCAAGAGTAACATTCATATTCTCAGCAAAAACGCCTTCGATTTCAATAAGCTGTCTTAAAGCTGCCTTGTATTCAGCCTTAGGATATTCAATAACATGTGCATTTTCGGAAATGTAATCGTAAACTAATGAAAGAACATATTCTTCCTTAAGCTTTTCCTCAAATTCAGCAACCGTTTTAATACCGGAGAAATATGTTGTTACAAATTTATCATCATAAACAGGAGGAGTATAGAGGGACTTTACCTTAACTCTAAATAAAACTCTTTGTCCTGCAAGCTCAGGAGCCGGCTCATACTCTGATGGGAATGTTGCATAAATATCCTTTTCCACACCAATTGTCATTCCAATAAGACCCTCTTCAAACTCATCAATTGCTAAGTTAGCACCAACATAGAAGCTGGAGGAGTCGGATTCATCAAAGATTTTATCCTTGCCGTTTTCCTGAACAATTTTACCATCAGCATCAATATAGTAGCCTGTGTAAGAAGCTAACAAAACATCGCCAACATCAACAGCTACATTGTTAACCTTAATGTCAACAAAAATTTCTTTGCCACGATATTCCTCTTTGTAAAAATCATCAGCAAGAGTAAGCTTTCTTGTAATAGCAGCCGCACCGATTTTCAAACCAATCATATTGTTTTCAATCAAATATGAAATTTGATAGCCACCATCAACAGTAGGAGTTGCTACGTTTTCAAGCCATAAATCATCAGACTTAAGCTCTGTTATTTCATTACCCTTTATATCAACAACCGGGTCAAGAATTTCATAGAAATTCAAGTCAACATTTATTCTGTCGCCTCTTTTTACGGTATATTCAGAGGAATACTGCATAAGATATGTGCCAACAGCAAGCTTAAGTGAATCAACCTCAACGGAGTAGGTATGGTCCTTGTAATTTGGAAGCTTAATATATTCAGTCATGTCCTCATACTCATATTTGTTTTCTCCTCTTATGCAAGAGCAAGCACAAACAGAAAATACCGTTATAAGAACAAGAAAAATACAAATTATTTTTTTCATATAGTCTCCTTTTTGTTAGAGCTGTTAAGAACAAACCCATGGTAAATTTTATACATAAAGTAGTAAACAGTATATTGCATTACAAGATAAAAGACGCAAATTTCCACATAAGAAACAATAATAGCAGTTAAGTGGTCGTGTGTAATTGAGCCATAGTCGTTTAGCTCGGTTATTAGATTCGGTAGCATAGTAAAGCCTGTGTGGGAAATAAGGTTAAGACCAAAAATCACAAGAGTTCCAACAAGCATAACCTTTTGAATGGAATTTGTCCAAGAGAAAAAGCTCTTAATTCTTTGAGTTCCGTTTTTAGTAAGCTTGTAGGTAATTAAAGCAAGGACTAATGCAGGAACCATTTGGGTAATAAAGCCTTGGCCAAATGAATAATATATTACATATACAAAGAAATCAACAGTAAATTCGCCGGTGTTATCAATAATAGAGCCTACAACCTGAAATACAAATGAAATAAGGAACGAAATAGAGAAAACTCCAATTGATAATAAGCCATTCTTGAAATCAAATTGGGAGAATGCGTAAATAATTGTAGTATATCCTACAAACACAGCAAGTAAATCAAAAAATGTTTTTACATAGAAAAGAAAATTTAAAAAAGATTCTCCCTCATACACCTGAGTGGAGTAGAAGTAAAAAATAAGAGAAAAACCAACAGCCACAAGGGCGAAAATAACATTTAGCGTCAAGGACAGCTTAAAAAATTTCTTATTCATAAATACCTACCTAAAAGTAATCTAACCTATTGTATCATAAAAATAACAAAAATAGAAGATATAATGTTAAAAAAACTATAAATTTTCATAAAAAAAACACATTAAAGGAGAAATGTATGCAATATTCAAGAGAATTTACTCATAATCAGCTAATGGAGGAGCTAAACGAGCTACAATTAAACCACGAGGAGCTTAATATATCCTATATTGGCGAAAGCGTATTTACAAAGTCAATACCAATAGTAACCTTAGGAGATAGAAGTGCTCAAAAATCGGTTTTGTATGTTTCCACTCACCACGCAAATGAAAATGTATGCACATCAGTAATGCTTAACTTTATAAGGGACTATTTAGAGGCATACGAAAGATACGGACAAATGTATCAAATAAATACAAGATACCTATACAAAATGAGAAAAATTTATATTGTCCCTATGCTAAATCCTGATGGGGTCGAGTATAGATTGCAGGGAATAAAAGATGACAATCCTATAAGAGATAGAATAATTAACTACAATGGCTCAGAGGATTTTTCAAACTGGAGTGCAAACGGACGGGGAGTAGATTTAAACCATAATTATACTGCCTACTTTGAGGAATACAAGAAAATAGAAAAGGAATTGGGAATAACAAACGGCAGAGCAAAATACAGTGGGGAATATCCTGAAAGTGAGCCGGAGGTAAGCGCTCTTGCCAATTTTATAAGACTACATATGGACGAAATAGAAGGAGTGCTGACATTTCACACTCAGGGCGAGGAAATATATTGTAAATCAAGAGAAAAAGCTTTATCTAAGGCAGAATATATAGGAAAGCTAATATCAAGAATAACAGGTTATAAGTTGTCTGAAAGTAATGGCACAGGACAATACGGTGGGCTTACAGACTGGCTTATAAAGGAATACGATAAGCCCTCATTTACAATAGAGTGTGGAATTGGTGAAAACCCCTTACCGATAAGCCAAATAACAGATATTTACTTAAAGCTTAAGGAAATACTATTTACTTTCCCAATTTTATTTTAAAAAATCACCGTAAAGCCTTGAATATTTTAACAAATATTGTTAAAATAAACTTAATGAAATTCAAGGAGAAGAGCAATGGAGCTAAAGGGAAAGATAATTAATTTTTTAGGTGATAGTATTACAGAGGGTGTTGGCACAAGTGGACCTGATTACATCTATCATGCAGTATTAAAGAAAAATGTGGGCTTAAAGGAAGCTCGTAACTATGGTAAAAGCGGAACAAAAATAGCAAGACTGTTAGAGGTAACCAAGGACCCATTCGACCAGGATTTTAACCTTCGCGCACCTGAAATGAAAAAGGATGCAGATATAGTAGTTGTATTTGGTGGCACAAACGATTATGGCCACGCAACAATTCCGTTAGGAACAATGGATAACGAGGACATTACAACCTTTTATGGTGGAATGCACCACCTTTGTAAATACCTAATTAAAGAATATGTTGGTAAAACAATAGTATTTATGACTCCTATTCATAGAATGGAGGAAAAAGCATTTAGCTGGAGTGGCAAATCAAGTGATTTAGTTTGCTTTGTTCAAGCAATAAGAGATGTTTGTGAGTACTATTCAATTCCGGTTCTTGATATGTACAAGGAGAGTGGAATGAATGGAAATATGCGGGTATGGTGCGACAGATATATGCCTGACGGCTTGCATCCAAATGATTTTGGACACGATATAATGGCGCGTAAGCTACAAAAATTCTTGGAGAACTTATAATGGAACTAAAAGGAAAGAAAATAAATTTTATTGGTGATAGCATTACAGAGGGTGCAAGAGTAGAAAAAGAGGAAAACTTTTACCCTAACATAATTAAAAGAAATGCAGGCTTAAAGGAAGCACGTAACTATGGAGTTGGGGGTAGCCGTATTGCAAGAGTGCATAATATAACTGACTCACCATCTGACGAGGACTTTAATATGCGTGCCGAAAGAATGGATAAGGACGTAGATATAATAGTTGTATTTGGTGGCACAAACGATTTTGGTCATGGTAATATTCCACTTGGCACAATGGAGGATAATGACGTTTATACCTTTTATGGTGCTGTAAAAACACTTTGCCTCTATCTAATTAAAAATTTCCCTGATAAGCCAATTGTGTTTATGACTCCATTACATAGATTAAATGAGGAGCTTGACTATAATAAACGTAAGGAAGAGAACAATCCAAATGCAAAGCCGCTTAGCGATTTTGTAAATGCAATAAGAGAGGTTTGTGAGCTGTTTTCAATTCCTGTTCTCGATATGTTCAAGGATAGTGGAATGCCGGCTCGTGTTTGGGCATGGTGCGAAAAATATATGCCTGACGGCTTACATCCAAATGACGAGGGACAAAAACTAATAGCAAATAAGCTACAAAAATTCTTGGAGAATTTATAAAATGGAACTAAAAGGAAAGACAATAAATTTTTTAGGCGATAGTATTACGCAGGGCGTAGGAGTTAGCTCTCAAGATGCAGTATTTCATAGCTTATTAAAGAAAAAATATGACCTTTGCGCAGTAAGAAACTATGGAGAGGGTGGAACAAGAATTGCTCGTCAAGGTGAAATTACAAGCCTTGTGCGTGACAGAGATTTTATATTACGCGCCAATAATATGGAAGATGCCGATATGGTAGTTGTTTTCGGTGGCACAAACGATTTTGGCACGGGTCAAGCTGCCTTAGGTACACCACAGGACAAAACAATGTACACCTTTTATGGTGGAGTACAGGTGCTTATTGATACTCTAAAAAAGCAATTTAAGCACGTTGTGTTTATGACTCCATTACATAGACTAAACGAGGACGGTCGGGGCGCATGGAAGCCCGAGGGCGTGACACAATACCCTCTTTGCGAATATGCAAAGGCTGTAAAAGAGGTTTGCAACCGTAATTCAGTTCCGGTCCTTGACTTGTTTTATGACGATGACCTCTTAGGCAACAACGCTGAGTGGTGCAGAGAATATATGCCGGACGGAGTCCACCCTAACGATAAATGCCATCAAATCATAGCTCAAAAGCTTGGCACATTTTTAGAAAATCTATAAAAAAGCAATCAAAACTTAATAAAAAATTGCCTTCTCTCACAGGAGAAGGCAATTTTTTTGTAAAACTACGACTCATTAACTATCTTACCGGTAATATGCTCAGGTCTTAATTCAAAACATAGAGTAGCATTACCAAAGCTCTTAATCTCATTTTCTATGTATTCAATATCACTTGTATATTTTAAGCTTAATTTTTTGCAAATTTCCATTGACTTTTCATAGTCCTCAACAGGAAAAATTCTACCAAAAGCAATTACACTTTTAATATTCAATGCCCATTCGCCATCTTTTTTGTAGCCCTTGTCATATACGCAAAAGGAAGCCTTGTTGTCTTTCATAATAGAGTCAACCTTGTGTCCCTTTTTTCCACTGTGAAAATAAATGTACCCATTTTCCTCATTATACCAATAATTCATTGGCACTCCATAAGGATACCCATCATCACCCAAAACAGACAAAACCCCACGCCTTTCATTAACCAATATGGTAACAATATCCTCAAAAGCAAGAGCCTGCTTTTTCCTACTAACCTCTCTAAACATAAATACCCCCAAAGACTTATAGCATTATTTTATCACAAAATTATAAATAAATCAACCCGCAGAAAGAGAATGGTACTTGTTATTTAAACAAGATAAATAACAAGTAAAAACTCATTTCACTCGCCTTCGTATTTTGTCTTTTTATCTTTGGTAGTCAGTTTGTTCAATTTACCCATTTTTGTTTGTTCAGTCGGTTGTGGCGTGTGCTTGTATTGGCGAGGCGAAACCGAGCCACTTGTATATATACAAGCACACGCCACAGTGCCATTTCACAAATAATTCATATTTTATAATCTTTTGTTAAGGCTCTAATTTCGCACATTAAACTTTCCAATTTTTCAGTAGATTTTGGATATAAAATTACCGAAAGAATTGTTTCTAATGTGTCAGTTAATTTTATAACATAATCAAACATTCCATTTTTATATTCTACTCCTTGCATAGAATGATATATCAATGCTTCTTTGCATTGTTCAATGGTTGGCATTTCTTCGGCAAGTGTTTTTATCCTATCAAAATTTTCTGTTTCTCTGTAAATATAACACAGTATTTGTATCGCTTTATATCTGTATTGAGCATTTTTTGTATTAGCTACAATATACTCAGCATAAGCAATTATGCTTTTTCTATAACCGTTCCAATTATCGCAATTATTTGCCATACTGTAAGAAACTATAAGTTCCATTATAATTTGTTCGTTATTAGGGAACTTTTCTATTGCTTTTTCATAAATTTGTATTCTGTTTTCAATTTTTTCTTTTGTTGCTTTATCAATAATTTTCTCTATCTCTCTTTGCTTTAGTGCTATGTTGTCTGTCAATATTGCATCACACGATACCTCAAGAGTTTTTGCGAGCTTTGATAAAACAGTTATGTCGGGTAATGTTTCGTTTCTTTCCCATTTTGAAACAGCTTGATATGAAACAAACAGTTCAGAAGCTAACTTTTCTTGTGTCATCCCTTTTTGAGTACGAAAATACTTGATTTTTTCACCTATTGTCATTGTATTCACCTCCGCTTTACACTTTTATCTTAGCATAATCAGTTTTGTAATTCAATAACTCGTTAGATTAGAAAAAACTAACCTATCATTAGAAAACGAGTGCCGAAAATCAGCACTCGATTCGCTTTATTTATTGCTCATTCGTTGTATTTGCCTATTAAAAAATTCTACATAATTATTAAAGCACTCCATATTTCCTAAAAGCTCAATCATTTTAAGAGCTATTTGAGTTTCTTTAATGGCTTTTTCTGTTTCTCCCTCTGCCTCGTAGCATTCTGCTATTTTCCACATCATTTGAATTAGGTTTTCAAATGAAATCCATTTTTGCTTATCTGCTACCTCAAATTTTTCTTTGCCTGTCAATAAAAATGCAAGTTCACTTAGCTTTGTAAAATATATTTCGGGAATTTGCTCTAATGCCTTTCTTGCTCCCTCTATATCGCCTTTTTCCTTTAGTGCATATGACAAAAATCTTAAAGCATCATATTTTATGTCTGCTTCTTTTGTCTGTTCAATTAAATAGCTTGCAATTTTTATTGTTTCGTCTGGGTTTTCTCGGCAGTTCATTACATACAGTAGATTGTTTAGCAATATTTCATTATTTGGGTATTTTTTCAAACCCTCTTCAAGTATTTGTCTGCCTTTTTTATAATCAGTTTCCCTGTATTTATATGCTTCGTCAACTATTCTTTCTATGTCCTCTTCCATTTCCTTTAAGCTGAAATCAAATAATTCATCCATAGAAACACCGAAAAATGTAGCTAATACAGGCATCATTGTTATATCGGGTAAAGCAATATTATTTTCCCATTTACTAATCGCTTGAAAAGATATATTTATACTCGAAGCTAATTGCTCTTGTGTGAGACCTTTCTTTTTTCTGAGCTCTTTTATTTTGTTTCCTATGTTCATAGTGTCCTCCAAAATCGTTTTTGTAAGCTTACAATTTGATTATACACTACAAAAGAGAAATAAACAATAACTTGTTAGATTAAATAATTCAACTGTCAATAGAAATCCAACACCAAGTTGGAAAGAAAATTTGCATATCAAACAAATGCGTCATTGTATTTGCTTCAAAAGTCCTGTATAATTTAATTGTAGCTACAAGAACAATGAAAGGATTTTGAAAAATGAAGATAAATGAACAAATAGCGTTTTTAAGAAAAGAAAGTGGTATAACGCAAGAATCATTGGCGAATGCTTTAGGAGTTACAAATCAATCTGTTAGCAAATGGGAAGCTTCAATTTGTTGTCCTGATATTCAGCTTTTGCCTGAAATAGCTAAGTTTTTCGGGGTTACTGTTGACTCTTTGCTCGGTTGCGAAACGATAGAAAGTAAAGCAGACACAATTTTAAGAGTAAAAAATATGCTTTCTTCCTTGCCCTCAAATGAAATTTTTGAAAATTCATTTAGATTGGCAACTCTTTTACACGATGCAATATCAAGTGAAGGCTTTGCAAATAATCTTCCGTATAAATTTAACGAAGACTATGCAAACAACGAACCTAAAAAGTGGGGGTATTCTGCTTCTTCTTTACCTTGTGGAAATACTGTACGTTGTAGTAATGGAATATATTTTTCTCACAATGGTAGCTATACCTCACCAAATATGGTGGAGCAATATCAAATTGCTTTAAGTATGGAAAAGCTACTCAAACCAAATGTAATGCGTGTTTTATATGCCTTGTATGATTTAACAATTAACGATTTTGATAAATTTGTGTCCATTAAAGAAATTGCAATAAAGTCTAACATCCAAGAAAATGAGGTTGAAATAGCATTAAAGGAAATACCATTTACACCAAAAGAAAGCAAAAACGAGCTTTTATATCGAATTGATGGCTCATTTATGCACATTCCATCAATGCTGAAAATGTTTTGCTATTAACCTATAAAATATTTTTCGATTTACATTACCCTTGGCTCACCAAACCTAACCTATATTGAACACCTAACAGTGTTTGATATGGGTTAGGTTTCTTTTTATTCGGCGTTTCTTGTATTGTATATTCATATGCTATAATTTGATATGATACCTTGTTCAATGCTGACACCAAATCGTTAAGGGCATTTTCAGTCTGGTTTCGTTATTATGTCTCCACTTTCGCCATCGTTTTGCTTATATTAACTCAAATTCTCCAAACGATGCAATTTCACTATCCTTACCAATAAAAATACGGAATTTACCCTTTTCTGCTTTTCGCTTCAAGTCAGCGCCTACAAAGGCAAGAGTATCCTTGGTGATTTCAAATTCAACTGTTTTTTCCTCATTTGGAAGAAGCTCTATTTTTTTAAATCCACGAAGCTCCTTTACAGGTCGTACAACTGATCCAAAAAGGTCTTGAATGTACATTTGCACAATTTCCTTAGCCTTGTATTTACCTGTATTTTTTACCTTAACCGAAGCTATTATTTTACCGTTTTCAGTCATTGTATTGTTACTGATTTTATGGTCACTATATTCAAATTCAGTATAACTCAAGCCATAGCCGAAGGGATAAAGTGGCTTATTAGGTCCATCAATATAGCACGATTTGAACAGCTGTCTTTTTGTGTCATCAGTACGGTAATTTCCAGTATAGAAATGATTATAATATACAGGGCACTGTCCTACATTATGGGGGAAGGACATTGTAAGCTTACCACATGGTACGCTGTTTCCAAATAAGAGGTTGGCAATTGCGTTTCCTCCCTCTGTGCCAGGGAAGAACACATTTAAAATTGCGCTTGCTATTTGGTTTTCCTCAGTTAGTACAAGCGGTCTTCCTGTAAATAGCACCATAGCGGTATTTTTGTTGACCTCTGTAACTCTTTTTATTAGCTCCTTTTGGGCAAAGGACAGCTCCAAGAATGCTTTCGATTTAGATTCGCCACTATCTCTCATATCCTCGCCAACACAAAGAATTACCACGTCTGCTTTCATTGCAAGAGTAACTGCCTCTTCAATTTTTGAAAGGTCGGTAGCATCAAGAGCCAAATCACAGCCTTGAGCATACGTGATCTCTGCATTAGGAAGTAAATTTTTAATACCATCATATACGGTAACGGTTTCATCTTTATCGTATGCACACCACCAAGAGCCAACAATTTGCTTCTCATTTGCAAGCGGACCTATAAGTGCAACATTTTTTACGTCTTTGCCAAAAGGCAAAATGCCATTGTTTTTAAGAAGCACTGCACTTTCCTCACTTGCTATACGCGCAAGCTCTCTATGTTCTTTACAGCCGAGAATTTTTTCGGCTTCTTCGGGATTTGCATAGCGATACGGATTTTCAAACAAGCCTAATTTTTCTTTAACCTTTAAGATGCGCAAAACAGCCTTGTCAATTTGCTCTATGGTCACCTTGCCCTCGTTAACCAGCTCCTCACCGTATTTAACAATGCAAGATGTCGCCATTTCCATATTCACTTCTGTCTTCATTGCAAGCTCCACTGCTTGCTTGTGATTTTCGCAATATCCGTGGTCAACAGTGCTTGCCAGACAGTTATAGTCGGAAATTACAATGCCATCAAAGCCCCACTCATCTCTTAAAATATCCTTCATAAGATGAGGATTTAAGACACAGGGTATGCCGTTTAGCGTTTGCTGTCCTGCCATTACCAGCAAAGCACCCTCATCTATTGATGCCTTATATGGTGGCAAATATGTTTCCCTCAAGGTTACCTCGCTCATATCAGAAAGATTATAATCCTTGCCACTTTCAGGTGCTCCGTATCCTGCCATATGCTTACAGCCTACACCAAGACCATAGCTTTTTCCGTCGCCTTTAAATCCTCTTGTAGTTGCTTTGGCAATTTCGCAAGTTAAGTAAGTATCCTCTCCACTTGTTTCCATTACTCTGCCCCATCTTGCATCACGGGAAACGTCAAGCATAGGCGCAAGGGTCATGTGCACACCGTCAATGCTCGCTTCCTTTGCTGCCATGGCTGCGCATTTTTCGCAAAGCTCCATATCAAAGGAGCAGGAAAGTCCCAAATTTATAGGATAAAGCGTTCTATAGCCTCGAACAACGTCTTGCATAATGACTACGGGAATTTTATTCTTGCTATGCTCCAAAAAATTCTTTTGAATTTCTATTGTTCTTTTTGCACCAAAGGAGTTTACAAGTGAGCCCGTTTCAAAAACGTATTTCTCATCTAATTCAAGCTTTGTAATCGGTCCCGTTACAGGCATATTTTTATCGTATAAAATCACGTTTGAATCAAATTGCTCAAGCTGATATAGCTTTTCCTTTAACGACATTTTATCAAGTAATTCTTTAATGTCCATAATCATACCCTAATTTATATTTCAATTTTTGCTATTCTTACAACATAGTGTTCACCGTAAAGCTGAGGAACATTTATAATTGTTACCTTCTCTCCGTCTTGAGTGAACACTACATCCTCACCGTTGTCAAGCCACTTAATTGACTTGATTTTTTCATTGAAGGTAAACACATTGTTGCGGTCGAGTTTTTCCTTTGCAAGCTCAACATTGATATTTGCCGATACCTCAAGATCATAGGCAAAGAAATAATAACAACCGTTACCTTTGAGAAGGAAGTTCTTTTCCTTGTTTTCAATTTCGATTTTAGCAGGGCGAGGTAAATAAAGAGCCTCTTTGTAAATATCAACCCATTCGCCAAGTGCACCGAGCATTGCCTTGTCAAGTGGACGAAGCTGACCGTTGCCCATAGGGCCGATATTAAGAAGATAGTTTGCGCCGTATCTTCTGCAAATGCAGAAATCTTCAATTATTTCAATTAGGGATTTAAAGTTGAAATCTCTTTTTGCATATCCCCAATAATTGCCGAAAATCTGACACATTTCACTTGCTATATATTTCGGAGAGTCGTCTAAATTGATAGGACGGGGACGACCTCGCTCAAAGGTTACTGAGTCAAGCTCTATGTGACCAAGCTCGCCACGAGCAGAAAGTCCTGTATTGTTAATAATCATAGCGTCGGGCTGATATTTTCTGATAAGAGAATAAAGCTCATCCTCTTCCCAGTTTTCATCCTTTTTATCCCACATTCCGTCAAACCACAAGCCACCTATTTTGCCATAGTTTTTACACAGAATTTCTACACTTGCTCGCAAATATTCAAGATATTTTGGAAAATTCTCCTTGTAGCTTTTTTCATGCCAGTCAAGAAGCGTGTGATAGAAAAACGGAACAATTTCTTCCTTGTTACATTCATCAACAAACTCACGAATCAAATCACGGCCTGCCGCTGAGTGAGGTGCATCGTATTCATTCAATCCACAGGTATCATAAAGAGAAAAGCCATCGTGATGCCTTGTCGTTATTGTGATATACTTACAGCCTGCACCTTTAGCTGCCGAAACAAGGTTTTTTGCCCAATCCTTATCAGGAGAGAACAAATAAAAAAGCTTTTCATAGTCCTTAGGTGTAATATTTATATTGTAAGCCCATTCGCCCTTTCCGTGAACGCTGTAAAGACCGAAATGTACAAACATTCCAAAGCCTAAATTTTCAAATTTTTTAATACGATTTTCAATTATCATATATACCACCTCAATGTATAAAAATTCGTTAAATTTATTGTATCATAAAAACATACAAAAGTAAATACCCATTGTATTGATGAAAATACATATAAATCACTAAGCAATGCTTGCGCAAGCATTCGTGTAATGCTAATTTCCTCTATAAATACATCAAAGGGGCCTTCTTACTGCAACAGCCCCTTTTTTGCTATTTACTGTACAAGATATTTTCACTAAATAATCTTGTAAAATTGTACACTCCCTTCGGTTTTTTCCAACTTGAAAGATTTTCAAGCTCATATTTTCACAAAAAAGGGTGCAACACTAGAAAGATTGTGTTATAATTACATCATCTGAAAATAGTTGAGGTGAATTTATGGAGAATAGCTTCGGTTCTTTTTTGAAGCAAAAGCGCCTGGAAAAGGGTATGACACAGAAGGAATTGTCAAAGCTGCTGTTTGTGTCGGAATCTGCAGTAAGCAAGTGGGAAAAGGATATTGCTCACCCTGATATCACCCTTCTTCCCAAAATTTCTGAGCTGTTGGGCGTTACTGAGCATGAGCTTATCACAGCCAGCATAGATAATCATGCAAGAGAGGAAAAGGTACAGGCAAAAAAATGGAGAGTCTTCTCCTTGTCATGGAGCTTGTTCTTCTATATATCATATGGTGTTGCACTTATACCGTGCTTCATTTGCAATATTGCAATAAATCACACTCTAAGCTGGTTTTGGATTGTTTTATCATCCCTTTTACTTGCTTTTACCTTTACAAATCTTCCGGGAATAATCAAGAGATACAAGCTAATATTCTTACCTCTTTCAAATTTTCTCGCACTATGCATTTTACTTGCCATCTGTGCGATTTATACCGAGGGAGATTGGTTTTGGATTGTGTTTCTGTCCGTACTTTTAGGGATGGTAATTATCTTTACACCGATATATATAGCAAAGTATGATGCTTTCTCAAAAGTGAAAAGATTTGGTGATTTTGTTTCAATAGGTATAGATTTTATAATGCTGAATATTCTTTTGATCGCTATCAATATTTACACAGGTGGTAGCTGGTGGTATATTACCGTTGCTCTACCAATTGTAGCATATATATATTTGGCTTTGAATCTGATAATAAGTGTGCGGCTTTTCAAGACAAATAGGTTTTTCAAAACAAGTATAATACTGCTTCTCGTAGATGTATTTATGTATATTCCGCCACTGCTTTTAAAGGTACAAAATCCATCTGTACAGGAAGGAATCAACGGCGCAAATATTTTTAAAGCAGATTTTTCAAACTGGACTGTGGATGTAACACTTGAAAATAACATTCACTGTATAGTTTTTCTAACAATTTTAGCCACTTCATTGGTGCTATTGATTCCTGGCTTGGTTCGCCATTCAAAACGAAATAGCATCAAATAAGAAAGATATAGGCAGGCATCTATCTTATATCAAGGACCACTTGGAAGCTAGCATAAGCTACTTACTTGAATATTATCAATAAACGTTAATAAAGAGCGAGATACGGGTGAAATCCGTTTCTTGCTTTTTTAATATAATGAGAAATCTTGTGCGCTTTTATTGAATTGTGCATTGATTTATGATATACTTTCTATAAAGGAATTTCATTTGGAGGAGCAAGAAATGAACGAAATTTATACGATTTGTGCTGAAGAAAAGGTATTGGTTGATAAAAAGCCTAGAATGCTTGAAAAAGAGAATACAATGGCAAGAGACGAAACTCTGTCATTTCAGGTTGCCTATAAGATTGATTGGCTTCAAAAGGAAATAGAGGTAAAGATAAAAAGTCCAATTAAAAAATACATATCATTCAGACAGGTTGAATATGTTTCCTGTACAACTCCGGTTTTGGGAGATGGCGATGATTATTATTTGAGCAAGAAGGCATTTTTGTGCCCCGATGTTTTGTGCTCATGCGAAAAACGGAAGCCCACGGCAAGACAGGACTCATATAACAGCCTGTGGTTTACAGTGAAGGGAGACTTGAAGCCGGGTGTTTATCCAATTGAGATAACATTAGAGCAAAATGGATATGTATTAGGAAAAACCGATTATAAGGTGACAGTTCTTGATTATTATTTGGGGGAAAGCGACCTTATTTACACTAACTGGTTTCACTATGATTCATTAGCTAATTATTATAATTTAAAGGTGTTTTCATCGAAATACAATAGAATAATGTATGATTTCATTAAATCAGCGACAAGACACGGTATGAATATGCTCCTAGTACCTATGTTTACGCCACCACTGGACACAAGGCATGGAAGCGAACGACTGACTGTGCAGCTTGTAGATGTCACAAAAACAGAAAACGGATATTCATTTGATTTCAATCGGCTCATTTCATTTATGAAAAAGGTTAAAGAGCTTGGCATCAAATATTTTGAAATGAGTCATTTGTTTACTCAATGGGGAGCTAAGCACGCACCGAAGATAGTAGCACGGGTAAATGGAAGGCTAAAAAGAATTTTCGGTTGGGAAACCAATGCAACAGGAGAAGATTACGAAGCCTTTTTAGGAGCATTCTTGCCCAAGCTTATAGAGGTGTTAAAGGAAGAACAGCTGTACCAAAGCTGTCGTTTCCATCTTTCAGACGAGCCATACGAGCAATGCCTTGATTCCTACATGGGGGCAAAGAATATCTTTAAGAAATACGCTCCTGATGCAATTGTAATGGATGCGCTTAGCGATTATGAGTTTTACAAGAAAGGGCTGGTAGATGTTGCAATCTCATCAACTGCTCACATACAAACCTTTCTTGAAAATAATACTCCTGATTTATGGGCTTATTATTGTTGCAGTGAGTCGCATTCGTATTTATCTAACAGATATATGTCTATGCCGGGAGAGAGAATCAGAGTTTTAGGAATGCAAATGTATCTGAATGATATAAAGGGCTTCTTGCATTGGGGATATAATTTCTATAATTCGGTGCTTTCGGATGAAGCAGTTGACCCTTATTTGATTACCGATGCAGGGGGAGGATTGCAAAGCGGAGACTGCTACTGCGTTTATCCGGGAAGGGATGGCGCTCTTGATTCTATTCGTTTTGAGAACTTTTTTGACGGATTGCAGGATTACAAGCTGTTTAAATGCTTAGAGAAGAAAATAGGCAGGGCAAATGCCGAAAAGCTTCTCCTTGACAACGGCTTTAAAAAGACATTTACTGATTACCCACGCAGTATAAAAGCACTCAAAAAAATAAGAAAGCTTGCTCAACAAGCGCTTATAAACTGAAATAAAACAATAAAAATGGCACTCAAAACGAGTGCCATTTTTATTAGCAAAATATGTTGCAACAGACGAAAAACTATGATAATATTAATGTATAATATAAATGGAGGCATATATGATAATAAACGATTGGAAAATGAATTTTGACAAGCATTCAGAGCTAAGCTGCTCTGTGCCTTGCGATATGTACAGCGTATTATATAATCATGGGATAATCGAAGACCCATATTACGGAAATAATGAGGAAAAAATATGCAATTTATCGAAAATGGATTGTACATTTTATACCGAATTTATTCTGACAGAAGAAGACCTTGAATGTGAAAAAATTGAAATAAGCTTCTATGGACTTGACACCATTTGCGACATATATTTGAACGGCATCCTTCTTGACAGCGTAATGAATATGCACCGAATGTATGAGTATGATATCAAGAGCATAGCAAAAAATAAAAATGAAATCAAGCTGGAATTCAAGTCTCCTATAAATTATTTTGATAAAATGGAGAGTGTTCATCACTTGTATATGAATGGTGATACATTGCCGGGCGCATCGCATTTGAGGAAGGCGTTTTATATGTCGGGCTGGGACTGGGCGCCAAAGCTACCTAATATAGGGATTTTTCGTCCGGTAGAGGTACACTGCTACAATATAGACAAACTGGAGGATGTTTATATTGCTCAGCATCATAAGAAAAATACAGTACAGCTCGAGCTTTCGGCATCAACTAAGCACAATTCTATTGATACTGAAATAAGATGCGAGATAGATGGAAAAACAGTAGCGCTTCAAAACAATAATGGAGAGGTGTTAATCGACAATCCAAGAATTTGGTGGCCAAACGGGTACGGTAAGCAAGAGCTATATGATATATCCTTTGTTTTGTATCATAACAATGTGGAGATAGATAGAATAACAAAATCTATTGGATTACGCACATTGGAGCTGAGTCAGGAAAAAGACGAAGAAGGTCAAGAATTTTGCTTTGTAGTAAATGGCGTGAAAATATTCGCCATGGGAGCAAACTATGTACCGATAGACAGTCTTTTGTCCCGTGAGACTAATGAACGACTGGAAAGATTGATACAGGATTGCGTATTTGCCAATTTCAACTGTATCAGAGTGTGGGGAGGAGCATACTATCCCTGTGACTACTTTTATGAGCTGTGTGACAGATACGGGTTGATTGTTTGGCAGGATTTTATGGTAGCTTGTGCTAACATTTGGCTAAACAAGGATATGGAAAAGGAATTTGTCCTGGAGGCTACATATAATGTAAAGAGAATAAGGCATCATGCCTCACTGGGATTACTCTGTGGAAACAACGAGATGGAAGAGGCAATATGCTTCTGGGAGGGTGTCGATGGCAACGATAGTCAGGTCCGTGAGGACTATTTGAAATTATATGAGGAAATATTGCCATCTGTGTGCAAACAGCACGCACCGTACATTTCAAACACTCCCTCAAGTCCAACATCAGGCGGAAGCTTTGATGACCCCCGGGATTACACGCGAGGAGATGTTCATTTTTGGGATGTGTGGAATGGCAATTGTGAGTTTGATGAATACAGAAAGCACAAGCCTCGCTTCTGTTCAGAATATGGCTTTGAAAGTCTGCCGTCCATTAAAACAATTGATGAATTTTGTCCACTGGAAGAACGCAACTTGCTTTCATATACTATGGAGAGTCACCAAAAGCATTGGCATGGAAATGTAAAGCTTCTCAGATATTTGGCTGAAGCATACCAAATGCCAAAGGATTTGGAAACAACCGTATATGCTTCTCAATTAAATCAAGCAATGGCAATAAAATATGGAGTTGAGCATTTCAGAAGATGCCGTGGATACACAATGGGTTCAATTTATTGGCAGCTGAATGACCCGTGGCCGGTAGCATCCTGGTCAAGCATCGACTATTACGGTAGATACAAGGCGCTTCATTTCTTTGCAAAAAAGTTTTACCAACCGGTTTCTCTTGGTATATTCAACGATAGCGATTGCGTTTCTGTAAATATAGCTAACGAAACAATGGGTGAATTCCACGGATTCATAAAGGTGGGAGTAACTAAGAATAATTTTGACAAAATATACGAAATGTCCAAGCCCGTGTCGATAAAACCGCTCACATCTCTGGATGTGGAGACGATGCAAAACAGCGAGTTTAGTGGGCATAACGACACATATTTTTATGCTGAGCTGTATGATGAAAATGGCAAGCTGATAGCAAGGAATGTAGAGCTGGGTACAAAGCCGAAATACTTCAAATTTCTTAAGCCTCAAATACAGGTTACAGTCAATAAAACCGATGGCGGTGTATGTCTTGTATTTGTGTCTGATGTGCTTGCAAAAAATGTTCAAATAACCTTCAAAAATTTCGATGTAGAGCTTGAAGATAATTATTTTGATTTGTCAAGTGCTCAGCCGTATACGGTTTTTGCAAAAACAAGTCTTGAAGCCGACGAGCTACTGAAGAATATTTCAATAATCTCAGTGTATGATATTCCTTTTAGATATTAAAGTAAAACGCATAAATCAACAGAGAAACAGCAGGGCATATTTGCCCTGCTGTTTAATATTATTGAGTTAATCTTGCTTTTTAAGGATGTTCAAGATTTCTTCAGCACTTTCAAGTACATAGTCTGGCTTGTCCTTGGAGGAATCCAGTATTTCTTTGGTTGTTTCACCGCTCAGTACCAGAATAGTTACCGCACCGGCACTGATACCGCTTTTTATATCTGTGTAGATTCTATCGCCGATAACGGCAGTTTCCTCTTTTTTGAAACCGAATCTTTCCATAGCTAAAAGTGGCATTAAAGGCTCGGGCTTACCAATCACCACAGGCCGTTTTTTTGATACATTGAAAAGCATATCACATACACTACCGCAATCGGGAACACTTCCAAATTCAGTAGGACAAACATAATCAGGATTGGTAGCTATATAAGGAATATCCCTTCTGGTAAGCAAAAGCTTGGATACGTCGTGGAGCTTTTTAAAGGTAAGCTCTGTATCAAATCCCATAACGATAAGCTCAACCTTATCCAAATCATCTGTGACTATAAACCCGTTGCTCCTTAATTCGTCCTTAAGAGACTCAGTACCGCATACATATAAAATTTTATTATCATAGTGTTTTTTTAGATAGTAGGCAGTTGCTTGCGATGATGTGATGAAATCATCATAGTCGGAGTTGATTCCGAGCTTGGCAAGCTTTTTTATGTAATCAGCTACGCTTTTAGAGGAATTGTTAGTCATAAACATATACTTTCCACCGCTGAGCTTTATTGTGTCGAGTAACTCACAGGTGAAATCGAAAAGCCGATCACCCAAGTACAAGGTTCCGTCCATATCAAACAAAAACAGCTTTATATCTTTAATTTGCGTCAAAATAATCACCTCAACCTCATTATATCACAGATAAGTAGCTCTTGCAAGAAAAAAGTGTGCTCATTTTACGGAGCACACTTTTTCTATTCCAAATTATTGTTTATTAGGATATCATCCATCTTTTCAATTCGCTTGTTGGCAAAGGTGATAATTTGGTTGAAATTGTTAGTGGAGTGGCTGGGAACTGAAGGCCATCTGGACTTTTCAGCATCATAAACTATATCGGGAATTTTATTAAAGAATTCTATGAATCTTGATGAAATGTTGGAAATTGACAAAGGTCCTTCGCGTAGCTCCTTGTATCGTTCTACTATTCTATCGTAGAAGTTATCGTAAAGCCTTTCCCATAGTAAGTTATAGTTTGTGTTATTTTTCTTTGCCAAATTTGAGATAAGATGTGTATTTTCATTAAATTCGATAGAGCCGTTCCACTTCATTCCCCATGTTCCATCCATATCATAAACGCTGGAGAACCAGATTTTGCCGTCAAATGTAACCCATAAAATATTTTTACTCAGATTATCATCGGCACAAATGAAAAACGTATAAATCATAGTGTCTATGCATTTATCTACATCAATGTAATCATCAATTCCGTCAATGAATGCCTGACCGTCGTTGTTAATAACAAAGTTGATAACCCGATTCATGCTATCTACAACCCAGCTGGTGCTGTTGTCGATTAAGCTATCCTCGTTTGAGGCGTATTCAAGCTCCCATCCTGATGAACCCATATTATAGGACATCGGCTGCCTGAAAGCGACAGAAGAATTCCAATGCTCACCCATTAAAATGGCTTGATTCTTTTCATCGCTGTCCTTCATATCAAACATCCATTTATCCTTAGGGATATTCATGGTATAAAGCCCCAAAAAATCGCCTTCATTGTAGACAAGGATAGGGAAACCGTCAATTGCTCCTCCGTTTGGAGCTTTTGATAATTCATCTTCCAGACCTCGTGAGCGAACAATATCACCGAAAATCTGAGCAGAAACGACGTTTCTGGCTTGTGAAAAATCCACGTAGTTTGCCTTCATGCAATATTTGTGTTGCTTTCCCCACCCCTTAACGAGCTTAACCTTGTTCTTTTCTCCAAGCTCGTTGACTAGCTTAATCGAGTAATTCTTTTTAGGGTATCCTGCGCTGGACGCTCCTTGAACCTTTACCTCAGCAAAGCACTCAAAGGACTGTTCTCCGTCATTATAAGAAAATGGAATTGTAACAACATATGATTTGCTTACCTTGGAAATATCGCCATTCAAATCAATGATAGGCATACCGATATCCTCATAAGTAAGAGGCTTGTAAATTGTGTTAGTGGTTTCGGAGCTGGTAAAAATTGCTTCCTTTTCAACAAAATAATGCTCTCCGACTGTTAAGGATTTTAAAGTCATTTTAGAGGTGTCAAATTTTGTGTTGCAAACGGTACAAGTACCATCTGTGTCGCTTTTATGATAACTGATGCTGGCGGGAGATGTGATTATATCTGTTTCTCCGCAGATACAGGTGTTTATTTCCTTTCCGACAGAACAGCTTGGAGCTATCACCTGGCTCAAAGTCCATTTGTGTCCAAGAGGCTCTCCCTCTGTTAACATGCATCGTGAGCAATTTTTAGGCTCTGTACAGCTTGGCTCCTGCCAAGCGTGGCCCAGGGCTGTTCCCTTTATCACCTTACATTTGTTGCAGTACGATGCGTCTGTGCAGGTTGCTTCTATCCACTTGTGACCGGGAGCATCCTCCTCCACTGTACTACAGTATTTACAATAACGAGGAGTTTCACAGTCAACAAAAACCCATCTATGAGATGCTGGCGTGTCATCAACTAAATTGCAAAACCTGCACACACTCGGCTCAAGACAAGTGGCAGTGGACCATTCGTGATCACCAATCTCACCCTCGGTAAGATTGCAACGGGCACAGGTCTTTGGAGAATAGCAGGTGGCATCTTGCCAGTCGTGAGGGATGGGATCTGTGGAACGCTTGCAGATGGAACAGCTTTTGGATTTCAAGCAGGTTTCCTCAGACCAAATGTGATCTCCTATATCACCCTCTGTTTTTTTGCATACGCGACATGTTTTTGGAGAAACGCAATTCGCTTCCTTCCAGTCGTGCTCAGCGCTCTTTGTATCTCCGCAAAGAGAGCAGGTCATTCCTTCCTCACAGTCATCGGTTTTCCACCTGTGCTTGCAGTCCCCGCAGGAGCATAGAGCAAGCATAGCTAATAACGCGAGAAGTAAAGTTAATAAAATCTTATTCATCAAAAAACTCCGTAAAATGAATTCTTTAATTTATTATATCACATAATGAAAATCTTTTCAACATAATAATTTCAGTGGTAAAAAAATAAAAAAGCAGTAAGAACTTGTATTTATTTGTCGAAAGTGTTATACTGTATAAATACAAAAGAACTATTTACGGAGAAAGAATATGGTAAAGAGAATTCTGCTTATCCTTTGTCTTGTACTGCTAGTGGGTATAGCTACCTCGTGCGAATCTGATTATATTGAGGTTGGTGATGGTAACAATACTACTGTTAGCAATGTGACAGGAGATGGAGAGAAGCTTAACTATTTGAACAGCAATTCGTCATATTCCTTATATATCAAAGAAAGCGAAAGAATAATATCAGCTACAAGGCGTGAGATAGAGTATTCATCGACAACAAAAATTTTCAGCGAGAAAGATACCTTGCAGAAAATCGAATTATGTACCATAGTTAAAAAGGACAACGAGGAGTATATGCGCCTGAGTAAAGAAGGCGAAGGCGATGAAGCTCAGGAGATGTGGTACATAAATGGAATAGTATATAGCTCCAATCAAGGTACTAAAATAAAAGAATCACTTGCATACAGCGAATATGAATCCAAGTATAAAACAAATAAATTCAAAACTGAACATATGTTCATATCTATTCCTTATGAAAAATTTATGTATAATAGGTTTATAAGAGAAGGAAGGCTGTACAAGGTGGAAATCTCTTTTAACGAGCAAGAATATAAAGACCTGCTGTCATCAAGCAATTCTTATGAAAAGCTTGGCGATGCAACAGAGATGAAGGTAACTATGTATTATACCGCTGAAGGAGTAATGAAGAGGATAAAATACGAGACCGTTTCCGAAACTGCCGGTATAAGATATAATGAAATTCGGACGATTGATATTAGCACATCTAGAGACATAGAGATTGAAAAGCCCGATTTGGATCTGTTTGAGGAAAAATAAAAAAGATGGTGAAAACCATCTTTTTTAATTTATGCCTTACTTAGCGAGCTTTTTTCAAAAATATCGGCTAACTGCACATCATAGCCCGAAACATCAAGAATTGTTTCACCGTCAATTTGAAGAGCTACATTCCTGTTGAATTTGACAGAGATGCTTTTTCCCTCTAAGACGGTAACATTCTTAGTGTGCTTTACGTGCTCACCCTTGAACAGGGAGGGGAATATCATCAAGGTTTTGAGCTTTCCCGAACTGTGCATTACGGTAAGTGTAACATGCTTTTCTCTATCCTCTCGTCTTTGGTTGGGCGCAGGGAGCATACCGCCACCGTAGTATCTTCCTGCCATAGTTGGTGCAATCCAAACCTTTTTGAATTTATATTCAACTCCGTCAACGGTGACTGTCGCATCGGTAGGCTTATAGTAAAACAGTAGTCCTTTTATAGCAATGGAAGTATAATTGATAGGCTTTTTAGAGGTTTTGCGGAGCCTATCTCCCACCTCACAGCAATATCCGTCAATTCCGTAACCGACACCGTTTAAAAATCTATAGCTTTTTCCTTTAACAGTTACTACGGGTAGCTTTGAAATATAGTCGTTTATTTTTATAGGAACGCGTTCTTGACCGAGTCCAATATCTCTTAAGAAGTCATTTCCTGTTCCTGTCGCATAATAGAGAATATCGTTTTTAATATCTAAATCATATATATCGTTAACAAACCTGTTAAGTGTTCCGTCTCCACCGCAAACCATTATTTTGTCGGAATTTTCCAGCTCGCTGATGATTGCACTATAATCTAACGCGTCTGTTACGTCGAAGTAGTCCTTGGTATCGGTGGGGAAAAGGGATTCAATTGCACTGTTACAATCAGCTTTACAAAGAGGGTTAAAGAAAACACAAATTCTGCTCATAATTAGTCTCCATTCAAATTGATTATGATTGAATTTTAGCATCACAAAATAAACCAAAAATAAACAAATTCGGAGATAATCGACATAAGCCGACACCTCCGAATTTTATTTTTTTGTAATATTGGTATCCAAAGGAGCATCGTTTTCGTTCATTCGCTCCAACTCCTTATCCTTGTTCCACAAGTAGCTGAAATGTAACTCTGTACCGTTGCGAATTCTGGAAAGGTTTTCTATGTGCTTATAGAATATGGCTACAGTCATTAGAAGGAAAATCAAAGAGCTGATTATGTCTTTTTCCATTATACCGTAAATGATTGGAAAAGCAACAGATGCAGACAATGGCACGAAGCATATGTAGTCAGAAATCAAAACAATAACTATTTCTATCGACAAAAGAATCAGAAAAACGCGCCAGTCAAATGCAAGGACAACACCGCCGAGACTGGCAAGTCCCTTGCCACCCTTGAACTTCATATAAAAAGGGAACATGTGTCCTAAAATTGTGGACACACCGGTTATAACAAACGAAAGCTTAAAGGAAGGAAAGAAAATACTTGAAGTTAAATATATGGCGATAACAGCTTTGAATATATCAAATAAAGCACAAAAAACACCGGCTATCTTGCCAAACATAATAAGAGCGTTTGATGCGCCTGCGTTACCGGAGCCCTTTTTTCGTATGTCAATACCGTTTATCCGTCCCATAATGTAGGAAGGGTTTATTGTGCCTATCAAATATCCGGAAATAATACAAATTAAAACTTTAAAAATAGGATTCATTATTTTACTCCATTAGGTTTCTTTGGTAGTGAGATGTGAAAGGAAACAGAGTTGTTTTCACTAACTACCTTAATTTCACCGTTGTGTAAATAAACGATTTTTTTAACAATAGAAAGTCCTATACCATTTCCATGGGTAGAGTGAGACTCATCACACTGATAAAACTTGTTGAAAATCTTGTCCAGCTTGGTCTTGGGAATCTCTATGCCGTAGTTTGTGATTGAAAAGCAAAGGTATTGACCTTTATCCTGAGAAGAGATGGTGATAAACTGACCGTCATTGGAAAACTTTATGGCATTGTCGATAAGGTTAATCCAAACCTGCTTGAGAAGCTCTTCGCATGCGCTGATAGAATGCTCCTCTATCTCCAGTTGAAATTCCAAATTCTTTTTTGACCACTTACCCTCAAGCAGTAAAATACAAGAACGAATCTGCTCGGAGACATTGTAACTGGAAATATCAGTCAAAATAGATTGGTTTTCAATTTTGGTAAGGTTTAACACATTGGTTGCCATATACGCAAGGCGAAGAGATTCTTCCTCAATGGCATCCAAATATTCACGCCTTTGCTCATCAGTCAAATTCCCTTTTTTAAGTAGCTTAGCAAAGCCTGAGATGGAAACTATGGGCGTTTTGAATTCGTGTGAAAAATTGTTAATAAAGTCACTTCTAAGCATTTCGGTGTTTTGAAGCTCCTCAGACAGCTTATTGAAAACAGAGGAAAGCTCTGAAAAAGAAGGAACTCTGGTTACAATTTCATCAAAATCAACTCTCGTTCCAAAATTACCGGAGGCTAAGCTGTTGATTTTAGAGGTTATCATATTCAACGGACTAAGTATCATTTTGCTTGTAATAATCGAGATAATAGTTCCCATTACCAAGCTGGTGATTGCCATGAATAGTATGATATGTGAAACTTGAATGCCTTCATTGCCATCTGATAGCAAATGCATTTTTGCAAGAATATAGGCAGTCAAAGAGGATAGCCCGAGAACAACAATTAAAACAATTAAAACGATGAGTGAAAAAACCAGGGTGAGCTTTCGAATGTTTTTTGCATCTTTCTTGTTTGTGTATTTCACAGCTTTTTCACCGCCTTGTATCCAAGTCCTCGCACAGCTTCAATTTGGAATTCCTCCCAGCCCTCAAACCTTTTGCGCAATCTGCCAATATGAACGGTAACGGTTTCCCATCCGGTCTCACTGTCAGAGCCCCATATTTCATCCATCAATTGTATTCTTGTGAAAATCTTTCCGGGAAAGGAAAGAAGCTTGAAAAGCAAAAGAAATTCCTTTTGAGGAAGCTCGTACACTTCGCCGTTTTTGGTTACGGTTAAGGAATCGTAATCCAGAATAACCTCGCCTACCTTAATTCGATGCTCACTTGCAATTTTAGCCCGACGCAACAGAGCTTTGATTCTAAAAAGCATTTCTTCATCATCAATTGGCTTTGTGATATAATCGTCCGTTCCGACTATAAAGCCCTTATGCTTGTCAGCAGGCAATTGCTTAGCTGAAATCATAAGAATTGGCATGTTGCTTTGACTTTCACGAATGGTTTTAGTTAATTCGTAGCCATCCATGTTTGGCATCATAATATCCAATACAATTAAGTCTATATGCTCTTTGTCCAGAACGGAAAGCGCTTCAATTCCGTCACAAGCGGTGCTTACAGTGTATCCTGCATTTTCAAGAACAGCGCGCAATAAAAGACGCGTGTTCTTATCATCGTCAACAACTAGAATCTGAAACATAAATCCCTCCATCACTCGGTGAAAATCATACATCAGCAAAATAAACTGAATATAAACAATTGTACCACAAAAATAATTAACATTCAACTTTCAAATTGTAAAAAAATTTCGGCGAATATGGAGAGCATCGGCTTCAAAAAGAAAAACAATGTTAATCCGTCTTTTACATTCTGTTAAATATATGTAAATAAGGAAATATTTCTTGACTTTGCTATATTAATATGATAAAATATTAAAAATATATATATCGTTCAAAGGGGGAAAAACGATGGGTGAGGGCTTTAAGCGATTTAAAAGACAATTTTTAATCGAAACAATAATTAAGTCCGTTTTGTCTGGAATCGCGTTATCTTTAACGGTAACAGCAGTTTTATTGATTTTGGACGGCTATGAATGGATAAGCCTGCTTCTTGCATATATTCTGCTAATCGGCGTATCATCGGGCATACTATTGGGCTTGGCATTGTTCTTCTTGTTGTGGAGGTCTGATATAAAAATTGCCAGGAAAATAGACAGGCGCTATGGGTTGAATGAGAAAATTGAAACCATGGTAGCATATCGAGATGATGACGGGGATATAAAAGAGCTTCAAAGACAGGATGCAGATTCGGCACTGAACAACGAAACAATCAAGCCGGAATGGAAGAGCATAGCTTTGACAATAGTTGCCTTCGTTCTTTCAATTGCATTGCTGGTAGGTGCGATTGTAGTATTACAGCTTAAGGAGGATGATCCTATAGATTCACCGCCTGACAATACCGATCCCGAGCCACCTCCCAAGGAGGAGTTTGAGGCTACAGACCATCATAAAATTGCTTTGGAGGCTTTGATTCGCGAGGTTGAAGAATCAAACCTTCAAGACAGCGCCAAGGCGCCTGTTATTGCTGAGCTGACGCTTTTGCTGTCAAAGCTGGATGAGATTGAGTATATGGAGGATATGAAAACCTATGTCATTTCCTCAATAAAGAATGTGCAAGGGATTATAAATACAGTTAACACAACCTATGCGTTTTACATTTATGCTGAGAAGTCGAGCAATGCACATTTGAAAAATCTTGCTTATGATATGTATAGCTTAAGCGTTGATGCAACGGTAGCCGAACTAAATACAATATGTACTGCTCTCATCGAGGACAAAACCAAAGGAGAGATTATCTCCTTAAAGGATGAGCTTGGGGCTCTGTTGAAGAATTCCAAAATGCCGTCCGAGGACAAGCTTTGCATGGCTATGCAGGAAATTTTTGATGTATTACTCGCCATATCCGAGGATGATACATATTCAGAAAGCTACATTACAACTAAGCTTGATAGCCTTCTGAACACAGACACACCAAAGAAAATACGTGAAATTCTTCCAACGCAAAGGCTTAATGAGGATGTTAAAATTCATGTTGTTAATGAGCTGATGCGCATCTTTGGATTGACCGAGGAGGACTTGAAGGATGAGTCTCAGGGGGATGATACGGTAACCGATGAGCCAGAGGGTAGACCTGAGCAGGGTGATGACGGAGGCTTTGGAACGGGAGAAACCCTGTTCGGAAGCAATGATATAGTAATTGACCCAAAGCTCGAGCCCGAAAAGGACATATCAGAGATTTATGTTGAATATGGAACGATAATAGGTCGTTACGATGGTAAAATTACCGAAATGATAGCTATCGGAGAGATTTCAGAGGAGCTGGCAAAAATATTGGAAAAATATTTTTCAGTATTGACTACACCAAAGGGTGAATAAGATTTCAAGGAATGAGGAAATAGGAAATGAAACAGCCAAATGTTGAAAATATAGAAAAAGTAAAGAAGTTTAGCGAAACAGTGAGTTTAATCAAGACCGAGCTACGCAAGGATGTGGTAGGTCAAAACGAGATAGTAGACAACATTATTATTGCAATTATTGCAGGAGGAAATGTTCTTTTGGAGGGCGTTCCGGGCGTTGGAAAAACCCGTCTTGTCCGTTCCTTGGCGAGAACACTAAGTCTCCCCTTCTCCAGAATCCAGTTTACGCCTGACCTGATGCCATCCGATGTAACAGGTACAAATGTTATAGAAAAGGATGCTGACGGAAAGATGGTTAGCTCCTTCCGTAAGGGTCCAATTTTTGCAAATTTGGTTTTAGCCGATGAGATTAACCGTGCCACACCAAAGACACAGTCAGCAATGCTTGAGGTAATGCAGGAGCACAAAATAACCGTTGGTAATCAAACATATAAGTTAAACGAGCCGTTTTTTGTATTGGCTACTGAAAACCCGATAGAGCAGGATGGTACCTATCCATTGCCTGAAGCGCAAATGGACCGTTTTGTTTTCAAGCTTATAATGGAATTTCCAAGTGACGATGAGCTTGTTGATATCGTAAATATGACACAAATTACCCTTGATGAAACGGCAAACGCTGTTGTAGACGGACCTACAATCCTGGAAATGAGAAAGCTGGCATCACAAGTGCCTGTTATTGATGATATTGTTCGCTATGCGGTTAACCTTGTATCAAACACACATAGGGAGCTTAGCAAGTCTCCTGAATCTGCAAAGAAGTACATTAAGTACGGAGCATCACCTCGTGCAGCTCAGGCGTTGATTACATGTGCCAAGGTAAGAGCACTGATAAACGGTAATTATAACGTTTCATACGAGGATATAAATGCTTTAGCTCGTCCTGTATTAAGACATAGAATTAAAATCAATTACACCGCAGTAAACGAAAAGCTGACGGTAGACGATGTAATTGGTATGGTTATAAGAGAAACTAGTAAAAAATAAGGGCCAATTAAAATATGAGAAACGCAATAATCAATGAGGAGTTTTTGCAACAGATTGAATCACTGCAAACCTTGATTAAAAACAATGTAGCGGGCTTATTTGGTGGAACTCATCAAAGTAAAACCTATGGCTCTTCCTGCGAGTTTGCTGATTATCGTGATTATATTCCCGGTGATGATATAACCAAAATAGATTGGAATGCGTATGCCAGATTTGATAAGCTTTATCAAAAGCTGTTTTTGGATGAAAGGCAGATGCACACTAAGATATACATAGACACAAGCCGTTCAATGGAATACGGAAAGGGCGATAAAGCCGACCATGCAATAAGGATAGCGGCAACCATAGCATATCTATCCTTGGCGGAAATGGATAAGGTTTCTATATTTGCTCTTAAGGACAAGCAGGTTTTTGAAATTGTTTCAGGTATCGTGGGTAAGGATTCCTTTTTGTCCGAAATCGGCAAGCTTAATGAAATTGAATTTGGCGGAGACAGCTTTATAAGCGATGCGATTATCCCAACAAATGTAGGGTATGGAGATGGTATGTCGGTGATTATTTCGGACTTTTTGACCGACAATGATTACGAAAATGCTATAAACCATTTGGCAGACAAAAAAAGAGATGTTTTTTGTATACAGGTTTTATCTCCGGAAGAGTTATATCCAAAAATCAGAGGTAAGGTTCATCTTTTTGATTCGGAAAATGTTGAAAAAACATACAGAAAAAATATAAAAAGAGAAATATTACAAGCATACAAAGAAGCACTCAACTATGTTACTGAAAGAATCAGTAATATATGTGGCTCCAGAGGGGCAAATTATCTTCTTGTGTCAACGGAAGATTCTATGAGTGACATATTCTTTGGTAAGCTTATTGAGAAAGGGGTGTTGAAATGAGCTTTTTGTACCCCTTAGGACTATTGGGATTAATAGGAATACCAATCTTGATTTTGATATATATAATCAAGAGCAAATACACGGAGCAAACAGTTTCAGCTACCTATCTTTGGACGCTTAGCGAAAGGTTTTTAAAGAAAAGGAAGAGGGATAACAAGCTAACCGGAATTATCAGCTTAATTTTACAGATTTTAGCGATAGTGATAATATCTCTTACAATTGCGCATCCTGTTATAACTGTGCCAAATGCCGCTAAGGAATATTGCTTTGTTCTTGATGCAAGCGGAAGCATGAATATAAAGAGTGCGGAAGAAACGACGAGATTTGAGATTGGTAAAAATGAAATATCAGAGCTTATCTCCGATGCCAAAAAGGAAGCACTTATACGCTGTTGTGCGTAGGAAGCGAAACTATTACCGTATTTGAGAGAGAAGCTGATAAAGAAAAGGCTCTATTGCTTTTAGATGAGCTGAAGGTTGGATTCGTTGAAGAGAACTTTGGTAGCGCTCAAAATAAAGCACAAAGCTACTTTAATGAAAATCCCGGCGTGAAAACTTACTTGATAACGGACAATAGCTATAATGCTACTGATAATATTGAGGTCATAAATGTTGGCAGTGCATGCAATAACTATGCGTTAACCGAAGTGGAATACGACTATACAATGAACGATGTTTTAACTGTAAAAGGAAAGGTTGTGTCTTATCAAAACGACGGTACGGTTACAGTTGAACTACTTGTGAATGATGAGATTTCTGTGTCAAAGTCTATAGAGCTTCAGGTTTCAAAGGAAAAGCCATCAGAATTTGAATTGTCGGTTGATTTGGAGAAATTTCAGAAGGCAGTGGTGAGAATAACTAATGAAGATGGATTGATGCTCGACAATGAAAGCGTCATTTTCAATGTGAAAAGCGAAAACTCATACAAGACTCTTCTCGTAAGTGATACTCCGTTTTTCTTGGAAACGGTATTAGATGTAGTAAGTAATGCCGATGTAAAGGTTATGACACCGGATGAGTATTTAAAGAAAGAAGATGGTGAAAGCAGGGATATAACAGGATACGGCTTGTATATATTCCATTCCTGCAACCCAAAAGCTGTCCCGAAGGACGGAAGCGTTTGGTTAATCAACACGACGAAGAGCATAGAGAACTCCGGATTTAACTATCAAGGAGAGAACAAGCTTGACAAGGCAGAGACTATTGTTAAGTCAAAAGCAAGCGCAACGATGATAAAAAAGCTACTTGAAAATGTGGACGGAAGCGAGATATACATATCAAAATATTCAAAGTATGATGTGTATAGAAACTTCAGCACTCTGTTTACTCATGAGGGTAATCCTCTTATATTTACGGGTGCAAATACCTATGGTAATCGTGAGGTTGTATTTGCGTTTGACCTGCATGATTCGGATATGCCGTTGCTGGCTGATTATGTTATGCTGGTAAAAAATCTGTTGGATTTTTCTTTCCCCGTAGTTATTGAGAAAACGTCGTACTACTGCGGAGAAAATGCGCAGATTAATGTAATAGCGAATTGTGAGAGCATCAGAGTGGACACTCCAATGAATAATGTAACGCATTTGAGTGTTCACAACACAGTAAGCGAATTAAAGCTTGATGAGGTTGGAACATATAAAATTACAGCAATGATTTCAGGACAACCAAGAGAGTTTTATATCTATTCTGCTATGCCAGAGGCAGAAAGAGAGCCTGTTACTGAGCCTGAGGAAAGAATTGGTCTTTCAGGAGAAGCAGGAGAGGGCGGCTTGGATGCAATATATGATGAGCTTATAGTGTTTTTCATATGTTTAGCTGTTATATTTGTGGCAGAATGGGTGGTGTATTGTTATGAAAAGTATCAGCTTAGATAATCCGTATTTGCTTTTAATAGCTATACCGCTCTTACTTCTTACTATCATTCCTTACATACTGGCAATTAAGAAGGAAAATAAGAGTAAATCCACAATAGCTTCCTTGATAATTCATTTGTTTATAGTAGCAGTAGTGTCGGTTGCGTTTTCCGGATTGCACCAGACAACTGTGAAGACCGAAACAGAGGTTTTTGTAGTTGCAGATGTTTCGTATTCGTCAAGCAGAAACTATGAGCAAATAGATGAATACATAAGAAATCTTGATGGAAATTTGCCACCTAATTCCAAGGTTGGAGTAGTGTGCTTTGGCAAGGATCAACAGCTCTTGACGGATCTGGGAGGTATCTTTACCACCGTATCTGATAATACAGTGGATACCAGCAAGACAGATATAGCCTCTGCACTTGAATACACAGCAGGAATGTTTTCTGAGGATGCAATTAAGAGAATTGTTTTGATTACTGATAGCAAGGAGAATAGTGGAACAACTGCCGGAGGACTGATTTCGGCTGTAAAGGCGTTGGAGACACAGAATATTTATATTGATGCAATATATGTGGACAGTAACCTTAAGGATGGTGACTATGAGGTTCAAATCAATGATATTGATTATACTCCTTCTACATATCTTAATCACAAATCAACGCTTCAGGTTTTAATACAGTCAAATTCTGATTATATTCCAAATTTGGGAAACAAAAATGATAAGAATGATGCATTTGTAAGATTGTTTGACAGTGAAGGCAACTTGAAGGCTGAAGTAACCAAACAATTGCAAAAGGGCTTCAATATAGTAAATATTGAGCTAGATACATCCGTGGGTGGCAGCTTTGATTATAAGGTAGTAGTGGATGCAAACCACGATGTTTCGGATAAAAATAATGTTCACGCATTTACTCAGACCATAACAGAAAAGCTACAGGTGCTTTTGATTTCTAAAACCAAATCAGATCTCAGAAGAGCAGAGGAGCTATATGAAGAGAAGGCAGAGATATATGCCCCGCTTTTGTTAAAGCGTAAGGAGCCTGTTCCTTATAGCATCGAGGAGCTTTGCAAATATGACGAAATCATTATTTCTGATATGGATATTAAGGAAATAGAGAACACAACTACATTTCTTCATAACCTGGATGTGGTTGTATCTAAATTTGGAAAAAGCCTAATTACAGCAGGTAATACCTTTATACAAAATCAGGACGATGAGATTTACAAAACTCTTGAAGATATGCTTGCGATAAAGTATGGTAATTCCGATGGAGATCCGAAGCTGTACGCATTGGTAATAGATTCATCAAGAAGTATGCAGGATGCATCACAGCTTATTATGGCAAAGGAATCCGCTATACAGTTACTCAATATGATGTCTAAGACTGACTATGTAATGGTTATAACTGTTTCGGGTGAGGTTACAATTGCTCAGCGACCAACCTCTTTGATACACAAGGAAGAGATAATACAAATTATAAATTCCATTAAGCCCACACAAGGAACGGTTTTGGGCGCAGGCTTGAGAGTAGCATATGAGCAGATGAAGGAACAGCCATTCTCCGAGAAATATGTAATGCTCATAAGTGATGGCCGTTCATATGCTGCCGTTAATGAAAGAGATGACGCAATTTCAATTGCCTCAACAATGAAGAGAAACGGCATCTACACATCAGTCATAAATACAGCCAGCGATGAAGGCGCGGATTTCCTTACAAGAATTCAAAAATCAGGTGGTGGTAAGTACTATTATGTAAAGTCACCTGAGGCTGTAAAGGATGTTGTATCAACTGATATAGCAGATGATATAACACAATCGGTGATAGAGAATGATACCGTTGTAAACATTGAGGACTACAATGATCCTTTGGTAGATGGAGTAGTTAGTCTTCCAAACATAAAAGGATACTATTACGGCAAGGTAAAGAGTAATGTTACGGTGGTGCTATCGGTTGATTATGAAAAGCCCTCCGGAGATGTTGTGAGAGTTCCTATATATTCCTATTGGAATTATGGAGATGGACGAGTTACATCAATTTCCACTACCTTCTCAGGTAAGTGGGTAGAGGACTGGGAGGATGACAATAATGCAACAGAGGTGTATCAGAGAATATTGATTACCAATACACCGAAGGAAAGAATTGACTATCCCTTTATGATAGATGTGATTCACAGCGCATCGGGCTCTGTTTTGGAAATTATACCCGCGGAGAATAATCCTGATGTTATAGTTTCCGTGACTCTTGTAAGTCCAAACGGAGATGAAACGAAAAACACACTGTATTATGTTGCAGGCTCATATAAGATGAGCTTTGATTCAAGCTTTATCGGCAAATATAAGCTTAAAGTGGTGTATGAATACGGTGAGGAATCATTTGAGGCTAACACAAGCTTTGATGTTGCATATGAGCCGGAATACAATAGCTTTGAGATTTTTGATGCAAGCTTGCTATACAATGCTATTGTAGATGGTACGGTTAGTGAAAATGGTGAATTGAAAATAGAGAACGACGAAAACGAAGTCGATACATATGTTTACTATTACACTATTTATCTGATGGCGTTAGCAATAGTGCTTTATGTCATTGATGTAATAATCAGAAAAATCAAACTCAATGATATTAAGAGCTTTTTTAATATCGGTGGTATAGGAGGAAAAGCAAAATGAAAAGAATTATTTCTATACTTTTGTTAATAGTCTTTGCTATGATGCTTTTTGGATGTAATACCGGCGATACAGGTGGAGAAGATTCCACAACATCATCTAGTGAGCAAACAACACCAAGCTCTAAACCGAATGATACAACCGAGAGCAGTGGAAAAGAAGAAAGCCCCGACACTGACAAGCCGGGTGAGGAAGTAAGCGAGTTTTCTGTTTATCTTATGTATAACGGTTTACCGTTTGCCGGAGATACCGAGTCACCCATCAAGGTTAAGTGGACAGATGGAATTTCGTTTATTTCCGCTCCGGTCAATGAAAATGGAATAGCTGTAATGTACGGTCTTGACGGAGATTACAGAGTAACACTGGATAACATTCCTGACGGTTATACATATAACCCTAACATTTACGAGGCTACAAATGATAAGCCTAATGTTAGAATTGATATCTATAAAATAGGTACAACAAAGGGAGCAGGCTCGGGACTGTATAGCAGGAAAGAGCTGTCAGCAACCAGTATGTACAGAGCCACACTAAAAAATGCACAACAGAAGCTATATTTTGAATTCAGACCTACTAAGAGTGGTACTTATACAATTGAATCCTGGGTTTCGACATCCGATGATAAGATTAACCCAAAAATAGATGTTTATACAAGTAGCTTTGCAGCTCCGATATATCTGTACACACTGGACACAGGTGGAACTGAAGGCGAGAATTATACTAAGAATTTCAAGTATGAGGTTGAAATAGCAGACGAGATGATTTCTACAAGCGGTGGAGGACAAGTCGTTTTTGTATTTTCAATTTATGCTACAGCAAGAAATGAAAAGTATTTTCCCTTGAATGTAGATTTTGCAGTTCAGTATGAGGGTGGCTTTGAGTTAGAGCATACAAGCTCAGACTATGTTATTCCAAATGAGCTGTATGATATAATGGCTGATAAGCTATTGGAAATGAGAGCCTTAAGTAAGGAAGATTTTTTGAATGAATATAGCTTTGCGACAGAAGAGTCGTACAACGAGCTACAAGCATTGACAGGCGCGCAGTTAAGCGATGGATTAGCTTTGAATATTTTCTTAAATAAGCATGAATTTATTCGCGGGCAATGCGTTCAACACCTAAAGTCATACTTTAATAGGATTTACGGTGCCGATGTTGGTAAAACTTGGGTAAATCCTGCAACAACTATTAATGGTAGAGTCGTTTTGATAGGAGATAACTATCGGTATAATGAAAAAACAGGATTCTATCACAGATATGATGAAACAAAATATACCGATGATTCAGAGGATGGCTTCGGCTTCGGCTACGGACCAATAATATATGCGGATATTACAGTCTCGGCAAGAACGAAGGTGCTGGACCGTTCCTTCACAACCGTGGAGTATCAGGGAAACAAAGCATTGACCGTTTCTAACGGAACAGAGAACTACAAGTTCTTTATAGAGAGCTACGATTCCGCTCAGTCAATGTCGATGTCGGTTTACGGAGGTATGATTGAATGCTCTGAAGACTATATTGGTTTGATTGGATATGCGTCCATAATCAATAGCGACGGAGCAGTGCCTGTCACAAAAGAACTAAAGGATTTCTTGCAGAAGTATTCGGTAAACCAAGTTTTATTTATGGATGGAGACGGATGGGCAGAAACCGGAAATCCACCATATGAGTCCACAGAGGATGACCAGTGGTTATTTGCATGTGGGTATTACGAGTGATTTTATAAGGAGATAAAAGGATGAAAAAGCTTATTTATTTGGTTTTGTGCTTAATGATTGTAGCCTTATGCTTGGTAGCATGTGGTGACGAAAACACCACTGAGTCAAGCAAACCTACAACAGAAAGCTCAAGACCGGACACAACAGAGAGCTCAACACCGGGCTCAACTGAGGCTTCAACACCTAATTCAACGACAGGCTCTACACCTGATTCGACAGAGAGCTCAACACCTGATTCAACGGAGAGCTCGACGCCGGGCTCAAAGCCGGATGAACCGGAAGTGCATGAGCATACTTACGAAAACAAGCTTAGCTATGATGATACAAATCATTATTACAAGGCTACATGTGAACATGATGATGCAAAAAAAGATGTAGAACCACATGATTTTGATGAAACTGGAAATTGCGAGTGCGGATACTTTAAGCTTCCGGCATTTTCTACATTGGCTGAGGCAATAGAGATTGTTCGCACAAACAGTTACAAGGTTGTATTTGGAAAAATCGAAACAAGCACATACAGTAAATTATCGTTAGGAACAACCCTCACTACATCATGGTATGAAATCAGCGAGGGATTTACATATGTGAATGAGAATAACGACTATGCAAACGAGTATTACTATTCATATGATGAAGATGATAATGTTTTTGCAATAATGGTTCAATCAGGTAAGGCGTGTCTTCCTGATGAGGTGGCAACCGAGGAAAACTTTGGTGGTGCTAAAATAAACTATGTATTTGCTCAAGATTATGAAAATGCATCATACGGCGTTAGCGACTTTATATTAGACTTGTATAGTCTTGTTATAAGCGGTGATGATCCGGCAGCGAAGGTTGGAACAGTTGATGGAAATGTTGTCGGCTTTGGCTTGACGATGAATGGTTGTGATGTTAGTGTTAGCTTCACTATCAATGAGGAGGGCATCATTTCTGATGCAAAAGTAACATCTACCGGTGAGTACAATGACTATGAATGTACAATGACTCAAAGCACAACAAACGAAAATGAGCCTAAAGAGAACATTTATAGCTCCAGTGCAATAAAGTTGTATTCATATATCATAACCGACGGTAACGGCAGGGATATCGAGGAATACGATATAGAGGTTGAAGCAAACGAGACAATTAAACTTCAGTTTACAGAAATAGAACCCTTGACAGCTATTCTTTCATTATGTGATATCTCTATTGAGGTGTTCAATAATGACGACACCAAATCTGACCCATGGATATTTCCAATATACGATAAAGAAACACTGACATACTCATTCCCGTTAAGCTCACCTGGCTCATATACCCTTGTAATTACTGTTGATGGCATAGAAACCATATCAACCATAAATGTGGCATTATTACCACCTACAAGTATCAGTGCTGAGGTTTACGATGAGTCATACAATGAGTTTAATGAGGTGGAGAATGTTGAGATGTATGTTAACAAGATTCTGAACTTCAAGGCATATGCGGGCGTAAATTATGATGGCTCATATACTGCTGAAATATTGGGAGATGTTGCAGAATCGGTGGCATACTTGTCAAGTGATGAGATAGATGGCGAGGAGGTTACAACCTTTATTGCATATAACCCGGGCACATATGTAGTTAAGTTAACTTCTACAAAGGTTGAAAATGTATCCTGTGAGCTTGAAATCATAGTTAAGGAAGCTCCTGATATCAACGAAATAATGACAGGATATTATGTAGGATATAACCAAGAAAACGAAGGCTTGGCTACAGTTAAATTCCTCGATGATAACAAGATTGAGGTGGTATATGTAGGAGAAACATCTACAATTTTATCATACACAATGGACGGCGAGGAAATTGTATATGATGTAGTTGAGGGTGACCCAATAGTTGACGAATTCTATTTCTTATCCAATTACAATATGCAGATTACCATTTACGGATACAGCCTACTTCTTCTTCCTGCTGAAGAGCCAATTCCGGTTGACCCTGAAGTAGAAGGAAAAACAGGAATTATAGTTATCGAGGACAAAATCAATGCTAACAATAAGGGTGGCACCTATACATACTCAATTGACAGCGAGGGAACATTTACCTTCTATGATCAAAACGGAGAGGTTACCACAGATGTTGCGTTGACAAAGGACTTAGCCAATAGATTTACATTGCGTTGGGCTGGTACTTTGAATGCTCAAGTGATGGAAAAAACAGATGGCTTAGTGGGATTGCTTGAGGGTACATACAAAACATACCAAAATATTGGAGGAACCGACTACTTATCTGCCATTGTTTACATAACTCCCGATCCAAAGGAAGAGAACGTGGTTTTGGGAGATAATACTGTTACAGTTCCCGACGGTATAAGAGGAATAAGCGCTGTATTCACTGCAGAGGAAAGCAATAAATACATAATTACTCTTGCAGAGGGCGAGACGAATGCAATTGTTAAGGTGAATGGAACGGTAATAAATGGCTCTTTTGTTTTTGAGCTGTCAAAGGGCGAGAGCATTAAGTTCCGTTTTAATTCTGTCGATTCAAAAACAGATACATTTGCATTTACAATCGCTGTTTACAAGGAAACAGTAAACTTGAATGTTGGTGATGCTCATGTTGAAACATCTAAATATGGAACCGAAATAATTGCTAAGTTCCTTCCAACAAAGCATATAAAGTATGTAATCACCTTGGCTGAAGATGAGACTAACGCTGTTATTGAAAATGATGATGGTGAGATATCATTCCCATATGTGTTTGATGCAGTAGCAGGAGAAGAGGTTGTTTTCTATATTACTTCAAAAAATGGGGAAGCTGACACAATTGATTTTTCTATCGAAGAGTATAAGATTCCTGAGCTTGTAATAGGTACTAACTCTGTGTTTATATACGACGGAGAAGGTGGCGTACAGGTAAATATTACAACATCAAGCAAGGCTATAACCTATGAGTTGAAACTTGGCGAGGGAGTCGAAAATGTAAGAATCGAATCAAAAGCAACCGGTACGGAGATAACAGGATTGCCATATAAATTCAATGTCCCGAAGAATTCGACATTCTCCTTTATCATTTATATGGATGGTGTAGAATCCTCTTATATTGATATTATATTATCTGAACACGAGGATGCGCCGGCTCTTCCTGATGATGAGTTCTAGTCAAAATATTAAAAATGCACCGAAAGGTGCATTTTTAATGTTGACAAGAAAAGATAACTGTGATAGCATAAAATCAGAAAATATTCAAAAAGAGAGAATTATATGAAAAATACAACCTTATGTTATATAGAAAAGGATAATAAATATTTGATGATTCATCGTTCTGATAAAAAGAATGATGGAAGCCAAGGCAAATGGATGGGCATAGGCGGCCATTTTGAAGAGGGCGAGAGCCCGTACGACTGTGTCATTAGAGAAGCAAAGGAAGAGTCAAATTTGACGCTGAAATCTCCTGTGTACAGAGGCGTGGTTACATTCAATTCAGACAAATACGAAACTGAGCAGATGCATTTGTTTACATGTAGCGAGTTTTCCGGAGAGATAGGAAGTTGCAATGAAGGAGAACTCTATTGGATTGATAAAAGCAAGGTTAAGGATTTGGATATGTGGAGTGGAGATGTAATATTCTTACAGCTGATTGAGGAAGGAAGAAAGTTTTTTTCCCTTAAGCTGAATTATGAGGGTGAAAGGTTGACTGAATATTACATTGATAATAAATTGTACAAGCTATAAAAATAGCCTTCTTATTCAGAGATAATTGAATAAGAAGGCTTTTCTTAGTTGTTGTCGCATCTTTCAATAGAGTATATAAAGTCGTTATTGCATATAATGTCGTTCAGCTTGGAGGACGAAAGCTCCTTGTCTGTGTTAAGGGTGGCACTGTAAATTATAGAGTCATCAAGTCGTTCTATAATCAAATGATTAAATCTATCAACTCCAAAAATCTGCTTGATTTTTAAATTAGCCTCGTCAACCTGCTTGAATCTGATTTTGATTGAAAATGATTTTTTGTTTCTGAACGGTGGAATGTTGAGTCTGAAGACACACTGTGAGACTATTATGATAGCAGTGGCACCCAATGCGATTAAATACATAGAAGCGCCACAAGCCATACCGATACCGGCTGTCGCCCAGATTCCGGCAGCAGTGGTAAGACCCTTTACCTCGTGCTGTCTGTAAACTATAATTCCCGCGCCCAAAAATCCAACGCCAGAGACGATTTGCGCGGCCAATCGTGCAGAATCAGCATTATCTCCAAAGCCATACATACTAATAACCATTATGAGAGATGCACCTATAGAAACTATAGTATGAGTGCGAATTCCGGCCTCCTTCATCCTCAGCTTTCTTTCCAGACCGATTAAAAAGCCCAAAAAGCCGGCTAGAGCAATGTTGGCAAGCAATAAAAGATCATTGATACTAAACATTATTTTCTCCTATAAATTCTGATAATTGTATACTAACATAATATGAAGAAAAAGTCAATAACACTACAGCTAAAGCCTTGAAAAAAGCATTATGATGTGATAAAATGTAAAAAAGGAGCAATATCATGAAAAAGATAATAGTTAGTGCGTGTCTGTTGGGAGAAAGATGCAGGTTTGACGGAGAGTCGAAACCGAATGATGATGTTTTAGCATTGAAAAACAAATTCGAGTTAATTCCTGTATGCGCAGAGGTTTTTGGCGGATTATCAGTTCCCAGGCTGCCTGCTGAAATTGTTGGGGGAAAAGTTATCAGAGCTGATGGCTTTGATGTTACTGACAATTACAGAATTGGAGCGGAAAAGGTGTTGAAAATAGCAATAGAAAACAGATGTGAGCTCGCCATTTTAAAGGCTAGAAGCCCATCCTGTGGCAAGGGGCGGATTTATGACGGTAGCTTTACTAAAAAATTGATAGTGGGGAACGGAATTTGCGCTCAGCTTTTAATAGACAATGGTATCAAGATTGTAGATGAAACAGAGGTAGGATGTTTAATATATGAAGATAATAGCAAGTGATTATGACGGAACTTTAAGTTACAATGGCAAGATAAGTGATGAGGACAAGTTGGCAATAAAGCGCTTCCGTGAAGCTGGGAATAAGTTTGGAATAGTAACGGGCAGAGATGTAGAGCTGGCAAGCTGGATAAGGCCGAAAGATGGCTTGGAGCTGGATTTTGTAATTTGTTGCACCGGTGCTGTGATCAAAGACGAAAACGGAAAAATAATATACAAAAAATCAGGTGAGGTTGGAGAGTTCTTTAACGAGATAATAAAGAAAGCAATTTCACTTAACGCTGATTGTTTTGCTATCAGTGATATATTGTATAAATGCTATATTGATGTTAGCGAAAACATACCAACCGACTTGAGCCGGATGAGTGAATTTACTCACGCCAACTGTGGCTTTTCAAGTGAGCAAAAAGCAATTGAGTTTGTTGATTATGTTAATGCAAATTTCAGTGATAAAATAAGCATCCATCGAAATGGAAGAAATGTTGATATGCCACCGATGGGCATTTCTAAGGTAACAGGCATTTATGAATATGCCAAAAGCTTTAAAAATGCGGAAATATATACTGTTGGGGATAATATGAACGACTTATCAATGCTCTTAGAGTTTGATGGGTATGCGGTTTCTAATGCAAACGAAAAGGTGATTGAGCTTGCGAAGCATAGATGCAACAGAATTTGTGATATGATAGAAGAATTATTAAAAGGGGAATAATATAATGGTAGCTAGAGATAGATTTATTGAAATATTCAAGTCAAAAATCAAGAGAGAGGGAGCTGATAAGCTTTTGGAATTTTTGTGCTCTGCCTCATCCGATTTTTTCACTGCTCCGGCTAGTGCGCGTTTTCATAGCTCATATGAGGGAGGTCTTTGTGAGCATTCTTTGAATGTTTACGACTGCTTGTGTGCATATCTGAACAGAGATGTAGCAAGAGAAAAATACGG
>JAGATW010000027.1 GCA_017621085.1 Clostridia bacterium | reverse complement strand
CAAAAATTGATTTCTAATATTAAAAATTGGCACTTGAATAAGTGCCATTTTTGTTTGGATTTTTAGAATTGCTATTAGTTGCTTTCTGCGCCATCTGTCTTATATTTTGATGCTTGAAGATTAAACATAGAGGCATACTTACCGTCTAATAGAATCAGGTCGTCATGGCTACCGCTTTCAATGATTTTTCCGTTTTCAAGCATATAAATCATATCAACGTGACGTGTGGTAGAAAGCCTGTGTGTAATAAAGACAACTGTTTTGCCTCTTGCGTTTTTGTCAATGCCAACATTTAAGTTATATTCTGCAATTGGGTCAAGAGCGCTTGATGGCTCATCCATTACAATAAGCTCATTATTGTGCGCAAAAACTCTTGCAATTGCAATTTTTTGTGACTCTCCTCCGGAAAGCTCCGTTCCTTCCTTGTAAAACTCCTTTGTAAGCTCTGTATTTATTCCGTTTGGTAGGGACTCAAGCTTTTCATCAAAGGTGCTGTCCTTTAATGCATCAATAACTATTTGCTCCTTTTCCGGGGTATAAACATCTGCAAGCACGTTTTCTGCAACGGTTGCTGCAAACACCTTATAGTCCTGAAATACTGCGCCGATTTTTTCTCTTAGCATATCAAGACGGTATTCCTTAATGTTCACTCCGTTTATTAGGATTTCTCCATCTGTTACGTCATAAAGACGCATCATAAGCTTAGTTATAGTAGTTTTTCCTGCACCATTATAGCCAACAAGAGCTATTCTGTCCCCCTTATTTATTTTAAAGCTTACATCTTGAAGGGCATATACGGTTTTTGTTTCCTCCCTATCTGAGTCGTTAGATTTTTCCTTTACCTGATAAGCAAAGGTTACATTTTTAAACTCAATTGACTCAAATGTATCAAGCTCCTTATCTCCTGATATAATTTTGCTTTCAGTTTCAAGGAATTTTCTTACCTTATCAGCAAAAACAGACTGCTTGTTAATTTGAACCAATCTCCATTGAAGCTCTGAGAACATTCCACGCATTTTGTTAGCTGATATAATAGCGATTGCAAAGCCACCTATAAGAATTTCTCCTGTTACGATTAAATGATAAGCCATAAACAGAATAATGAATAGGTTTTCTGCTACATTCAGAACAGAGCCGATAATATTAAGTACCAAAAACTCTCTTTGACGTTTTATTATCAGCTTGCGCTCCTCTGCCTTATTGTTGTTAAGCTCTGTCTTCATATTTTCGCTTATTCTTGTTAAGCGAATCTCCTTTGCGTAGTCTGCCAAGGAGAAAAATCTACTAATATACCAATCCTTGCCCCATATTTTTGAAAAGGCTTTTTCGTATTTATACCAAATTCCATTTTCGATAATATGAATAATCATTGAAAGTATTGAAAATCCAAGAATAACAACTGCAACAAGCCAGTCTATGTTTACAACAACGCCGAAAACGGAAACAGAGGCAACTGTGCATCTTATAATCTCGGCAAGCGTATCGACTGTATTCATAATACTCTTATCACAGGTTTCCATTGAATAAACGTAGTCGTTATAAAACTCGGGGCTGTCATAGGATGATAAATCTATTTCAGAGGCTTTTATGAAAAAGCGCTTATGTAAATCTCTTATAAAGCGCAGCTTGTGCTTTGGATTATACTGCTTCCAATGCCAAGAATAGAATAGCTGATACACTAAAAAGTATATTGCCATTATGCCGATTTTCCAAAGGATTACGTAAAAGTCCTCTCCTCTGTCAAGGGAGTTAAGAATTTCACTTGTTAGCCAAACAGTAACACCGTGATTAAGTCCTGTTATAAAGCCCATAACAAGACGCATTATGCAAAGCCCGGGGGCTGATTTGAATGCAGTGTTAAGAATAAATTTGTTATTTCTTAAAGATTGCTTAAAGGTAACCTTTTCGTTGTTTTTCATTTCTCGCCCTCCTCTTTATTCTCTAAATCAATATAGTTTTGGGCTTGCTTTTTGAACATATCTGCGTATTTGCCATCCAGCTTCATAAGCTCTGTGTGCGTTCCGCTTTCCACAATCTCGCCATTTTCAAGCATATAAATTCTGTCAGCAGACACAGCACTTGATAAGCGATGAGATATAAAAATCATTGCCTTGCCCTTGCCTGCTCTCATCATATTATTATACATTTCACTTTCGGCAACAGGGTCAAGAGCGCTTGAGGGCTCATCAAGAATTATAAACGGTGCATTTTTAACAAATGCGTGGGCTATTGCCACCTTTTGCGCTTGTCCTACGGACAATACTGCTCCATCCTTATCAAATTCCTTGGTAAGCATTGTTTCTATGCCATGTGGCAGCTCCATTATTCGCTCATAAGCTCCACTGTCCTTAAGAGCTTGAATTACCTTTTCCCTATCCCCATCTTCTCTTGGGCGCATTAATACATTTTCAAAAACGGGTAAGGATATAGTTTTAAAATCCTGAAAAACAACGCTGAACATTGCTCTGTATTCGCAAAGCTTCAAATCCTCAAGAGGTACACCGTCAAGGGATATTTGTCCGTTTGTTGGGTCATAAAGCCTTAAAAGCAGCTTAATAAGTGTGCTTTTTCCTGCTCCGTTATGACCTACAAGAGCTATTTTTTCGTTTTTACCAATTTCCATTGATATGTTTTTCAAAACAAGATTTTCGCTTCCGTCATACTTAAAGGAAACATTTTCAAGCTTAATTTTTCCAACATTAGGAGAAATTGCATTTTCCTTATCCTTCATTTTTGGCTCATATTCCATAAAGCCACGGAAGTCCTCAAAAAACAAAGCATGCTCGTGAGCCTTGAAATATCTGTCTGTTATTTGTGTAAAGGTTCCTGTTAGGCTTGATACGGAATTAATAACAACAGCACAGTCACCTATTCCAAGTGTGCCTGAAACTAATGTACGGAATATTGCATAGGCTATTGCCAAGGGATTTGTAATTATTGTTTGAAGTCCTGTATGTGCAAGCTCTAAAAGCATTTCCTTTTTGCCGTATTTTTCAACAACCTCAACTCTTCCGTCAGATGCCTTTTCGTATCTTTCAAGCATAAATTCCTTTGCATTGCTTAAGCGAAGCTCCTTTGCATAATCCCCTGAATAAAACACTCTTTGAGCATATTTTGCGCGACGGTGATGCTCCCTGTCCTCAGTTGTATGCTTATGCCATAAAACATTTGCTTTTCTTTTGATAAATGTACCAAAAAGCGGGATTATTGCAAATATGATGAACATAAAATCCATTGTGAACAAAAGCGAACCATAAAGAAACATTCCTATAATTGCTCCGAAAAGATTAGTAACGGTCCATGTTAAATTCCACATACGCCAGGTTATTTCGCCGGAGGCTTTTACATACTTATCGTAAAACTCCGGGTTTTCAAAGCAGGCAAGCTCCACCTCGGTGCATTTATCGTAAAGCTTAGTTAATATTTTTTTATCTACCTTTACAAAGGCTACATCCTCTACCATTGTTATAAGTGGATTGATTATTAGCTGTAAGCCAAGAGGTACAGCAATCATAACAATAGCGCTTAGTGCCACTGTTTTAAAATCAAGCCCTGTTTCAAAGGAATTGATTATGTATCTTACAGCATATGTTCCTACAAAAAAGCCGGAAACTGTATCTACAAGCTCTAATACAAAACGGAGCAAAAATGCTATCGGAGATGTGGAAACTACCATTTTAATAGCATATGCGCAGTCCTTAACAACCATTTTAAACGATAGCTTATTTTCGTTATTGTTTTTATTTTTCTTCATTTTTTCTCCTTTCATATTGAAAATAAAAAGTGCGCCCACGAGGAACGCACCGAAAAAATGCTTTCCTCGATTGTTGCTACACAAACTCTCAGTAACGGGTACGAGAAAAGAGAGAAAACACTTTTTACCAAAGTATTTTCCCATCACTGAGAAAAATATACAGTTTGTGTAGCAAATTAATTATAGCATTAAAAAAATTAGATGTCAATAAATTATTTAGTACATTTAAAAAAATGGTAGACACCGTCTTTTTAGTGTCTACCATCATTGTATTATTTTACTTAAAATAGCAAGTCCTTTAGTTTTATTCAACTAAGTCGTTATAGGAAACAAAGCAATATTTTTCACCATTTTCCGGTGTGCCGTCCTGCATATAGGAATAAGTTGTTTCCTCGCCATCTGTTACGGCTACATATGCGCCCAGAGCAAGCTTGCTATTCATATTTTCATCTGTAAAGCCTAAAACCTTAATATCAAAGCATGCAAAGTCTGTTCTTGCAATTTCGGCTTTGATAACCTTGTCGCTTAAGCCTTCTTCAAAAAGGTCATTGTTGTCAAGGCTTGCTTGTGCGCCCGCAAATACACCGTACTTAACGGTCTTGCCTGTTTTTTCTGTGTAATTTGCAATTGCTTCCTTATTAACCTCAAAGCCAAGAGAAATTCCGTTTGTACCTGTCTTAGAAGCTGAATAGCCCTTGCATACAAAGAGGGATGGCACCTTTACTAAAAGTGGTGCAGAGCCACAATCAAGACACACTGTGCTCTTTGTACCCTCGGACAAATAGCTTTCATAGGTTATATCTATTATTAGATTGTGCTCAGGATTTTCACAGTAAATTGTTTCATTACATCTTGTACAAACGCCATTTGACATATTATGCTCATCGTTGTAGAACGCCTTGCATGGGCTATATTCACAAACTACATATCTACCGGTTGCATAAGCATCCGGATTTGCCAAATACTCATTGTATGTAATAACTGTTGCATTAAGAAATCCACCATTATTAGTTGTAGCAGCTGTTTGAGCTGAAAAGTTTGCTTTTGCTATTTCAAACTCGCCAACAGTTCCGCAATAGAAGAATTTACAATCTAAGGTTGCACCATCGAAGGCATAGGAAACCTTATATATTGCTTCAGGCGCATTAGCGTAAAAGCTTGCAGGAAGATAGAACTCCTTTATGCTGCCCGATAAATAGGTAAAAGAATGATGGTCATTTCTTATTGTACCATTTGTGTTAGTGTTTATGAAGTGAGTAAAGGTTGCAGGCAATCTTACAATTTCAAATCCTTTTGCATAGGAGAGTGCATTATTATTGATTGTAACCATTGATTCAGGAAGCTGAATTTCCTTTAGTGAAATACAGCCCTTAAAGGCAGCATTGTCAATAACTGTAAGATTTGAGCCCTCGTCAAAGGTTATGCTTTCCAGTGAAACGCAGTTATGAAAGGCTCTGCCGTTGTTGTCGCTATCTGAACGTATTCTTTCAACGGATGCAGGAATATTAACCTTGCGAAGTGATCTTGACTCATGGAATGAAAGATGGCTAAGAACCGTAAAGGTGGAGTTTTTATCAAATTCAACCTCCAAAACCTTGGTTGCCTGAACAAGTCTGTCTGTATTTGTCAAGGTGTTTGGAAAACGCGCAAACAAAAGCTCCAATTTGTTCGGTGTATAAGTGACGCCGGCTTGGAAGTTAACTGCACTGTAATTTGAAAACGCAGTAATACCCATATCATTAGGCATATTTATACTAACAACATTTTCTTTTGTCGGTACAGGATACTCATCCTTCAAGGTAAAATTAGCCGCCTGGATGAATCTGAAATATCCGTTACCGTGATTAGTATACACAGGGTCTGTTGAAATGAAGGATTTAACGATTTTTACGTTGCCTTCAGTTTTAATAACGTACCAAGTAAGTGGCTCGTTGTTCTCTGTCCACATTGGAAATTTTCCATTGTATTCAGTAACCACACCGGTTTCGTCATCAATTGTTAACGTAAGGTATGTTTGATTATTTTCATCCTTGTACGTCCAATCGGTTGCACTTACAGAAATAGCAAAAACGCAAGCAAGCATTGCCATTACTGCAAGCATTAAAAAGATTTTCTTTTTCATTTTGTTTCCCTCTCAATTTATAAGCTGAATTTTAATATATACCATTGTAGCACAATAATTATAAAAAATCAAGTTGGAACGAAAAAATCAAGTTGGAACGAAAAAAATCCGTGTATCTTACACGGATTTTTTCTTATCTGAATAAATCGATTGCGTTTAATGTGATTTTTCCATTACCCTCATCATCTCTTACTACATGAAATTTGTTTGAGGCTGCTACAATATCGGTAGTTTCCATAATGGACATCTCATATTTTGGAGTCTGATATTTCATTTTTTCGCCTTTCAATTAATATACAAAATTTCTTCATACAAGATTATAACACAAACATTTAAAAAAATCAAGTACTATTTAAAAATTTTACCCACTATTTTAATTTAGTGGGCAAAATTCTATCATTTTCTGCTTTTTATACAAAAATTTATTGCACTTTTTGTGTTAACTTTGCAATAATATCATTAAATGAATCAAAGCAATATTTTTCGTTTTCGCCAAGGTCGCCACCCTGCATATATGAATATTCTGTTGTTTCGCCATCTGTTACAGCTACATATGCGCCCATTGCCAGCTTTGTATCCTTTTGTGTATCTGTAAAGCCTGTTATTTTTAATTCAAAGGATGTAAACTGATAGCTTGTAATTTCAGCATTTACAACACCCTCTGCCACATTGCCATTTTCGTCAAATATATCATTCTCTCCAAGACGGTCCTTTAATACTGCAAATACACCGTATTTAAGTGTTTTGCCTGTTACCTCTTTATATTCGCTGATGGCTGCATTATTTACAGTAAAGCCGATTGCAATTCCACCTCCACCATCCTCCGGAGCTGAGTAGCCAAGGCAAATGAAGATAGCAACAACGGTGGTTGTTTCCTTGTATGTACAGCCACTATTAAGGCAACGATTGATTATAGTGCCCTCCTTGTCATAGCCATTAGCATACTCAATGCTTAAGACAGGATTGCTTCCTGCCATACCACTTACGTTACATTTTGAGCAGTTTATTACACAAGGGTTGTTATCATCAACATACTCATCTTCATAAAAGGCAAACGAAAGCACTTGACATTGACCCCAGGTCATAGTTTATAATATAAGTGAAAAACGCAAAATAAGTACCAAGTGATTGACTTAGAAACAGACAAAACCATAGTCCCTCAACCAAAAGTAAAAAACTTTATAAATAACAAAAGGAGCAAAAATGCTTTCAAGGAGAGAAAAATGAACGAAACATATAAAAAAGTTGGAATAAGTCCTTACGGAGCAGTGCCAAACGAAAATCAAATGGAATGGTATAAACGAGAGAGAACTATATTCTTTCACTTTGGAATGAATACATTTACCGGAAAAGAGTGGGGCGACGGAACAGAGAGCCCAAAAGACTTTAACCCCAGTCAGCTTTGTGTTGAACAATGGATAAAAACAATTAAAGAAGCAGGATTCGGTATGGCGATTTTGACCGCAAAGCATCATGATGGCTTTTGCTTGTGGCAAACAAAATATACAGAGCATAGTGTGAAAAACTCTCCATATAAAAACGGAAAAGGGGACATCGTAAAAGAATTCACAGATGCTTGTCAAAAATACGGAATAAAGGCGGGAATTTATTTATCCCCTTGGGACAGGCACGAGAAAAGCTGGGGGAAAGAAGAATACAATGATTTTTATGTAGGACAGTTGGAGGAATTGCTTACAAATTACGGTGACATATACGAATGCTGGTGGGATGGAGCCGGAAGTACAGAGGCTGTTTACGACTGGGAAAGATGGGCAAAAACTGTCAAATCATTACAACCCAAAGCAGTAATATTTGGCTCTCTTGGTGCTACTCCGTGGGTAGATGTACGTTGGGTAGGAAATGAAAAGGGCATAGCAGGTAAGCCTTGTTATGCAACCATTGACGAGCATGCTCTTATAGTAGAAGACACAAAGGAACTGAATGTTGGAAAATTGGGTGGCGAAAGATTTATCCCAGCAGAGGTTGATGTTTCTATTCGCCCAGGATGGTTTTACCACCCAGAACAAGACAATATGGTGCGTTCACCACAAAATCTTATTGATTTGTGGTTTTCATCAAATGGAAGTAACGCAGGCTTGCTTTTGAATTTGCCACCTGATAAGCGCGGATTGATTCACGAAAATGATGCAAAATCAATAATTGAATTTAACAATATACTAAAAAAAGCTCTAAATGTAAATCTTGCTGAAAGGAGCACAATAACTGCAGATAGTGAAAGAGATGGCGCGTACGCAAAATACCTTTTAGAAAGGGGAAAATTCTATTCACCAGTCGAAAAAAAGGCGACGATTTTTGTTTGTCTTGATAAAGAAAAGGAATTCAACACCTTTATAATAGGTGAGGAAATTTCTTTGGGGCATAAGGTTAACTATATAAAGGTCAGCGCTTTCGAGGAAAACGAATACAAAACTCTTTTTGAACGTGAAATGGTGGGGTACAAATTAGCGGAAAGGTTTGATGCTATAAGGACTGACAAATTAAAAATAGAAATTTCTGCTCTTGATACCCCTGCTTTAAGAGATTTTGGACTTTACCTATTTGATACAAAGGACGTTGAGCAAGTGAAGGTAACTGACAAGAATTTAATTGACTTGCCTTCCTGCCATGTGGAGTACAAGGGAAAGGAAATAGATGTTAATTTAGGTGGCATTTTCCCTTTTAATTCTGTAAAATTAACCGGTGTTGGAAAAACAGAATATAAGTTTTTTGTATTTAACGGAACATCCTTTGATTTACGGAAATCGGGAAAAAGCGAAAATGGCGAAATTGATATTTCTATGAAAGTTCCCATTGATAACGCATATCGTTTTATGCTGTCATTTGATAAGCAAGTTGAAAAAAACATAAAAATCAAGGTCCTTTGAATGAGGGACCTTGATTTTTTTGCTATTAGATTATCAATTCATAGGATTCAGTAAGAGTGCCATTTTCGTAAACTATTGTTTTAACCTCATATTTACCAAAATTTAAATCTAAACGATTATCGTTTATTCTAATATATGAGCTTACAGTATTGTCCGTATTATTAAGTAGTCTAAAAATGAAGGCGTCCTTACCGTATGCTTTTTTAACAGTTGGCATAGATATAACATCTCCACCGATAGACACATCAAAAGGCACTTGTCCCGTCTTTTCCATAGGTATTGGGAAAATATTAAGTCCGTATGGCTTTTGAACAAATTCATTAGCTTTACGCTCT
>JAGATW010000026.1 GCA_017621085.1 Clostridia bacterium | reverse complement strand
AGCTGTTAATGAAGCTCTCTGCATATCCTCCCACTAATCCGTATGTGTTTGTTGCAAGCTCTCCCCCGGAAACGAGCACCTTAACATCTGTGCCTGCCAAAATAAGAGGAGCTTTTACACTGTTGGTTATTAAAACTAAGGAGCGCTTTGTGTTAAGGAAATTTAAAAGTGGAATAGCGGTAGATGACGCATCTATCATTACAGTGTCACCGTCGTTTATCAGCTGTAAGCACTTTTTGGCAATTTCCGTTTTTTTATCCGCGTTTTCCTTTTCGCGTATTTCCTGAGGGAGATTTTCTCCCTGGGTGCTTTTGTAGCAAGCGCCACCGTGAGTTCTTATTATTCTTTTTGCCAAGGCAAGAGCGGTTAAATCCCTGCGTATAGTGGATTCACTAACAAAAAATGCGTGGCAAAGCTCCTCAACGCTTGCCTCCTTGTGAGCACGCAAATATTCAAGTATTAATTCCTCTCGTTCGTTAAAAGTCATATAAGTACCTCCTATGAGCAATTACGCATTTGACCGTTTATTTTTTGTCAATATGTGATTGAAACGGTCAAAAAATGGATTGATTGTTGACATTTCACGCTTTATATTGTAGCATATATCCATAAACAATTCAACTGTTTGACTGAATTTAGCCTTTATTTGATTAAATCGGTCAAAAACTTTATGGGGGAGAAATTATGAAAACTGTAACAAAAACGATTTTAGCCTTGGCTTTGGCGCTTCTGATGGTTTTGCCGTGCGTGTTTGCACTGTCGGTTAGCGCACAGGACACAGCCTTGACAAATGACACTGACACAGGTGTTTCCTTTACAAGCACCAAAACATTTACATTGCCGTCCTCTGTAAATGAAGCACCCCTTACAATGGAGGCGGTTTTAAGAGTACCTAAGGGCACAGGCAGAGCGGGTGTTATTTTGGGCAACTATACCGACAATGTGAACACAGTTTGCTTTGAGATACACGAAAACGGCCAGCCAAGACTTTATGCAAAAAAAGGCTCAACTCTAATTGACATTAAGTTAAATACAGACATTCGTTCCGACGACTATATTCATTTAGCCATTGTTATAGATACAGTAAACACTAAGGTTATATGTTATGTAAACGGTACAGAAAAAGCAAGCGCAACCGACACAAGACTTGCGGATTTTGCAAGCTACACACCAAAATATCAATACCAGATAGGCGGTGACTGCCGTGGCGGTAACTCCCAATATTTTAAGGGCAAAATTAAAAATGTAGCTATTTATTCCGATGTGCGTACTAAAGACGAGATTATAAGCGATGCTTCCTCAAATATGAACGGACTTAGCACAGTTGATAAAAATCAGCTTGTTGCGGCATACGATATTACAAAGCCAATGCCTGAGTGTATTAATGACCTTTCAGGTAACGGACATAAGCTTAAATTCTATTCTCCTGAATTTGAACAGCAAATGATGCAAGAGGGTATGACCTTTAAGTCAACCGATACATATAAGGTGTACTCCCCATTTGCAGAAAAGGACTACCCTGTAACTTTTGAAGCAACTATGTTTGTTCAAAAGGACAAAATCGGAAGAACAGGTGTTGTTATGGGAAACTATTCCTCGGGCAAATGGAGCATGACCTTTGAGCTTATAAACGGGGGGCAACCAAGAATTTATTTTGAAACATTAGGCGGAAAAAATCAGACGGACTTAATATTTAATAATGTTGATGTTCGTACAGGCTATTGGGCACATGTTGCAATAGTTATAGATATAGCAAACGGAAACGCAACCTGTTACTTGGACGGCGAGGAAATGCAAACCTTGTCTATTACAAACAGCGTTGATTATTCAAAGGTTTTTGAAACTCCGTTCTATTTGGGCAGAGATACCCGTTCAGGTGGCGAAAGCAAGTATTTCCAGGGCGCTTTGAAGAGTGTGGCTCTTTATTCCGATATCCGTACACACGAGGAAATTGCATCCGACTGTGATGAGGGAGCAGATTTAAACGATAAAAATATTGTTGCGGCATATAACCTGCTTGAGGAAACAGGCAGACAAGACATAACAGGCAACAAGTATAACATCTACTATGAGGGAGAACCTCTCCTTCCCGACCAAAACGAGGGCGGAAATGAAGGCGGAAATGAAGGCGGCAATGAGGGAGATGACACCGACGCGCCAACAACCCTTGACGGTTTAACCTTTACATCCTCAACTTATGCAATAGTTGAGAAAAATCTCAAAAATCAAGTGCCGCTTACCTTTGAGGCAACTGTATTAGTACCGGAGTCAATAACAGGCAGAGTAGGTATTATTTTTGGTAACCATTATAGTAGCGAATACAAGTACATAAGCTTTGAAATATATGAAAACGGGCAGCCCCGTATTGCATTTAACAAGGCAAATGAGAGGGATGCCAGCAGTTATATATTCGATAGCGTAAGGGTAAATACAGGAAAGGTTGTTCACTTAGCAATTACCGTTGACCCACAGAGTGGCGCAATTAAATGCTATGTAAACGGCGTGCTTAAGCAAACCCTATATACAACAACACCTACATACGATAGCGCCGTGTTTGACGATTATCTTTTTGTTGTTGGTAATGACTTAAGAAACGGTGGAGAGCAGTACTTTAAGGGAACAATCGGTAATGTTACACTTTACTCCGATGTAAGAAGTGCGGAGGAAATTAAGAGTGACTTTGAAGATGCTAACTTAAGTGACGAGAATGTTGTGCTTCACTACGACCTTTCAAATGCTCAAATCGGCACCGATGTTGAGGACAAAGCAGGAAACGGCTATACACTAAGATT
>JAGATW010000025.1 GCA_017621085.1 Clostridia bacterium | reverse complement strand
GCTTGACAATTTTTTAATTGCCCGCACCTTTTCGTCTTGAATATGCGTCTATTTATTCATTTGAAACTGCAACGCACCTCAAAAAGCGATATGGCGAGGAATTTTGGGTACAGAATGGCGTAGTAATATAAAAATATTTCAAGGCATTATGTGCCGAAAAGTACCGTCATATCACTTTTTAGGCACGTTCGAATGGGTACGTTTTGGCTAGCCATTAGTGTTAGGGCTATGCCCGAAACTGAAATACCACCCGCTATGCGGGTGGGTTTTGTACGAGTAAATAAATTTAGCGTATAATTTTATTAAAGATGAGTAAAATAGCTTTGTGAGAATGCATTTGAGGGCTTTTTCATTGACAAAATCAGGGTTTTATGCTAATATATTAAAAGACTATTTCCTTGAGGCGCATAAAACAAATGCCTTTTGAAAGGCGACGAAAGGAGATAATCGAAAAATGGGAAAATATTTCGGCACAGACGGCTTCCGTGGGGAAGCGGGCAATGTGCTTACATCGGAGCATGCCTATAAAATCGGTAGATTTTTAGGCTGGTATTACGGAAAAGAGGGGAAAAGGGTCAAGGCTGTTATAGGCAAGGACACAAGACGCTCCTCTTATATGTTTGAGTATGCAATAGCTTCGGGCTTAACCTCAAGCGGAGCAGATGCGTATATGCTACACGTAACTACAACTCCCAGTGTATCATATGCTGTAAATGGTGACGACTTTGACTGTGGAATTATGATTTCCGCCAGTCACAATCCCTTCTATGATAACGGTATTAAGATTGTAAATTCCAAGGGTGAAAAGTTAGACGACTACACTATTTCAAAAATTGAAGCATACCTTGACGGAAATTTTGAGGAGCTTGGTATTCCAAAAACCGACATTCCATTTGCCAAGGGAGCTGAAATTGGTGAAATTGTGGACTACTCATCCGGCAGAAACAGGTACATTGGCTACTTGATTTCTCTCTCACGCCATTCCTTTAAGCACATAAGAGTTGGTCTTGACTGTGCAAACGGTGGCGCTTGGATGATTGCAAAAAGCGTTTTTGATGCCTTAGGTGCTAAAACCTATGCAATTAATGCATCCCCTAACGGATTAAACATCAACGCCGAGGCAGGCTCAACGCATATTGAGCATTTATGCAAATTTGTTAAGGAAAATAACCTTGACATTGGTTTTGCCTTTGATGGCGATGCTGACAGATGCATTGCAGTTGATGAAAACGGTGAGGTTGTAAATGGCGACCACATCCTTTATATTCTTGGAATGTATTACAAAAAATGCGGCGGTCTTGCAAATAATACCGTAGTTACTACTGTTATGTCCAATCTTGGCTTATATCGTGCATTGGATGATGCGGGAATAAGCTATGAGCAAACCACAGTTGGCGACCGTTTTGTATATGAAAATATGCAAGCAAACGGACATCAATTGGGTGGAGAGCAATCAGGACATATTATTCTTACAAAATATGCTACCACAGGCGACGGAATTTTAACTGCCATTAAAATTATGGATGCAGTTATTGAGTCAAAATTAACTCTTTCCAAGCTAAAGGCTCCTGTTGTTATGCTACCACAGGTAACGAAAAATATACGTGTGCAAAACAAGCAGGCAGTTAAGGAAAATGAGCTGGTTAAAAAAGAGGTAGAGTCAATTAGTCTTTTGCTTGGCAAGGCTGGTAGAATATTGCTTCGCGAAAGTGGAACTGAGCCATTAATACGCGTAATGGTTGAGGCGCAAAGCGAGGAAGAATGCTACGAATACGTAATGCGAGTAGTTAATGTTATCAAGAAGGAGGGATTAGCTGAGTAAGCTCGGCTAAGTTACTCTTTATGGAAAATAATTTTAAAAATGCTACTAAAACCGCTGAATTTTTTTCTTACCCTGAATGCTCCTTGGCATATGACTTACTCATAAAATACGAATACCCGTGGCAGGCTCTTGCAAATATTTCTGAATTTATTTTGGAAATTGGTGCAGGCTTAGGTGACGAGTATGAAAAGCGTGGGGAAAATATATGGATTTACAAGGATGCAAAAATAGCGCAAAGTGCCTATATCAATGGCCCTTGTATAATTGACAAGGGCGCTGAGATACGTCATTGTGCCTTTATACGTGGAAATGCCATAGTTGGAAAAAATGCTGTTGTTGGTAATTCAACAGAGCTTAAAAACTGTATTTTATTTGATAATGTACAAGTGCCGCATTACAATTATGTGGGGGATTCCATTCTTGGCTACAAATCACATATGGGTGCAGGCAGTATAACCTCAAATGTAAAAAGCGACAAGACCTTAGTTACCATAAATACAGGTAACGGGCGAATAGAAACGGGCTTAAAAAAGCTTGGTGCTATACTTGGTGATTACGTTGAGGTGGGCTGCTCAAGCGTACTCAATCCGGGCACAATTGTAGGGTCACACTCTTGCATTTACCCATTGTCAAGTGTTCGTGGCTATGTATCAAAAAACAGTATTTATAAAGCTAAGGACGATATTGTTCAAAAAAATTAATTAAAAATCACAAAAGCGCCTCAGAGTGATTATGTCTACCTAAAAATCAAGGTAAAATGATAGCGCCAGACCATAAAGGAAGTTGAAAAAGGACTTTTAAATTATGGTTAACGAGGAAAGAGGTTATCGAAAATTTCGGCGGATGCCTCTTCGGTGCTTGTAATAAGCGTCGTTAACAGTACATCAAATATGCAAGTAATTGCAAAACAAATTGTATTGTATTATTTAATATTAAGAAGAGGAAAGACGGGGGAAACATGCAGCCCAAGTCACTCCCCTGTCTTAATGGTTAAAATATGTGTGGAATAATCGGTTATACAGGAATTAATGAAGCTGTAAAAAAGGTTACACAGGGTCTTGAAATTTTAGAATATCGTGGATACGACTCCGTTGGCATTTGCGCAAGCGTGGGTGGAAAATTAGAAATAGTTAAAACAAAGGGCAGAGTAAGTGAGCTTAACAAGCTTTTAGCAAACGAGCCTATTCAAAATGACCTTTGCGCCATTGGACATACAAGATGGGCAACACACGGTGCACCATCTTATGTAAATTCTCACCCTCATATGGTAGGGAAAACCTGTCTTGTCCATAACGGAATTATTGAAAACTACAAGGAAATAAAATCAAGACTTGAAAATGAAGGAGTTAATTTTGTATCAGACACGGACACAGAGGTTGGCTGTGGCTTAATTAACTACTACTACGAAAAAACAAATGAGCCATATGAGGCTATTTTGTCAGCAAGTGATAAAATGCGTGGCTCTTATGCATTTGCAATTATGTTTTCAGATGAGGAAAATACCATTTATGCCATAAGGCAGGGTAGTCCTTTAATAATTGCAAAGGGTCAGGATGGCTTTTATTTGGCATCTGATTTAACTGCTTTAATCCCCTTTACTAAGGAATATTATTCCCTGTGTGAGGGCGAGGTTGTTAAATTAGCAGGTAATAAAGCTGAAATTTACCAAAAGGGCGAGCCCCAATGGAAAAGGACAGATATGACCTATGAAATGGCAAAAAAGGGTGGCTACGACCACTTTATGCTAAAGGAAATGTACGAGCAGCCAAAAGCTATTGAAAATTCACTTTCATCAAGAATTAAAGATGGCTTGCCTGACTTTTCTGTTGATGGAATGGATAAGAGCTTTTTTGAAGAAATAAAGGCAATACACATAGTTGCCTGTGGCTCTGCTATGCACGCAGGCTTGGTTGCGTCCCATCTCATTGAAAAGTTAGCATTTGTGCCAACAAGGGTATATATTGCATCGGAATACAGATATACCCCACCTCTTACAATTGATGATACTCTTGTTGTAGTCGTTTCACAATCGGGTGAAACAGCCGATAGCTTGGCATCCTTAAGATACGCTAAGGAAAAGGGCTTTAAAACCCTTGGTATTGTAAATGCCGTTGAAACAACTATTGCCAAAGAGGCAGATTACAGAGCCTATACCTATGCAGGACCGGAAATTGCAGTTGCCACCACAAAGGGCTATGCAACACAGGTGTCATTGATGTCACTTTTTGCAATTTGCTTAGCCTACAATAAGGGCAAAATTGATACAAATACAGCAAAAGACTTGACCACGTGTCTGTTTTCACACGCACCTAAAGCCTTAGGTGAGGTTTTAGAAAGACGTGACGAGGTAAAGGAAATAGCCAAGCTTATATATGAAAGAGATGATATTTTCTACATTGGCAGAGGCATTGATTACCAAATGTCACAGGAGGCTTCCTTAAAGCTAAAGGAAATTTCCTATATTCACAGTCAAGCCTATGCAGCAGGTGAATTAAAGCACGGTACAATTTCCTTAATTGAATGTGGCACACCTGTAATTGCCATAGCAACCGAGGAAAAGCTGTTTGATAAAATTGACAGTAATGTAAAAGAGGTAAGAGCAAGAGGCGCTTACACCATTTTAATTTGCGACGGTGAGATGGAAAACGCACAAGAGTGTGCAGATAAAGTATTTATCTTGCCGAAAAGCAGCTATATAGGTAATATTTTCAGCTCTCTTGCAGTAGCTCAGCTAATAGCTTATGAGGTAGCACGTCTTCGTGGCTGTGACATAGATAAGCCAAAAAATCTTGCAAAATCCGTAACGGTTGAATAACTGAATAACCATTAGCCACTCAGGGCAGCTTGCCCTGAGTGGCTTTTTTGTATATAGAAAACCCCACGATAGTCGCGTGGTTCCATGTAGGCTATGCCGATGAGGAGAAATAAAAAATATAGAGTGAAAACACACCTGCGCAAGAGGCTCCCTCCGGGAGGGGGCTCCCGACGGAGTCGGGTGGGGGAGAGAGCGTAGCCTTACGGGAATCGAACCCATTTGTCTCGGAACGATAAATCCGTGAGCCTTTGTCCGACCTTTGCCTTGAAAGTTTTCTAACTGTCTGCGCCAAAGCTCGAAAAAATCCTATACGGAT
>JAGATW010000024.1 GCA_017621085.1 Clostridia bacterium | reverse complement strand
TTCTATCTTTTTCATCGTTGTAACTCCTTTTATTATGATTATACACCTTCGAGCCTAAAAAGTCAATAACTATAGCCCGTAGACTATAATTTTAATTTTGACCATAAATCTAATTTTGACCACAAATTTAATAATAGAAAAAAAGCCCATCATCCGAAGGTGCTTACAGCCTTGGAAAATGGGCTTATTTAATGCTGAAAAGGGCAAAAATACCCCTAAAAAGCAATAAAAAAACGCAGATTAGGCACAATTTCTTGTATCCTATTCTGCGTTCTTATTTGGTGACCCGTACGGGAATCGAACCCATGATTCAGCCTTGAGAGGGCTACGTCTTAGCCGCTTGACCAACGGGCCATTTGCTTTTTGCTTACGTATTATAACATATGTTTTTGTATTTTGCAAGAGTTTTTTTGTTTTTTTGTAAAAATATTTACGTATATGTGTATTGCAATAGGTTTTGGTGTATGGTAAAATGGATTTAATGATGTTTTGAGGTGATTTTATGAAGCAAGCTTTTAATCCATATATGCCACTTAATGAATATGTGCCTGATGGAGAGCCACACGTTTTTGGGGACAGGGTTTATGTTTATGGCTCACACGATAAGGAAAACGGAGAAGCCTTTTGTATGCTTGATTATGTTACATATTCTGCGCCAATTGACAATTTAAGGGATTGGAGATATGAGGGCGTAATATACAGGGCGAAAAATGAGCCAAATTATGAAAGATTTCCTTATATGTTCGCACCGGACGTTATAAAGGGAAATGATGGCAGATATTATTTATACTATTCCTCAGCCTATCATTACCCGGACTGCTCATATGTTATGAGTGTTGCTGTTTGCGACACTCCTTGTGGAGAATTTGAGTTTTTGGGCTATGTTAAAAATCCTGACGGAAGCATTTTTACTGACGGAGTTATATTTGACCCGGGTCTTTTAAATGATGATGGAGTTATACGTCTTTACTATGGAATGCAATGGAATTTTGAGGAAATTATGGACACGGAGTCGGCTATTTTGACTCAAATGAATATGTTCCACAAGACAAGAGAGCAGGTTATTAACGATGGCAACGGAGTAATGGGTGCTTTTATGGTGGAGCTTTGCGACGATATGCTAACTGTAAAATCAAAGCCAAAACGTATTTTGCCAAGGCACGTTAAGGGTACGGATTTTGAGGGGCACGCATTTTTTGAGGCAAGCTCAATGAAAAAAATTGATAATAAATACTATTTTATATACTCAACCTTTAACAATCACGAGCTTTGCTATGCTACAAGCAACTACCCCGACAAGGACTTTAAATACGGTGGCGTAATTATTTCAAATGGTGACATTGGCTTAAATGGCAGACTGCCCGAGGACAAACTAATGCGCACAGGCAACAACCACGGCAGCATTGAAAAAATTAATGGTGAGTGGTACATTTTCTATCATCGCCATACAACAAAAACAGAGCTTTCACGTCAAGGCTGTGCTGAAAAAATCACTATTTTGCCAGATGGCTCAATTCCACAGGTGGAAATGACCTCTTGTGGATTAAATGGCGGACCATTGGAAGCAAAGGGTACATATCCCTCTGTTATTTGTTGCAATCTTACAAACGGTCATATGCCGCAGGGACAATGCGTTGATAAGATTTTGCCACACATAATATGCAAAAACGATGAAAGATTTATTTCGGAAATTGAAGACGGCACACTGATAGGTTACAAGTATTTCGACTTTGACGGTAGTACTCAAATCAGCGTAAAATACCGTACCTGTATGGGTGCGCCAAGGGGTAAAATCTTGGCTTTTGCCGGTGAAAATCTTATTGGAGAAATTGAAATTACAGACACTCCTGCCTGGAAAATTGTAAAATCGGGCAAAAAAGAGATAAACGGCACATATCCACTTTACTTAAGGTATGAGGGCAACGGCTACATTGATATTATTGAATTCAGATTTGGAGAATAGATAATGAAAATACCTTATATTACTTCTCAATGGAGAGAGCTGTTTCGACCAAAGGAAACAGGCAATTACATTAATGACCATTGTGTTATCAAAGACAACCAAGGAAAATACCATCTTTTCGGTATTACAAGCTTTTTGGGCGGTGCGCCGAATGAACGTTATTTTGCACACGGGGTGGGGGATTCCTTAAATGATGCTTTTGAGGAAAAAGAAAAGGCAATCGACAGAGGCACGCTTGCCTGGGCACCCTGCGTAATACCCAAGGACGACGATTTTTATATGTTTTACGGTCCGTCACCTACGAGTCTTGCTGTTTCATTTGATATGTTTGAGTGGTATAATTATCCTGTTAAGCTGAATGGAGAGATACCTATGGCAGCCCACAGAGACCACTTTGTATTAAAGCTTGAGGATAACAAGTACATTATGTACATAGTAGGCACAAAAAACAAAAAGAGCTGCGTTTCCCTTTTTGAGTCCTCAAATCTTTTGGAGTGGGATTTTTGCGGCTACGCCTTAACATCAGGTGATGATGCGCCATTAAATCCACCTTGGGGTGCTATGGAGTCACCATTTGTTGTAAAAATGGATGAGCTTTATTATCTTTTTATAACATACACGGATTGTTCAAGAGAGAATTATCATAACACTCTTGTGTTTGTATCTGATGACCCGTATAGCTTTGGGGAATATAACGGAGAAAAGGGTGGTGCTGTGCCTGTTGCTAAGCTTTTTGCCCACGCTCCCGAAATTTTAAAGGACGAAAACGGATGGCATATAACCACCTGCGGCTGGAACGGATATGAGGATATACCAAATCCAGGCGCTGTGTCAATAGCAGACTTGGAGTGGAGAGAAAAATAATATTGACATTTTAATAATATTATGTTACAATGTTCTAAACACAATGAAAAAGAGGAGTAACAGAAGGTAACCTTACAGAGAGCTGTCGGTTGGTGTAAGACAGTAGGCAATGTCTGTGAAGGTAGCTTTGGAGTGGTGATGGTGAAATTGCAGTAGTCATCAACGTGTAGCTTACGTTATAAAGTAAGAGTGTACAGCTTAAGCTGTAAATTCAGGTGGTACCACGCATTTTTGCGCCCTGTCCTTTTGACAGGGCGCTATTTTGTTATTGCCGCGTTAATTTTGAAAATATTATAAGGAGTTAAATAAATGAAAGAGTTAAACAAAACCTATGCTCCCTCTGAATTTGAGGAGAGAATTTACAATAATTGGTGCGAAAACAAGTATTTCACCCCTGTTATTGACCATTCAAAGCCACACTATTCAATAGTAATTCCACCACCAAATATTACAGGACAGCTCCATATGGGACATGCTCTTGATAATACATTACAGGACATTCTTATTCGTTATAAGAGAATGAGTGGCTTTACAACACTATGGCTGCCCGGCACAGACCACGCATCAATTGCTACCGAGGCAAAGATTGTTGAGGCTATGCGTAAGGAGGGTGTTACTAAGGACGACATTGGAAGAGATGGCTTCTTAGAGCGCGCTTGGGCTTGGAAGGACCAATATGGAGGAAGAATTATTTCTCAGCTTAAAAAGCT
>JAGATW010000023.1 GCA_017621085.1 Clostridia bacterium | reverse complement strand
TATTACTACGCCATTCTGTACCCAAAATTCCTCGCCATATCGCTTTTTGAGGTGCGTTGCAGTTTCAAATGAATAAATAGACGCATATTCAAGACGAAAAGGTGCGGGCAATTAAAAAATTGTCAAGCCTTTTTAACACAGGATATGTGGCTATTTATCATTTCAAACCACGTTCGAATGGGTACGTTTTGGCTAGCCATTAGTGTTAGGGCTATGCCCGAAAATGAAATACCACCCGCTGTGCGGGTGGATTTTTTTGCTATGCCATATTAGTCCGAGCTTGGTGCGGCATACTATTGATTTTTTTGTCGAAATATGATACCATAAGAAAGAAACGAGGTGTTAAAGGGTGTTTAAGCGTAAAATTCCAATTGTAAAAATGGAAAATAATGACCCACCGTGCTACGACGGGATAAATGAGGAATTTGTTGATATTTCAGAATACTCAAACAATCGCATAAAAGTGCAAATGAAGTACGCAGAGCAAAAAAGGCAAGGTTCAATAACAGTTGCTCTTGCAAGAAAAAGCGTTGTGGACAAGCTGCTTTTAGCCTTAGATTTGCTACCACAGGGCTATACCTTTAAAATATTTGATGCTTGGCGACCGTATGAGGTGCAAAAAAGCCTTTATGACGAATATTTTGAAAAGCTGAAAAAGGAAAATCCACTGCTTGCCGAGGAAGAACTGCATAAGCTATCTCGGGAGTTTGTTTCGTTTCCCGATAATACTCAGCTCTTTTCCTTCGTTCATTCAAGTGGCGGTGCATTGGATTTGACTATTGTGGATGAAAACAATGCTGAGCTTGATATGGGAACAGACTTTGACGATTTTTCTTACCTTGCAAACACACACGCATTTGAAAAAACAGATAATGACGTTGTAAAGGAAAACAGGAGGTTGCTTTATTTTGCTATGACAGATGTAGGCTTTACCAATTTTCCAAATGAATGGTGGCACTATGATTATGGAGATATTTTTTATTCAAGAATGACAGGGGAAAGCGTTAAATACGCATCCGTTTACTCAATTAACGAAATGAAGATAGGAGTTAAGCTATAATGGACAAGCTAACCTTTGATGTTTTTATAAGCTATCGACGTGATGGTGGCGAGGTTTTGGGTCGCCTTATGTTTGAGCTTCTTAAAAATGATTATAACGTGTTTTTTGACCACGAAACCTTGTCCTCGGGACGCTTTGATACAAAGCTTCTTGATATAATTGAAGCATCAAGGGATGTCCTTGTAATACTATCCCCCGGTTGCTTTGACAGATGTGGTAATGAGGGCGACTGGTTTATGAGCGAAATTTCCTGCGCTCTTAAGCATAACAAAAACATAATACTTTTAATGACGGACAAATTTGTTATGCCGACAAAAAAGGAGCTTGAAGCGCTCCCTTCGGAAATAGACACCCTAATAAAATATAATGGCTATGCTGTAAATATTGCATATATTGATAGCATAATTTCAAAATTAAATAACGAAATGAAAGCGCCAAAAAAGGAAAAGGAATGCTACATAAACAGTATTTCCACTTGGAAATCAGTATCCGAGCATCTTGCAAAGCCTGACTTTGTGTCAAGTCTGCCAAATGAAATAAAATCATCAATTTTAAGGAATGCAATTACATCCTTTCTTGACGAGTACAATGCAAAAATTTTTACATCTATTTTGGACAAAATGTCGGGGAGCGTGTACAATATACGCACAAAATTCAGGTATGAAATAGAAATAGATGATGAGTTTAATTTTAAAAGCGTGGACATTGATAGCAGCAAATATTATTCCTTGTATGAAAACTTTTCATATACCAAAAGGTTTTTAAAGGGTGCGCCGGAAAAGAGCTTTTGGTTGTCATTTGCTACAAATCTTGATGACCTTGATACAGCATTAAAGGATGAAAACTTTTTCTTTAGTGAAAATTTGATAATTGATGGTGAGGATATGGAAATCCTTACTCAGCTTGATGATGAGGACAAAATGCGCTTTTATTTGTCAACAATGCGCACAAAAATAAATATATGTGGCACAGCCCTTAATCCCGAGCAGGTTATAATTGATAAAAGCGGAATATTTGCAAGGTATGAGCTGACAGAGGAAATGATTAATAACGAGCTGTTCGACGTTAAAATCAAATTTCAAATTCCGCAAAGAATGGGAGATGGCTATTTCTTTGCTTCAATAAACGAGCCAACATATAGCCCATTTATAAGATTTAGCTACCCCGAGGATACCTTTGATGTAACTATGATACCATTTTTAAATCGTTCGGTAACTGCCAAGGATACAAAAATATTTGAGGGTCAGCGTGAGCTTTCCTTGGAAAACGAATGGGTTATTCCCGTAAGCGGAGCTATTTTCTTAATCAAAAGAATGGATTAGCCACTCTTGACAAAGCATTTAAAATGTGATAATATTATTATACTATCTTAAAAGGAAGGTATAAATCACAAATGGACGAGGTCGGGTGTATAGCCCAGCTTAATATATAAAAATAAGTAGCATTGCCTATTGTAACATATAGGCAATGCTTTTATGCTTTTTAGGACTATGACTTACAGAAAGGATTTTTATGAATTTAATAGGACCAATAATTTTACAGGTTGTACTAATCGTGCTGAATGCAATTTTTGCAAGCTCTGAAATTGCAGTAATTTCATCAAATAAGGCAGGGCTTGAAAATCTTGCACAGGATAACAACAAAAGGGCAAAAATGCTTTTGTCCCTGACTGAAAACCCGTCAAAGTTTTTATCTACCATACAGGTAGCAATAACATTGTCTGCACTTTTAGGCTCTGCTTATGCAGCGGACAATTTTGCAACCCCTTTAGTTGCCTTGATTGTAAAGGGAGGAGTTAGCATAGACCCTGAGGTAATAAGAACTGTATGCGTTTTGGTAATTACTCTTGTTCTGTCGTTTTTCAGTATTGTTTTTGGTGAATTAGTGCCAAAAAGAATGGCAATGAAAAACCCACCAAAAACCGCACTTAGCGTAGCTCCCCTTTTGTATGTGGTGTCAGTTTTGTTTAAGCCCTTTGTGTGGGTGCTTACAAAAACCACCAATGGCGTTTTAAGACTTTTAAGAATTAACCCAAACGAGCAAAATGACGCAGTTACCGAGGAAGAAATCAGAATAATGCTAAGGGACAGCTCCGACAGGGGAGAAATTGACAGGGTGGAAAATCAGCTTATTCAAAATGTATTTGAGTTTGATGATATTTCCGTTGATGAAATTTGCACTCACAGAAAGGATGCCCACATCCTTTACGTTGACGATACATTTGCAAATTGGACAAAGCTCATATCGGAAACAAGGCATAGCTTTTACCCCGTTTGTGGCGAAAATGCCGATGACGTGGTTGGAATTTTAAATGTTAAGAGGTTTTTCAGAACCAACTGTCAAAGCATTAAGGACGCGCTTGCCAAGGCTCTTGATAAGCCTTGCTTTGTTCCTGAAAATATGAAAACGGATATGCTTTTTGCCGAAATGAAGAAAACAAGAAACTACTATGCAATAGTGGTTGACGAGTACGGCGGCACAAGCGGAGTTGTTACCATGCACGACCTTTTAGAGGTTTTGGTAGGAGATTTAAACGACAAGGACGACGTTGTTTTAGTTGATATTAAAAAATTAGAGGAAAACAAATGGCAAATTCTTGGCTCTGCCTTAATTGAGGACGTAACAAAGGAATTGGAAATTGAAATTGAGGATTGCTTTTATGATACCTTTGGTGGCTATATAATTGGAATTTTAGGCACAATTCCCGAGGACGGTAGCAAATTAGACATAGAAACAGAGCTTTTGAATATAAGCATTTTAAAAATTGACGAGCATAGAATTGAAAAAACAATAGTTACAAAGAAAATAATCGAAGAAAAAGAGGAAGAATAAAATGGAATTAATAAATGCAATTAATGAAAGAAGAAGTATAAGAAAATACGCACCCTGTGTCGTTAAAATGGAAGAAATAAAGGAGCTTATAAGCTACGCACAAAAGGCTCCGTCCTGGAAAAACTCACAAACTCCAAGATATTATGTAGCATTAAGCGACGAGGCAAGGGAAGCTTTAAGGTCACGTCTTGCGTCCTTTAATATGGAAAGAACCGAAAACGTAGGCGCATTTATTGTAACAACGGTTGTACACGGTATAAGTGGCTACAATCGTGACGGCGAGGGCACACATCTTGGCAATGGCTTTGAGTGCTTTGATAATGGCTTAGCAGTTGAAAACCTGATTTTAAAGGCGCACGAAATGGGCTATGGCACATTAATTATGGGTCTTTATGACGAAAAGGCGATTAAGGAGATGTTTAAAATCCCCGAAAACGAAAACGTAGTTGTAGTTATCGCCCTTGGCAAAGCAGACATCAGCCCCGATATGCCCGAGCGTAAGAGCATTGACGATATTCTAACAGTTTTATAATTCAAAAGCTCCCTTCTTAACAAGGGAGCTTTTTTACGCGGGGCACAGCCTCTCTTTGTAAAGGCACCCACGACGACCCATAAAAAACAAGCAACATCTATCAACAATACGGACCGACGTCCTCGACGGTCCCTACAAATTATTTAACATTTTTCCGTTGAAACAAAGGAAAATCCACCAACAAAACGGGCGATAAGGCAAGGTGACACAAGGTCGCCTTGCGGTGATATTCAACCTACGGTTG
>JAGATW010000022.1 GCA_017621085.1 Clostridia bacterium | reverse complement strand
TCTTGGCGTATAACCTCCGCAGATGTTAAATCAAAAATCGCCATTTTCTTTGGCTTATGTATTAAGCCTCCGACTATTCGATATGAACAATCGGTATCCCAATTTAATTGAGCTGCCAACAAACCACAAAAAGCCTTACTATGTACTTGCATACTTCCACCATATTCAAATAAATTTTTAGGTATTTTGAAAGATGTAAACGTCTTTTTATGATATGGCTCTAATATCATTGACCTTCTGTCCTCACTGACTCTAAATCTGATATATTTTGGCTCTTCCATAAACCGTATTGTACTTTTGAATATTCTTATTGTACTGTTAGCTAAATAAAATGAAATTTTAGTTTCAACTTTCATAATCTCTTACCGGTTGAGTCAAATCTTTGACAATCCTTAAAATCAAAAACCATCATTACCTTATTTTCAACTCTAACTAATCTGCCATTAACCAGATATTTAATATCTGAGTCAAATTTCCATTTCTCCATCAAATGCTTAACCAAACCAACACATTCAAGCCTTGCATATTGCTTCTTCTCGCCTTTATTCCAAAGAACAGCTTCACTATCGTGTGATGGAACAGGTTTTATCAAAACCACCTTTTGAGCTTCGTTTATCATAATTTGAATTGCCTCACAGTTGTTTAGCTGCTTTACTGCGGCAGAGTTAAAAACAATACATTTTCTTTGCATACTCATTACTGGACCATTCTGTTTTCCAAAAAATTTACTTGATACAACTTGAAATCCATCAAGCGTTATTTCCTGTAAGTCCAAATTAAAATTCATAGCCATATTTTTAGTCCTTTCCCGTAACAATATATCCGTCTGCTAAATCAATGTTATACACGTCCTCGTGTTCCTCTATTGGAGTACCAAAACAATCTCTCCAATCCTCTGGCAAATATGACCTTCGCTTATATTTACCTTTAGCAACAAACAACTCAAAATCAGTTAATTTGAATAAATATAAAGCTTCGTCGTTGCAAACAGCAGGTTTGCCAAGAATTTTATATCTATATTCCTTGCTCCATTCCATTAAATGATAGATTTTCTCGGAAAAGATATAGCACAACATATCTCTTGCCTTAACTTCTTTTTCTCCGCCACCTGTAGCCCATCTCAATGAGTCGGGTGTATCTGGACTACACGGTTTTACAATTAAACGCTTTTGTTCTTGATTTATCAAAATCAACACGTGCGTTACTTTCGGAAATCTCTTTAAGCAAGCCATATTAAACTTGATTTTGTTCTGCCATATTGTAACAGATGGCTCTCTTGAATGAGCAAAAAGCTCTGCTTTTGTTACTTGATAACCAGCAAGGCTAACTTCCTCTTTTTCTTCATCATCACTTATTTCATAGATGTACTCTTGTTCATTGTTCATCATTTGATACCTTCCTTTCCTTAAACATTTCCAAATGTCTTTGCCAATCTATCTCAAATGGTAATTGATTTGTTAATGGGCTACCTCTTGAACTAAGCCCTAAATCCGTGTTTGGAGGTAAATAATATAACTCGTTTTCAGCCACATAATCGTAAAATTCACTACCAAAGCTATCTTCCCAATCCTCTGGGCAAACGCCTATTCGTTTTTTCTTTTCCTCGTCTAATAACATTAAAGGCATAGCTTTACACAAATTAAAGACAATAATTTGGTCGTTACCTTTTTCAATAAGCGTTCCTATAATTCGTTGGTAAAAGGCTGGATTCCACCCCATTATTTCATATAAAACTCGTATAAAAGAAGCACAATTCAAAGCTTTGCTTGATACTGTATCGCCTGTCCTTGATTGTATCGAAATCGCAAACGGAAATTCAGCAGTGCAAGGTCTTATAGCAATTTTTCTTTGTGTGGGGTGCAGCAGTAATTGAATATGTGTAGCTCCCGCTATTTTTCTAAAACATTGACTATTAAAAGATATTCTTTCACTTGCTATTGTAAGTGCCGGCATTTCATGACGGGTGGTTAAAAACTGCTCTCTTACAACCTCATAACCTTGCAAATCAAAAGCGCTAAATTTCGCTTTTGGTACTCTACGTTCTTGCCTAAAAGTTTTAACACTATTAGAAGCTTCAAAATATGCACTGGCATCATCATTTATCCAATGGTGATTTATCGGCACATAGCCTGCAAAAACTCCCATATCAATAACGTGCATAATATGTAAGCCACGCATACCGTGTTTCCTATTTTCCAAAAGTTCTTGCACCGCTTCATACTTTTCAACGGATATGATGGCTTCGTGATTATCTTCGTACAAATATTGGTCTCGGTCTTGACGGTTTTTTCTCTTTTTATGTTCAAAAATATCTGCTGTAAAAGTTTTCCACGTAAGTACACTTCCACAATATCGTTCATTTTTAAGAATGTAACTAATAGAACCTTCATTCCACTTTGCGTTTCCAGTCTTTGTGGGAATTTCATTATCGGTAAGAATACTCGCTATACTCTCCATTGAATACCCCGAAAGGAAGGCATCATAAATAAATCTAATTACTATTGCTTCTGGCTCATACACTTCAAGTTTAGTATGTTTGATAAGCTTTCCTTCTGAGTTTCTCGGTCTCCTATAACCATAAAGCTCAGGTAAAAGCAAATCTCCTTTTTTGAAACGTTCTGTAAGCGACCAGTTCATACTCTCGCTCTTTTTGAC
>JAGATW010000021.1 GCA_017621085.1 Clostridia bacterium | reverse complement strand
CTTCGTATTTGTTAATAGCCTCATTGTTTACCTTAAAGCCTACTGCAATTCCAACACTTGCAAATTCCTTACCTGAATAGCCAAGGCACTCAAAGAGTGCATCTGCAACTTCTCCACCGTTATTATGCTCACAACCCTCATTTTGACAAGCAATTGATTTTACGCCCTGTGCTCCATAGCCATTTTCGTAAAGGATTACTGTCTCAAGCTTGTGTGTAAGTGCTTCCTTAAGTGTCTTTTTGCACACCTCACAGTCAAGCGCTGTTTCACAGTTAAAGTCATCAGTGTATGTATGGTTGCCTGTTGCCTGTTGTCCAACTACTACGCTTACAAGGTCACAAATTACGCAAGTGTTTGTAGTTATTTCATCATAGCCACAGTTACCTGCTTGATATACAAAATTATTGTAGTGTGTGCCTGCTGTTTTGTGTGCGTCAATATCGTACACCTTGCTTGTTGTGTGGAATCTATACCAGCCCTTGTCGGTGTGATTGTTTCTTACAGAATAAGAAACCTCAACAGTATCTCCACCACAGAATATTAGCATAGCAGGAGCATTATATAGCTTGCAAAGTGTATTACCATTCGCATCCTTGCCAAGGCTATCATAAGAGTTAGGGTCATTATTGCACAAAGCCACAGTTAATGTGCCGTTTTCCTTTACTGTATAAGGAGCACTACCATCAGCATTTTTGGAAATATATCCCTCTGTACCATTAAGGGTTGCTAATGGAAGAAATACACCATTGAGCTCACTGTATGTATTTTTTGCAAATACCATTTGTAATGGTTTCTTTGAGCCCTTATTATAAAAATCCAACAAAGAAGCATTTGCAAGATTTACATTAGTCATCTTACCCAAGAAAACAAAAGTAAGATGAGTTTTTACTCCAAAGCCATCATTAAAATTGAATGAGCTTGAAAAATCAGTAAAGCCCTCTGGGAAATATAAAACCTCATTTACAACAGTACAGCCACTTAAAAAGTGTCCTCCTATGGTTTTTAGGTTTGTTGGCAAATAGTCACTGCCAAGCCTAAGCTCACCGTTCTTATAAAACGCCTGGTCTGCAATTGTTTCAATTGAATTAGGCAATGTAATTCTTCTTAAGGATGTACATCCATTAAATAAGTTTCCACCAAGAGTTTTTAGTTTAGTACAAGCTTCAAGATTAATACTTGAAAGAGATGTACAGCCACTAAAGCTATTTCCCGTTGTTTCAAGCAAGCTTCCCTCCGGGAAAATTACTGTTTCAAGCATTTTTGAGCCACAGAATGCCCAGCTTGGAAGAGATGTAACATTCTTTGACATTGTAATCTTTTTACAGCTGTTCATTCTTCTAAATGCTTGCTCATCAATTACTGTTACAGAGTCAGGAATAACAATTTCAACAACATTTGACTCCGGCTTTGAGTCGTTGTCCCTACCAAATATGGAGTTAGACATACACTTAGTCATTCCGTATGGGAATTCTATGTAGTAAATGCTACCGGATTCGTACTCCTTGCCTGTTTTTTCATTTACAAAGGAATAGTCTACACCATTTTTGTCTGCCCATAAAACGTAAACATTTGAAGGCACTCCGTCCTTCATATCTACACCAAATCTTAAGATGTAGTAGGATGGGTAAGCTGTCATATTACCCTCTGCGTCCTTCAAAATAACTACTGACTCCTTATCTTGAATTGCAAGAGCTGTGTTGCCTGTGTACCATGATGGGTCGCCAAGGTTATTTACAAGCTCAATTTCTGTTCCCTCATAAGTGATTGTTTCAGCACTTACGCAAAGAGCAAAAAGACAAGCTATCATTGCTACCATCATAGCAATTAATAGAATTTTCTTTTTCATAATAATTTCCTTTCTAATTTAAAATAAGAATAGTCCTGCATTATGATTGTATCATATTGAATTTTAAAAAGCAAGTATCTTTTATCAAGAAAGCTGTATGAAAAAACTCATACAGCTTTTGTTGTTAATTTTTTTCTATAATGGTATTATATGTAACAAAATAGTAGTTGCCCATCTTATCTCCCTTATCTGTTGCTTGCATATAGGAATACTCGGTTGTTACTCCGTCGCTTAACTCAACGTATGCGCCTAAGGCAAGAAAATTGCTTCCTTATTTACCTTGTAGCCTACTGCAATTCCCATACTACCACTTGTAGATGCTGAATAGCCTTGACATACAAAGAGTGACGGTGTTTCCTATGTTATATTGTTTGTACAGCCTGCATCTGTTTTTGGGAATGAGCCCTCATAGCTATCAAAAATAAAATCAATGTCAACTGCTTTTTCTTTTGCCATTATGCAAATAAAAAGACCGTCAAGCGACGGTCTTTTTAGGGACTTATTTAACTATGTCGTTATATGACACGTAGTAGTATCCGTTTAAGTAGTTGCCCTTTGTGTCATCCTGTATATAGGAATACTCGGTGTTATCTCCCTTTGTTGCCTCAATATATGCGCCAAAGGCTAACTTAAAGTCCTTTTTATCGTCGGTAAAGCCTACTACCTTTACATCAAAGGCTGAGGCATATAAGGATGCTGTTACCTCTGCACATATAGCACCATATGCTGCATTTCCGTTTTCATCAAATACATCATTGCCATCAAGGTTAGACTGTGATATTGCAAATACACCATATTTTATGGTTTTGCCTGTTTCCTTTTCGTACTCGCTAATAGCTGTTACATTAGCAGTAAAGCCTACTACTATTCCGTTTACACCTGTCATTGATGCTGAGCAGCCCTTACATTCAAAGAGTGCGGGAATTACACCAACAACCTCTTTCATTCCACATTCACTGCAAGTACTTACCTTTTGAATCACATCAACAAAGGATTTAAATACGATATCATTAACGCCCTCTCCGTGTACACCGTTATTGTATGCTATACATTTACTATAGCCTACAACAAGGTTTACGCCCTCGTATGCTTTTGTTTCATCAT
>JAGATW010000020.1 GCA_017621085.1 Clostridia bacterium | reverse complement strand
TCGTCTTTTTCGAGAACGGCGGACAACCGTTCAAGGAACACGTTCTTTTCTACCGTGGTCTTGTCAGAGTTCCAATACATCATATCGAGATGATACAGCGGAATGCCTGTCTTGTTATGTAACGCCCGCGAAACCGTGCTTTTGCCACTTCCGGGACAGCCGATGACTATAACTTTTTTCATCACAATTTGCTCTCAATAAATCTGATTTTATCGGCATCCTTTTTCTGCCGTACATTCACACGGTAGCCGTCTTTGCTCGATTTTTTATACACAGCAAGATACTGCTCGAGCGACAACATCAAAAAGCTAACGCCGTCTGTTTCGCGCATTTCGATATCTTTCATGCGGATACCTGCAAAGGACTCGAGATCCTCAATATCGGCATAGGAATATGCCACACCGTCACGCACAAAAGTATGCTCATGCTCATCCGCAAGAACGTATCCCTGTGCTTCTAAAAGTGACTTGAATTCATGCCATCGCTCGGTGATAAATACGCGCGGAACAAGTATGTCGATATCGTCCGCATCGAGAACATCGCCTGTTAGATACTCCAAGCCGAGCGAGCCGTACAGCAAAGGAACAATATCAAACTTGTCCGCCAGAAGTCGGGCATTCTCAAGAAACAGGTTGAATTTGTTTGTGCTCATTTTCGGCAGTAAACCTCGATAGCATCAGCTGCGAACTCGGCTGTTCCATCTACATACTTATCAATGTTCTTTTTGAACCTCTCGTCGGCAACGTACATCTTGCCAAGTCCTGCGAGGATTTCGTCCGTGCAAGTGTAATAGTTCTCCGTGATGTGCGCCTGAAGCTTGGCAACAAGTGCCTGTGCTTCGTTAGAATCGGCACTCTCGCCGCTATTCTTACACACGGCAAACTCCGCAAAGATAGCCATTAAGCCATCGTTTGCCTCTGCCCACTTCTCTTTTGTATAGTTCTTTGTTTTCTGCTCGTGTTCGCTATAGGCGGAAGTGTTTCCGTAGCGTTCACAAACTTCGGTTTTGTAATTGTTATCCATATTTGTACGCCTTTTAACTTGCATTGCCATTTAATACAATTCAGCGGTTAAATGCAAAATACGCAAGTATACCTTTTATCACGTCTTCAGGAGTTCTTCCTGCATCTACAATCAACTTCAATTCATGCTTCTGTTGTTCAGTAAAATTGTAGTTGTTATCAATTGTTTGCTTCAAACTTTCTTTAGCAAAATGCTCCAGTAATTTGCCATCAGTATTATTCATTGTGTACCTCTTGTATTTTTACAAGTATTTCTTCGTCTGCCGGGCAGAACTCGTAGTTTGGAATCTCGCTTGGTTTTATCCATTTAATATCGTTATGTTCCAGTTTTTGCGGTTCACCCTCGGCTATTGTCGCGTTGAACAAAGTCAGATGCACCGTCAAGTCGGGATACTCGTGAACTACATCCATGAACACGTCACCGACAGAAAGAAGAATATTCAATTCTTCCTTGCACTCGCGGATAAGAGCTTGCTCTTTCGTTTCGCCTGACTCCACCTTACCGCCAACGAACTCCCAAAGGAGACCTCTCGCCTTATGTGCCGGGCGTTGGCAAATCATGAATTTATCACCCTGCCAGATCAGGGCGGCTACTACCTCGGTCATACTATTAGAAATTATACTCTTTTTTTAACAAGTCAAAAAGGTACTTTGCAGAACTCTCATCCAACTGTATGGATTGACTTATCTTACCAGGCAATTCTCTATCGCTACGTCCGTAAGTATCTATCTGAACAAAATGTTTACCACAATCATCGAAGACAGAATAGGTAGTGTATACTTTTTCGTGTATTGTAACTCTCTCTTTGTCAATTTTTTCAATTTTCGTTACATCAATCTGAGCCATAATTATTACCTCGTTTATTTATTTGTTCGGCTATTCTTTTAATGACTTGCACACAAACAGAATTGCCGACTTGCTTATATGCATCGTCGATTGTTATACTGTTCGGAAAATAATACTCTTTAGGAAATCCCTGAAAGTCCAAGCACTCTTGAAGCGTAATTTTTCTTAGTCCATAATCATCCACTACCAATGGTACTTGATTTCTGCTTATTCCCATTGATGCCGTCAAGGTAGGACACATTTTATTTTGTGTTACTTTTATACTATCATGATAAACACGATATATTGAATCGTGCCTTTTCGCTATTTGCGATGCTTTTTTATAAAAATCATCATCCTGCCTATAGTAGTATATATCGTGTTTTCGTTGAGATCTTAGCAACACATCTTCTATGGAAAGTTGCAAATCCATTTTGTCTGGAAATTCAAACCTATCACAATCTTCCTGGTCACGAAAAGCAACAATGTAAATGCGATCTCTGATTTGAGGAACGCCACCATACTCAGAAGCTCGCAAAACACGATACCTGATTGAATAATTTAAATCAGCTAGAACATCATGAACAACAAGAAATGTTTTTCCTTCGTTATGCTCCATCAAATTAGGAACATTTTCAAGAAATACAACTCTAGGTTTATGAGTCTTGATAAATCTTCCGACTTCGTAGAAAAGATGTCCTCTTTCATCATCGAATCCGCGTTGCTTTCCAGCTATCGAAAATGGCTGACAAGGAAATCCCGCCGTTATTGTGTCTACGCGCTCCAACGTACACGGATCAACATTCCTAATGTCTGTTTCAATCAGATCTACATCCCTAAAATTGTGTCGGTATGTTCGACAACAAGCTGCATCTTTTTCGATAGCCCATGCAACTTTATAGCCTGCTTGTTGAAACGCGATGTCTATACCGCCTATTCCTGAAAACAAGCTACCGACTGTCAATTCCATGAGCAGTTGATCGATATGATAGAAGCGGGCATTCCAATAATTTGGATATCAAACTTCAAGCTTGACTCAACATAAGTTGAAGCATTGTGAATGCGGAAGCTAAACTGCCAACCACCATCCATATACAGTTCAACAGTGTTGTCACTTCCAGGCTTGAATTCCAAGCTGACAATGCGGGTAGGCAAAGAAGAAACAGGTACGATAATCTTCGGCTGCTCTTTGTTACTTGCTCGATTCAATGTTCCACGGAGGTTGTATGTTTGAATCTGTGTAACATTTTTATTATCTATGCTTATGACTTTGTAAAAATCGAATTGACCTAGCAGGTACTCAACCATTTTTCTCGGAATACCTTCGTTTTCAGCATTAGCTTTTTTGATCTCATTTACAAATGCATTCAAAAGAGGAATGTATACATCTTCAGCTTTGGACGGTAGCTCACTCCACTTTTTATTAGCCTGCTTTTCCTGATCAATATAATCAAAAATAGGTCTTATTTCTTCCCAATAATTCAAAGAACAAGGAACGCCAAACCATCTATCACCAAAATCAAGACTCTTGCCTAAACGACTATGCTTTACAGCGAAATGATTATGTTTGATACTTAATCCGATTTCCCATCTGACATCTTTACGAACAATAATAATATCTCTTACATCTCCCATTTCGCCCTTCGTATCAGGCTGAATATAAAGTTGTAACAAATCCTCATCATCTTCTACAATCATAGGTTCCATATCAAAAAGAGTTGTGACTGCTGCCTTTGCACTAATGGTTAATACCTCACGTGTTTTCTCATTTACAGTATCCCATGCACGCTCTGCTGCATGCAGACTGCTGTTTTCAATGATTTCAGCAGATCTAAACTTGTTAATTTCACTATACAAAGTTTGAAGACAAATATATTCGTAAGCTCTTCCCTTATCATTGCTTTGATTACTCATTTATTTTTCCTCCAATACGCCTTTTATTGCAAGTGCAATTTCATACGCCAGATTTACAGGGACTGCATTTCCTATCATTTTATACGCATCATCAACATTGGTATAAATAAACTTGAAGTCATCGGGGAATCCTTGAACTCTTGCCACTTCTCTAACAGTCATTCTTCTGTACAAGTGTTCTTGACCTTCTACGAATCGGCAATCATTATGTCCAACCTTCACCATCTTTGGTGCTTGCGGATGCAACTGGCACTGACGACCTGAAGCCTGAACAGTAAATGCTTGCTCATCCCACGCTTTTACTCTATTTCGGCTCATAAATATAGGCGAATATGATCCAGTAAAGTATTCATTGTTGTTAATCGCATCAGGGTTATGTCTGTTTCTGTTCAGCGTAGGAACAGCAGTTTCTTGGAGATCCCATATAATATCTCTCAAAGTAATTTTCTGATCATCATCCTGAGTTGAACCCATTGGAAACTCAAATTTAATACCCAAATTTTTTCTAAATCCGATATAGAATACACGTTTTCTCTCTTGTGCAACGCCGTAATCTTTTGCATTTACCAAGGTAATAGATACATCATATCCACATTCCTCGAACATAGATACTATATTCTTCACCGCTTCAGAATGACGATTAGCGAGCATTCCGCTTACATTCTCTGCAAGAAAGAACTTAGGCTGCTTATCCTTTAAAATTCTGATGTATTCGTAGAAGAGTTGTCCTCTTGCATCTTCAATTCCGCGGAGCGCTCCTGCTTCTGACCAGCTTTGACAAGGCGGACCTCCAATAATTCCATCTATATTATCTGGGAAATCTTCTTCTTTGATGTTTCTTATATCGCCTTTGATAAGTTTAGTATCAGGATGGTTTATTTCAAATGTATCCCATATAGTTTTATCAAATTCGTTTGCAATCGGAACAGTGAATCCAGCTTTTTCAAAGCCTAAATCCAATCCACCACAACCACTAAACAAACTTATAATTGTCATTGGCTTTTTCTCTTTTCTTTTTTTCACCCAATACTCAAGAGCGGCTAATGCAGTGTTCTTTACATGAATTTTAATCTCGCTATTTTGCAACTCATCATACGTAAACCACTTGAAATCCTTACTCTCATTGTTATCGGGATGAGGAATAGTTTCTTTGGTCTCTGCTATGTAAATAAAATCGAAGAAGTTTTCCTCACCGCCTATACCTTCGTGTAATAAGCAGAATGGGGATGGTATTCTCTGCACTCTAGCTAATTCTATATGTGGTGCTAGCTCTGTATCCATCAATTTCGCATCAAAGCCAGACTCTTCCTTAACTTCTCTAATAGCGGCTTCGTGTGGAAATTCGTTTTCTTCGATATGTCCACCAAGAGGAAACCATGTATTATATTTCTTGTGCTGATGTAGCAATACTTTTCCGTCATTAATAACGTAAACAGTTGCAGTTATTGACTTGTTGTATTTCATTATCTTATTTATCTCCGTTTGCTACATTGGGCACTATTTCAACAATATCGTCCATTGTACAGTCAAGCGCAGTACAAATCTTCACCAACACGTCACTAGATACGGTTGCACCGTCTTTTTTCATCTTCGCGAGAGTTGCTGGGCTGATGCCTGCTTTTGCGGCAAGATCTTTGCTTTTCATCTCGCGATCGATCAACATTTTGAATAGTTTCTTATAGCTAGCAGCCATTTTCCACCTCATAAAAATAAGTATTTTTATACATTTACCATTGTATCACTTTTCTCGACAAATTGCAAGCATTTTGCGATAATTTATTCAATGAACGTTTAATTTTTTCAAAATCCGCAAATCTGTATTTCTCGTCACTGATACAGGTGCCAACACATCAGCTCTCCTGTCAATGATTACTGCTCCAATCGTCTTTTCTTTGTTTACTGCATATCAATTTTTGATTTATTAAAGCAAAAGCCCATAAATCCTTTTTAAGGGACTTATGAGCTTTGCATTATTATATTTCTAGTAAGTACTCAGTTAGATTTTTTGCGAGGTGCAAAGGTAATGGTAAAACAGTCGATTGTTCGTATTGGATCGATAATGTGCACAAATTGGAAACAAATTTTGCCCACATATCAGAATCATCCTCGCTTTGAAGCTGAATCGGATACAGTTCAATCATATCTTTCTCTGCATAATCTTCGCGCGGATAATTAAATCTCGACTCCTTCAAACTACGAGTATATTTGGGATCGTTAGGTTTAGTAGAAATTGCCCAGTACACATCCCCATACTTAAATACACCAGATGCGGAAGAATATTTATCATTTTCCGTTTGGCTCGTGTAATAATCAGGAACTTCAGAATTGTCTCTCACTCGTATAATACGAACACCTGTGTCATTCAACGACATCATGTATGGCACTTTATTGGAACCTGCATCAAATTCTGCAGGCATGTACTCGCCAATGGAAGTGTATGAGCCTATCATTTTGTCGGATATGCCATTCCACAATGGCCTTGTATTCCCATCGGAATGGACTAAAAGGAGAGCCCTCGAAGTAGTATCATCATATCGATTCTTCATTTCAATTAGTTTTTGTTTCGCTGGTGAGAATTGCGCGTTTCTGCAAATATACTCTAAATCTTCGTTCCAAAACAACTTTGCCATCTCTAAACACGCCTGCCTATAATTGACATTATTGTTTTCAAATGCATCACATTGTACACGCGTTGCTCCTGTACGCAAATCAACCGATACAAAAATCGGCATGAATCTGGCTTTGTTGCGAACTCCATGTACTTGAGTACATATATGCATGCCAACGCAATACACGTCTTTGAACTTGTACGACTTATCCTTTTCAGGATTCATAAGCATAACTATACCAAGTTGTCTATATAGATCGTGTACGGCATGTATCACTTTTTGTTCAATTCTAATTTCATTGTTTTCAGGAGCTACCATGAATTGAATTACTCTACCGGAACGTGCGAACGCATTACGTATAATCAGCTTGGGATCCTTATTAGATTCGTAAGAATTCTCTCCTGGAATAATGCAAATACATGCAACAACGTCACTCGTGTCATCTAGTTTTTCTTTAATCTCATCGCATCTTGCTAGTTTGACATCCTTGTTTTTAATAGCTTCTGCAATGTCTCCAATTTCTTTTTTTACCACCTCAATTGTCATGCATGAACCGGTGTTATCTTCTCCAAAGTCTTTAAGAATTTTTTCGCTTACCGAATCCAGCACCCTTTGATGTATGGGATTATCCAGCATACCATACAATTCAAACCTTATGCTGTTACTTTCTATAGAAGACGCTGTCCACTCTCTAAACTCTTCTCTCGAAATATAGTCTTGAGGCGATCGGTGAGTATGTATTTTTAATTGTTTGGTAATTCTACTGGGATCACTGGGTTTCTCAACATAATCAGACAATCTTTCTAATACTTGATCGTAAGCCTCCGCCTTATCTCTCACCGGAACACCCGTACCAATCTGTGAGGATTTAAATCCTCCCATACCATTTGTATATGGCAACAGATAATCGTTGTTATTTGACTCGACCAATGGCCACAAAGCAGGAATCGAAGGCAACGAGGTGTATCCATAAAGATCATAACATTCTTTATCTTGAGATTTCCATTCCAAGCGTCCAATATCGAAACCAAACTGAATTGGTATTTGACAAATCTTATCTTTATTAACTTTGACATGTGCAAGTATTGCGTTTTTCAGGAATGGATCACGTTCTTTATTTATTCTTTCGCTTATCCACCTTCTTATGCTGATGTTACAAAGCAATAAAGCTTGTCGTTGCGGCGGTGTTGTCTGAACTGAAAATTGAAAAACGAAAGAATATGCATGACCTGATTTTTCATCTACGATCACATTGCTGACCAACTCATTTTTAGCTGCGTAAAGCAGATGTAAGGTGCGCGTTCCGATGTCAATATCTTGTCCAACAAGTTTGTTCACAACAATCAAAGGAATTGCTTGATAGGCTTCGTCGCTAACACGGCCATCTTCTGTCGAAAGACAAACGCTCTGCTCCGTACGCAAATCATAAAAATCCTCTTCCTTCATAGTCAAGCAAAAGTCTTTAGCTTTCTGTTTAGCAATCGGATTCACTTTCTGCATAGATACATAAGTTCCGTTAATCCATACCTTAAGTATCTCAAACAGTATGTGAATTCTCTTTTCATCAAAAGGCATAGTTGAAGCTAACCAACGGCTGTCATCAGTGTACTCTTTAAGAGTAGACATAGCTACAATACCTTCCATCCAAGAGTCAATCAACTTTTGCAGTGCATGAGTAGGAAGACCGAATTCGATTTTGAAATTCGGATTGTTAGCTCTTGCTATGTTTATCAACTCTTGTTTCCAAGCTGCCGGGAAGCCCATATAATAAATAGTTTCAACTCGTCCGGGCTTAATCTTATAAGCCATAGGATAAATCGGTTTACCTGCCATAATTAATTCCTTTCTTATATGCTTCGTAAAAAGGCATATACAATGTTTTTGCTATTTCTGAATTTTTTGCATCTTTCATCATGCCATCAAGATATAATCCCAGCGCATTAAGACAATCGAATCCCTGCTCTGATTCGGGAGATTTTCTGAAAGCACCGTCAACAAAATATACGTGAGGTGCAGGCTTAGTCGTATCGGTAACTCGAGCAAGACGACCGAATATCTGAAGTATCAAAATAAACAGCGTCGAAACGATATCTTTTTGATCATCTACATCCAGGTTGTCCAGGCCATAATGTGCACTTCCGGTTACGATGCTCCAACGCTTAGTCGCCTCCTGGCGCATACGGACATTATATTCCCATATAGATTCATTTTCTCGGCGTTGGCAATGCGCCTCCATATATCCATTCAACTTACTTCCCTTTTCTTGCACGTCATCAGGTACGGACATCGGACGAACCATAAAGAATACTGCGCCCAACGCGGAGTGGCCAGTTTCATCTACAATGTTGTGTCCTCGCTCTATCGCCATAGCAGGTGCAATAAGAATATCTGCCTGCATAGAAGCAAAGCGGCTAACTTCTCCCCTGCGTATAATTCCTTCAACGTTTTCCAAAGAAGTTGCATCAGAGACCATTCTGCAAATTCTTGCAGAACATTGTTTTTTGCGCAAGATATTCTGAAGCGTTTCTTGAACAATTCCAGCCTGCTCGTAACTATTAACTATCACGAGAATTTTACCGGCATTGCGATTATATTCTTCGATAATATTATAAACAGATTTCTCTGTAACCTTTTTGAGCATCTCTGTCCTTGCTTCTCCGGAACCAGAAACTCTTTCTGTCAAACCGGATTCAAAGAACTTTGTCTTTGACAGATACTCTCGTTTATCTCCATCAGCTTCAAGAATATAATTAACAGGGCGGTTTATATGGTATTCATATGACCCCTCTGCCCAGCTTGATCCCGAAAGCATAATAACATGTGGACCTATGGCATTGCCATTGGAATCCAGTCGCAAATACGGCAAATCTTTCATTAAACTACGACCAAATGCAAATTGTCTGAACAACACAATATCTCCTTGTTCGTTTTTCTTCATTCCGAACAGGTTTCCGCATAATGCGGAAGGCAGATACTTTTGCTGATCCTGGAAACGAGTTTGCAAGAACCCAAAGATTTCGTTCTGTCCATACGATGTTTCATGACATGCTGCATAAGCATCACTCAGTTTTCTTATGAAGTGATCAAAGAAAATAAGGCAAATAATGAGTTTTATTCGAGCATCCTGAACATTTTGCTTTCTTACGTGAGAACGATTAAACGCCTCACCTTCTTCCGCAATCCAACGAGCATACAATGAATTGAACTGTCTGAAATCGGTTGATATGCAAGATACATTGAGTGCTTCTCGAAGTGTACTGCTAAGCTCCTCATCTTTTTCATTATCAATCAAATCATAAATCTGTTTGTATATATGCTCCGGAATAGCATAGCTTTCATCCTTTTTCAAATCGTCAAGAAGCGATAGTGCTGAAAAAGGTTCTCCTGCCGATAATTTGTTCCACTTACCAAGATCCCAATTCAAAGCATTGCTCAAGCAACTCATTACACCTGTGGTTCTCATCTGCAGTTCATGATAATCCTGGCTCGCTTTATTTTTTTCTCGAGCAGAAGGAATCTGGCGCATATAATGTCCACAATCCTCAGCACTTTCTTGTATGTAACGATTAAAGCTTGTCTCGGGCATAAAAATCTGATCCAGTGTTTTTTGAACTCTATCGCTCTCATCAAAAACGACAATATCGAATCCTCTGAGGGCAACCTCCAAAAACGGCTCTCGATTTTTTCCAACTCGAGAAATTGCAAAACCAGCTACGGTTGTGAGAACAACAGAACTTGTATAGCATTCGCGAAGCATTTTTGAGCCTGAGCATATATCAAAATACGGGCAAAGACGAGGGCTCCCCTTGCTCGTTTCTTTCAGAGAAAAACATGGTTCTTTTCCGTAAGTCAAGCTCTCGGTTTCGCTATCGTTCATTCCGTCAACCATGCACGCATTGGTTAAGTATTGCGATATTTCCTGAGGCAAACACACCTTACCAGGCTCCGCTATTTGATTTATATACTTAAGCCTTTCATTCCTACCTACAAGAGGAGAACAGTTCACACCGAATTTGTGAAGATATCGCCACAGATTAAACACCTCGGCAACGGTATCCAGTACAACAACGATCTTTCTGTCGTTTTTATTTGCCCAATACGACAACACCTTAATGAACGTCGATTTTCCTGAACCAACCATACCCACTATGTTTATTGTCTGCGCAATAGAAAGTTCCTGACACAACGATACTTTGCCATCTTCTACTGCCTTTACAACATTGCTTTGAAGTATATTGTAACAATAATCGCCCGGCTGCATATCTCTCATTTCTTTTGCACATTCAAGAAGCTCCGATATCGATATTGTAATAACTTCTGCTTTTCTTTGCTCGAGAAGAACCGTTTTTTCACAAGGAAGAACAGATGATTCCGTAAAAGAAACCTTTACTTTTTCTGTTTTTTTCTCATCCTCCTTTGAAGATACATAATAGTAATAACTCCCGGTTCCTGCTGTTGGATATTCATCCTTATGATAGGTACAATTACTCCAAAGTTTATTCCATTCTTCCAAACGATTTTCATAAGGGTGCGGATATGTACCGTTATTTCTTTTTGCCTTACTCTTACCTTCTTCGTCGACGAACTCAAATGCTCTTATACCATCATATTTGCTCGAGCGATATGCTTCAAGAGCATCTTGCCAGTACTTACGTGAACGATAACATCCAAGTGTGAAACGAGCCAGTTGAAGTTTGTGATCAGCTTCGCTTCCCTGTTTTATTCCGATGAGTTGATATTGCGAAAATAACAAATATGCTTTTTCTGCTTCCGGAATATCCGCGTGCGTTATTAACAAATGCAGTACCGCCTCAACAGCAGCAAAAGTTTCGCGTGACATCATATTATCATCAAAATAACCCTGTAACGGCGCATACCAGTCATTCGATTCTTTTTTAGCCATTCAACTCACCTACTTTCTTATTGATTTTTTTCTTTATAGCAGCTAATGTTACACATTTTACGTTAGGTTGACTTGTTAATGTCTTATTCACGACCGCGATGTAATTAATTTTATTTCTTGTGTATTCACTCGGAACAACATAGAAACCATACCGGTAATTGCCTGACGGGAATCCGCCATCTTGTTTTATTTTTGAACACAGCGAAAGTGCATTATGGTATGCTTTAGCATCAATCTCCCACACTTCGCCATCAGAAAAACGAATTTCAATGTCAAATCTATCCTTATACGGCCACAGAGAAAACTCCAGCGCATGCTTTTCACAATACCTGGCAATATCTATCTCCAGTTTTCCGGGTTGCGCAAAATATCGCATCACTCCTTTCTTCAACCTATAAATAGGCTCAGATGAAGCATCCTTCCATGCTTCATTAGGAATGGGCGGTAAATGCTCCAAGCAATATTCTGACAAGCAAGAAGGGCCATATTCTTTTTCTACCATTGTCCATCCACATGCAGGACATGTAGTATATCGTTCTTCAAATTGCTCGTATGCAAGATTCAAAGCATCCTTGGCAATCGTATTATCCGCATATTCCGACAGAAATGTTCTTCTGTCTTCAATCGTAATCACGGGATGCTCTATAATATACTTTCGAACCTTTACATAATCCCCTTGTGAGAGTTGTATGATTTTTTCATACAGAGCGTGTTCGTCCGTTCCTTCGATGATATTACTTTCTTGAGTATTCAAAAACTCAACGCACTCTTCTGTAACCGTATAAAGATCTGTTTTTCCGCGTTTGAATGCAAATGGGCCATATGCATAAAAAGGTTGCTCCTCGATTTTAATGTTTTGAAGAACATCTTTGTCCCAGTCATCAAACCACTCGCAAATGGGCTTACATATGTAATGAGATAAAAATGAACTCTCATCTGCATATTTGAAAGCGTTTTCCCCGACACAACCGAGTTCCAGGCAAGCAGCTAAAAACATATTTATCCCTCGCTGCAAGTCTCGGCTATAAGGATACCTATTCGGGGCATCTTTCAATAGTTTTTCTTTCTCCACCAATCCCTTGGCAATAAAGGCAAGCGCCTTTTGTAAATGAATCACATTCATAAAAACCTCCTAATAAAACAAAAAAGCATCTCTTGCGTACAAGAGATACTCTACCATATCACAAAATATAGACCTCGCCCCATCAACAAGGGTGGCTATATGAATAATTCGATTTTTCTCGTGTACGACTATATTATACCATACAAATGCAACTCTGTCAACACCCTTTGAAAAACTTTTTTCTTTGCTTACTGCGTATCAAATTTTGAGTGCTGATTTTATTTCGCAACCTACTTGACAAAGATGCTATTGTAAGTTATAATACAACACCTGCAGAAGAAGGGAAAGGCAGTTCTCTGCTCTTTGCTGCCTAAGCGCTTGACCACATGATTATCATCTCTTGATGTAAAATTGACCACACGTGGCGGTTGGAGTGTTTTCTCACTGTTCTTGGTAGATTTCTCTTCTTCTGACGGAGTAATTTTGAGTGGATTTTGTACCTCAAAATAATGACCACATATCAATCATTCGGTACTCGGATTTGACCACATCTTTGACCATAAACAGAACCGGAGTACACGGAGACAAGATGTCACGAGAGTATGAAAAAGCCGTTTTTGCGTAGCAGAAATGGCTAAAAAAAGCAAAAACGGCTAGAAAAAGATATATCAATCAGTTGGGGTGGTAGGGGCCGCAAGTTCAAGTCTTGTCATCTAAAATCTGACGGAAGGAGTCTATCAGCTATTTCAGAATATTCTGCAAAACTATTCCAATCTGTTTTTTTGTCGAGAAAAGCTAAATATAAATGTGCAAGCATTTGCGTTTTTTCATTCCCAATGTATCGATCAATGATAATTGCTCTAAAGCTTACTCTATTGTTAAAATCCCGATGAGGCTTAGGGCTCATCGGGATTTGGGTTTATATTAGTTTTCCTCTGCGTAGCAGGTAAAGATTTCTTCTACTCGTTCTTTTTCCTCGTTTTTGTTCTTTTTGTTGGTTATTAAGCTAACTACAGGTACTACTACTAAGGATACTGCCATAGCGATAACGCCCATTTCAGGTGATTTTGATGCGGCATTGCTAAAGCTTGATGTAAGTGAAATTACAAGGGTTGCGCCACCAACGGTTAAAAGGCCTGAAATTATGCCTGCAGTAGCGCCGATTTTTGTAATTTTCTTTGAGAAAAGTCCCCAAATGTAAGGGCCTATAAAGCATCCTGAAACAATTCCCCAAGAGAATGACATAAGGCTTACAATGATAGGAATGTTTTGTGTTGCGAAGATAAATGAGCAAGCAACAAAAGCAAGACAAAGTATTCTTGTAAGGGTCATTTGCTTTTTAGGAGAAATTTCCTTTTTGCTAACAGCAGGTATTAAATCTACTGCTACTGCTGATGCTGATGTAAGCACAACTGCTTCAAGTGTTGACATAGATGCGGAAAGCAAGAGTATCATTATCAAAGCAAGTAAGATTATTCCTAGTGTTCCGCCACTAAGAACCTTCATTAAAACCGCAGGAATTACTGCGTCAATTCCACCCTTTGGTAATGTACCACCGAGAATAAGTCTTGATGTGCTACCTATTAAGTATGCGCCACAGCCTATTACGAGGCAGAAAATTGTTGAAATAATAGTTCCTCTTTTTATAGCTTGCTTATCCTTGATAGCATAGAACTTTCCAACCATTTGTGGAAGGCCCCATGTACCAAAGCTTGTGAGCATAATATTTACACAAAGGAATTTAAATGCTGAGCCGCCGAAAATACTGGTAAGCTGTGAGCCTGTTACAGGATTTGGGTCGTTTGGCAAGGATTCAAAGCTTCCAAGTCTTTCAATAAATCCACCAATTCCACCAACTGCGTCATTTGAAAGAACTGCTATTACAAGACATACAACACCTACTAACATAATAATACCTTGAATAAGGTCGGTATATGCGGTTGCAAGATATCCACCGGCAACTAAATATACAGCTGTCAAGCAAGCGATTATGAGCATCCAAACCCAAGTTTCAACGCTTGGGAAAACTGCACTGAATAGTGAGCCGAGTCCCTTATAAACGGCTGCTGAGTATGGCACTAAGAAAACGAAAATTATAGCTGATGCCATTATTTTCATACCCTTAGAGTTATATCTTTTCTCAAAGTAGTCAGGCATTGTTTTAGCGTTAAGCTTTTTGGTCATTCTTCTTGTCTTGTTTGCAAACAATAGCCAAGACAGTAAGCAACCAAGGATTGCATTGCCTATACCAATCCAAATTGCTCCAATTCCTATATTCCAGCCATGCTGTCCTGCATAGCCTACAAATACAACTGCTGAAAAATATGTAGTTCCGTATGAAAATGCAGTTACCCAACCACCTATTTTTCTTCCACCTAACAAAAATCCGTCAAGGGTTTTTGATTGCTTGTAGCTTATACAGCCGATAAAAGCCATTGCAATAGCGTATACTGCAAGAGCTACAATTGTAAAAATTTGCGTTTTTTCCATTTAATTGCCTCCTTTGCTGTCTTTTTTTGCCATAAAGACTTGCATTTAACATGACAACATTGTATAATACTTTTAAGCATTAGTCAAGCGAATAGTTTTAATGCTTACTATCTAAATTTTCGATAATGGGAAGGTTCTATGGAATTAAGAAATTTAATCACCTTTATACACGTTGCAGAGCTTGGTAGCTTTACAAAGGCGGCGGAGCAGCTTGGTTACTCTCAATCAACAATTTCCTTTCAAATAAAGCAGCTTGAGGATGAGCTTAATTGTCTTTTATTTGAGCGAATAAATCACACTATTTCCTTAACCGAAAGGGGTAGAGAGCTTGTTTCTTATGCTCACCAGGTGCGCGCTTTGACAGATGAATTTAAGGAAAATCTTACAAACGAAAATGAGTGCAGGGGAAATATTCACATTGTAACGCCTGACTCTATTTGTGAAGCTTTAATACATAATTACTACATAGCCTTTCACAACAAATACCCATCAATATCTGTTAAGTTTACTACCGCTGACACATCGGTTATGTGTGATATGCTTGACCACAATGAGGCAGATATAATAATAACTCTTGATAGCCACACATACAGAAACGATTACATAATTGCAAAGGAAGAGCCCCTTTCTATGAACTTTGTAGCAAATGTCAGCTCTAAATTTGCAAAAAAGAAAAATTTATCAATAAAGGACATTATAAGCGAGCCATTTATTTTAACAGAATACGGTCAAGGCTACAGACGTGTTTTTGACAGAGAGCTTGCAAAAAAATCCTTGTCTATTACTCCTGTATTGGAAATTGGTAGAACTGATATTATTACCTCTTTACTCACTCAAAGCGATATGATTTCCTTCCTTCCCGATTTTGTAACAAAAGCCTATGTTGACAAGGGTGAGCTTTGCTATCTTGACGTAAAGGACTTAAAAATTGACATTTGGAAGCAGTTAATTTACCATAAAAACAAGTGGCTTTCAAAAAGCCTAAAATCGTTTATTGATTTCATTAAGGAAACGGAATTTACAAATTAATAAAATACGCACCCACAACTGAAGGTTGGGGTGCATTTTAATTTAATATTTAAATGGTATTATCAAGCACTTGGTCTGCTAAATTATCAATAAAACTTTGCTTTATTTCTCGTGATGCAGAGTTTACAGCTCTCCAAACGTCAGTCACTACATCGTTTTTTGCTTTTTTCGTTACAAAAGCAAAATTCTTTTCATCGTCATCAGTAATATTAAGAGCATAAATAGCCCTCTCTATCAACTCTCTCAATGTCTTTTTTGAATTATATGCCATGTTTTTTTCTCATATTTTGTCTTTTCTAATGCCAATGCTGTTTGTTTTGATGATATATGTTCTTTCGAAAGCATTTCGTCTGGAATATATTTAAAAAAGTTTGCATCGTTAGGGTTGACTTTTTCTATTATCTGTAGTAAACTGTGTGTGGAGACAGGTAACAGGCGTGTCCGTCCTTTTTCATCAAGGACCGTATCGCCCATGACGCCTGTCTCTATTTTTGTTAATGCTACTGTCAAATAAAGCCGATTATCATTGTTTTGCTTAATCTCAAATTAGACTGGCACAATAATTCCATCGGTTTGATATACGCTCATTAAAACATATATCGTTTTTAGGGTAGTATGAGCGATTTTTTGATTTTCTTTCGTCGGAGGGATTGTTTTTTCGGAATTTTGGTGTATAATATCATTAGGCACAGAGTTGATGGGCGGACCAACGGTATTTTTAGTATCGCTACCGCCATTCTGCTTCTCTGTGTCTTTCATTTTTGCAAGAATAAATTCATTGCCGTTTGGTGTAAGTACACGAAGCGAATGAACTCTTCTGGCACCTCCATAAAGAACAGTCACAGCAATATTTCCTGTTACTCCATTTAGTGTAGCAAGGGCATCATATACTACCGCAGGATATCCCTTGTTTTTATGACCACTAATTGCTTTTCCCCTTTTTAGAACATATGGTGATGCAATTATTGCAGCTGCTTCGGCATCAGAAGTTACATATTTTCTTATTTCTGAAATTGCATTACTATCAAAGTTTATAATTCCATAATCTTGCCTTTCAATTTTATAACCAAAGTGATTTTTAGTATTTCGCCTACTTGCTGATAATAAGGTTTTCCGCTTGTCGCACTGTACTTAACGCTTGTCACGGGTTGCATACTGTTAATCGTTTATTGATTTCATTAAGGAAACGGAATTTACAAATTAATAGAAATATGCACCCACAACTGAAGGTTGGGGTGCGTAATACTTTTTTGCATAACAAAAGACCGTCGAGTGACGGTCTTTTGTGGTTTATTTGACTATGTCATTATAGGAAACGAAGGAAAATTTTTCGTTTTCCTTAGGTGTGCCAAACTGGAGATATGAATAATCTGTATTTTCATCATCTGTTACCTTAACATATGCGCCCATTGCGAGTGGTAATGATTTTTGTGTATCCAAAAAGCCTACTACCTTTATCTCGAAGGTTTCAAATTCGTAAGTTGTAAGGTCGGCTGTAATTGCGCCCTTTATTGCATTTCCGTTTTTGTCAAAAATATCGCTTGCGTCAAGATTTGCTTGTGATACGGCAAATACACCATAATTTAAGGTCTTTCCTGTTATCGTTTCATATTCATCAATAGCCTTGTTATTTACCTCAAAGCCTAATGCAATTCCATCAACACCTGTTTTTGATGCTGAGTAGCCCTTACAAACAAAGAGGGATGGTGATTCTGTTACAAGTGGTGTTACATTATGCACACAACCACTATTTTGACAAGCTTGAGTTTTTATTCCAAATTCAAGATAGCTTGAATATTCAATTGTAGTTTTATAGTTGTGCACAGGGCTTGAGGACATTACTGCTTTACCACATACCGTGCAAATGCCTGCGCAGCTATTAGAATTGTTTTCATCAAGCTCATGAGCGCCATAATATACATCACATATGCTTGTGCCGGAAATAATATATCTTCCCTCGGTGTAGTCTTCAGCATTTGCTATATAGTCACTATAAGAAATGATTGCAGTTGCTTCTATGGCGTCCTTAACGCTATTTAGATATTCAATATTTGTTGTTGCAAATAAAAAGTATTTTCCTATTGACCTGAAGTCTTTACCTTCACATTCAATAAAGTTTTCCTTAAAGGATGTTATGTCAATTGTAGGATTATCTCCTAAAATATAGATATTGGTAAGGTTTGCACAGTTTTCAAAGTTACGCTGTCCTAAGCTTGTTTCATTACCTAAAATGTAAATGCTTACAAGATTTTTGCATCCGTAAAAGTTATCTGTTCCAATGCTTGTAACCGCCTCGGGAATAACTATTGATGAAATCGCAGTATTTTTAAATTTCCAGTTATTCTTTCCCTCAAATGTATATTCCGGTCCTATTGGCAATCTCACAGTGTGTAGGTTTGTACACCCACTAAAGTTCTGAGTACCACCAAAGCCACCGACGAGCATATTACAAACTGACATATCAACAAGTCTTATTGCTGTTTTTCCCTTGAATTTTTCAGGACAGTCCTTTAATGTTGCGGGATAATACATATATTGAATATAATCTGCATTGATAGCGCCAAGATATATCATATCAAATTCTCTTAGATTGAGAACTACAATTTGCAATTCATCATCAATGGTTGAAACGTACTCGCCTTTTTCCGTGTCATAGGTGTGGATATAAATATCATTTAGCTGTGCCCAAGTTCCTGTTGAGCTTACATATGTTACATATGTATCATTATTCTCATTTGGCTCATTACGATTGTTTGGTACAGAGCTGTAAACGTTGTTACCGCTTGCGTCAGTTCCACTAACATACCAAATTAAAGGGTTGTGGTTTTCATCATAAATTGGAAGTGTAGTGCCATCTGCAAGAGTAGCAGTTTCATTATAATCAACAGTTGCAAATGCTGTCACTACAAAAAGACAGGTAAAAATCAAAATGCCAAGTGTTACAAGAAAAATTTTTCTTTTCATCGGTGTTCTCCTTTCAAACACTAATATATTCACTTTCATATTATAACGATTTCAATAAATATTCACGACAAAAACCGTGTAGCATATAGACAAAATTTAGCTTTTTGTCTTGTTTGCAAATAAATAATATTAACAAGATTATTGCAATATATTCTGCTGATTCTTCTTTACATTACAAAATATGTTATCTTATTTTACTCTAAAGAGTACATTTTACCCTCTATTTCACAATTATCCGAAATTAAATATTGATATGTATCGTAAAAAATGCTATAATCACAATAGGACAAAATATGTTTTTATTGGAGGAATAAATGTTATATCAAGCACAGCATTCCACAATTACTGATAAAGTAACATTTGAATCAGGAATAGACCTTGTTTTTCCAACTCATATTCATAATAGCTTTGAAATCATAATTGCAATTCAGGGAGAAATAGAAGTAACCATATTAAATAACAAATATACAATTTCCAATAACGAGTGCGTTTTGGTTTTTCCAAATCAGTTTCACGAAATTAAGGCTAAGCCACACGCAAGGCATGCTATTTTGATTTTTTCGCCACTTCTCGTTAAGGAGTTCTGCAAAAAAACCGAAGCTTTCATACCTAAAAGCAATAAATTTCGATTAAATAGCTTTTACCTGGATAAAATCATCAGACTTAATGCAAATATGACAACTGTCCAGTTAAAAGGGCTCTTATACACCGTTTGCGGAGAGTTTGACAAAAACGCAGACTACGTAAAATTTAATAGCGATAAGCACAATTTGCTTTTTAAAATTTTCAATTTTGTTTCAGAAAATTACAAAAAAAGCTGTTCCCTTAGTCAGTTATCAACTGAGATTAACTATAGTTATGTATATCTATCTAAGCTTTTTTCAAAGCACACCGGTATTAGCTATACTGAGTATGTCTGTCGCTTTCGCATAAATGAAGCGTGTTATCTCTTAAAAAACACCAATCACACAATTCTTGACATCGCTTACGAATGTGGTTTTGATTGTCTGAGAAGCTTTAACAGGAGCTTTAAAGCAGTAATGGGCATTTCACCAAGTGAATACAAGAAGCAGACCATTAATAAATACGTTGATTAATATACACAAAAGACCGTCACTCGACGGTCTTTTGTGGTTTATTTAACTATGTCGTTATAGCAAACAAAGTAGTAGTTGCCTATCTTATCACCATTTTCGGTTGCTTGCATATAGGAATACTCTGTTTCGCCATTCTTAGTTACCTTAACGTAAGCGCCCATTGCAAGGTCGAGGCCCTTTTGGTCATCTGCAAAGCCTACTACCTTTACCTCAAAGGTTGAAAACTCATAATTTGTAAGGTCTGCTGTAATTGCGCCCTTTATTGCATTGCCATTTTCATTGAAAATGTCGCTACCTCCAAGCTTAGCTTGAGCTACTGCAAATACACCATAATTTAAGGTCTTTCCTGTTATCGTTTCATATTCATTAATAGCCTTGTTATTTACCTCAAAGCCTAGTGCAATTCCATCAACACCTGTTTTTGATGCTGAGTAGCCCTTACAAACAAAGAGGGATGGTGCATCCTCTGTCACTGCATATTTACAGCCCTCGTTTGTACAAGATGTTACTTTTGTTCCTTTGGCATCAAAGCTTAGATATGAAATTGAAGTAATTACATTGTGATTAGGATTTTCCTTTGGCACATTTACAGAGCCACAGCGTGTACAGTTAATTACGCAAGGGTTAGTGTTATCAAGATGCTCTCCGTTGTAATAGTAATTACATTGATTACCATATGTTATTGTAGCGCCAGAAAAGGCTGTCTTAATTGAATCAACAATAGAATCTGTTTCTTGACCTGTATAAACAACCTTAGTTAAATACAATGTCATATCAAGTGCATTTGGAGCAATACTTGTTATTCCACTATGTAGCACAACTTGATTTATTCCAGGGCTCCAGCAGAATTGTTTTGCTTTAATGCTTGTTACTCCCAACGGAACAGTAATTGATGTAAGAGATTTTGCTTCAGAAATCGAGCCCATATATGTTACTGAGTTAGGTAAATAGAGTGTTTTTAGTGAGCCAAGACCTGCCTGATTTGCTCCACCACCACCTGCTCCACCAAAATACTCAAAGCCCTGTGGGAAAATTAGCTCCTTCAAATTTGGACAATTGTAAAATTGATTTGCTTCTGTTCTTTTTAGGCTCTTAGCATTTGACATATCAATAGTTACAAGTGATGAGCAACCATAAAACGCGTATCCACCAATACTTACACAATCTCTTGGTACATTTACCCATTCAAGTCCGTGAGAGGTGTTGAACATATTTCCACTAATTTGTGTTAATGTGTCGGGGAAGCGTACATATTTAAGGTCGTTATAGCCCATAAAAATATCTCCTGTTACCTTTTGTACGTTTTGTGGAACCTCAGCACGAATCACACTTGTTTTTCCATAGGATTTTTTTGCTAATTCATTAAGCTGTGAAAAGTCCGTGGTTGTGTTAACGTTGTTTGTAAAAATGTAGTAGGCTGGGTATGTATGATATTCCGTACCGTCAAACATAACCACTCTTGATGTATAAGTATCTGCCCTTCCATCATTACCAAATACCGGTTTTTCACTCATTCCTGTAACAATTTCCACTTCACCAAACTCATTTGTTGTTGCAGCACCAACTGAAATAGCAAGCAAGCAGAAAAGCACGCTTAAAATTGTTAATGTGAAAATAATTTTTTTCATTTTCTTCTCCTTATTGTTTTATCTATTTTATTCGCAAGGGTTAGCCGCTACCAACCCTAATTGAACCCGTCTGTAACCCATAATAGACGGTGGCTTCCAACCGATAAAGACTTGAAAGTTTTTTAACTATCTGCGTCTTTCTCAATTGAAATCCCCTCGCCTATTATGGGTTAACAGATTGCTTTGCAAATTTCGAGCGAACAAATAAGGACTTAGACAAATTAAAAATTTGTAGGCGATTAAAAAATCGGCAAGAGTTTTTAATGCAGTATAAGACTTTATTTGTCGTTCCAAATCGAGTTCAATTAGGGTTTGGCAGTGGCTAACAAAATTAATTAAATCTTTGGGATTTCAAGAAGCTCGCCACCACGCTTTGCTGACTCGTTGGCGATTATGCCGGGCAGAGATATTCTAATACCCATATCTACGTCAATTGGTGGGGGTGTATCCTCAATTACGCACTTAATAAAATCTCTTATCATCTTAGCATCTACACCACCGTGGCCATAAACGTCACCTGTATTTGACAGCTTAACGGGGATTTCAAAATACTTTTCAAAGGTATCGGGTATTTCGTGAAGCTTTGCATAGGATGTTGCTTCCTCAAGTGGCTTTGTTTTATCGGTAAGAATTGAGCCACGTGTTCCGTAAAGAGCAAAATTATGGTCGTAGCCAACGTACATACCAAAGCCGATGAATATACGAATTACTGCTCCCTTGGCTGTTTTAAATATGGCTATTCCGTTTTCGTCGCCCTTGCTATACGGGTTATATTTTGCAGCATCGGGCACCATACAGGAAACGCTTACCACATCGTCGTCCATAATGTAAAGCAGTGGCCCTAAATTGTGTGTTAGGTATGTTATTGCGTTGTTATACTTTCTCCAATGATTTTCAGGCTCATATGGCTTTATTTCATCCGGATTGACTGCATGTAAATATTCGGACTCTGCGTAAAGAATATCGCCAAACTTTCCGTCCTCACGCATTTTTTTCCAAGCTTCAATAAACGCCCAATAAAAGCAGTTTTCTCCTGCCATATATTTTAATTCGGGGTGCGATTTTACTGCATCTTTAAGAATTTTTGCCTCTTCAATTGTTTCAATTACAGGAATTTCACTTAAAACGTGCTTTCCTGCCTCAAGCGCCATTAATGTATGCTTTGTATGTAATGGCTTATCTGTTGCGATATAAACTGCATCTATATCACTTTTTAAAAGCTCCTCTATGCAATCAAAGCAAAGAAGGTCCTTAACTCCGTTTTTTTCGTAATCCTCTTTACAAGCCCTTAGCGTTTCCTTGTCGCTATCGGCAATGGCACGAATAACTACATTGTCATCCCCAATTATTGTCCAAGCGACATAAGCTCCTCTTTTTAAGCCTACAACACCAAGCTTAATAACCTTATTGTCCATTTTCTAAATCCTTTTCGTCTGTATTCTTTCGTAGCTTTTTCCACACCAATACAAAATAAAATACTATGCCAATCAATATTGGAACAAGCTCGGCTAAGGTTGTCCCAAACCAAAGTCCCATATATCCCCACTTTAACAAAACTCCAAAAACAACTGCTAAGCCAATTCTTGCAACTATGGCGTCAAGGATGGCAGCTATCAGGTTAATTCGTTTGTTTCCGCTTCCGTCAATTAAAGCTCTTGTAACAGGTCTTATTCCTGCATTTACCAAGGAAAAAATTAAAATTGGCAAATATGGTATTACCATTTCAAGAACAGCGTCTTCCTTTGTAAACACACCAAAAATTGATACAGGGAACGCAAGAAACAGTACTATTAGCAGAGCTGAAACAGACAATGAAATAATACCTACACGCAACAGCGTACCATTTACTCGCTTTAGCTTTCCTGCGGCAATATTTTGGCCTATTATCATAGCTCCTGCAGTAGCTATTGCACCTAAAATCAAATCAACGGTAGTTGCTATATTGGCTCTTATACCTGCAAAGGCAGAAACCGTTACACCATAATCATTTGTCAATGAATTTATTACCATACCTGCAATTTGTATGGCAGAATTGTTAATTGCCATAGGAATGGCTAATTTTATAAATCTGGAAAGCTCCCTCTTGTCCCAGGTGCAAAAATCCTTAATTTTTATTGTTAGCTCAAATGCGTTCCTTTTTATTGCAAGAACGGTAAAAGACAACACAACGCTTACAAGCTGAGCAATAACCGTTGCTATTGCTGCTCCACCTACTCCCATATCAAGAAACAGAACAAATACAATATCAAGCACTATATTAAGGCTACAAGCAATAGCAATAAATATAAACGGGTGCTTTGAATCTCCCAAGCCTCTGAATATGGCACTTATAATGTGATAAAAATAGATTGGTACTATACCAATTATACAAATTATTGCATATTCATAAGCACCGCTGTATGCATCACTTGGTGTATTAAGCAAGCTCAGCATTGAGTCGGTAAATGGGAGCATTACAAATATAGATGCAATTGCAATTACAAAAATAAAGCCACATACTGTGCTTATAAATTTTGATATTTGCTTGTTTTTTCCTGCTCCTATCATCATTGCTATGATAACCTGGGCAGCAGATGAAAAGCCACCTATAAAAGCATTTAAAAACATTGCAACAGAGCCACCTATTGAAACAGCAGATGTACCTATTTCTCCAAGCCTTTGACCTACTACTATCATATCTACTGTATTAAGCAGAATCATCATAAAATGAGAAAGCAGCACGGGAATGGCAAACTTAACAAGGTGTGATGTTAGGTTACCCTCTGTAAACCTTTTAATTTCAGAGCTTTTTTTCACATTATCCAACCATACCCACCCCTGATGCTAATATTTTACATAATTAGTCTAACAAAAATAAATTATTATGTGAATGCAAATTTTCGTGTTTGCTTTGTAAAAAATCCACAAAATAATTATTTTTTCTTGACATTCTTTGTTCAAAAAAGATATAATTAAGTAAAGTAATGAAAAGGAGGGTAGCTATGAGTAGAAGTATATGCCGTTTTATGTCGGCAAAAAATGAGGATTCAACCATACAGGCTGTACGCTTTGTATATGAAACTGAGTGCCTTTCCTTAACACAGCCATTTTTGCATCCTATATATGTTTTTCATATAGTTACCAAGGGTACTGCGACCTTTCGAATTGGAGATAACAAGTATTTCTTAAAAAGAGGAGATGCTTTTTTTGCCTTTCCTGCCTTTCCATACTACTTGGACGCAGACGAGGATTTTGAATATATTTATATAAGCTTTATGGGAAATGGGGCTACTTCTCACTTGTTAAAGTGCAATATAACTCCGAAAAACCCCTATTTTGCTGATTTTGGCTTTCTTTGTACGATGTTTGAAAATGCTATAAGACGCATAACCCCCTTCAACTCTAATTTGCTTACAGAGTCTGTTCTTTATTATGCTCTTTCCTTTTTTGATGCTGAGGAATCGGAGTCTGAAACAGATGAACAGAAAAGCTCAAATAACGTTTTTCAAAGCATTGTAGATTATGTAGATTACCATTACAGAGAAAGCGACATTTCTCTTAGCAGACTTGCTAATGTGTTTTCGTATACAGAAAAATATCTTTCTTCCCTTTTCAAAAGGAATATGCAAATTGGTTTTATAAGCTATCTGAATAATTTAAGAATACAGTATGCCTGTGAGCTTATTCAAAATGGGAATATGAATATGACGGAAATTTCAATTGCCTGTGGATATAGTGACTACTCATATTTTTCAAAGGTATTCAAAAAAATCACAGGACACTCCCCAACGGATGGGCTAAAATATCTTAAGAACAAGTAGCTATTTGGATTTTGTTGACATTGCATAATATTGCTTTATAAAAGCCGTATGGATTTTTCCATACGGCTTTTAGATTAAATTACATTTGATATTAATTACTGCTTATTATCGGTCCACAAATCGTTTTTGTCATCTTCCTTTTCTGTGTCGTTGCTGCTTGACTTAGTTGTTGATGAGCTGACTGTGTCCTCGTTTTTATTTTGTGTGTCACTTGAGGTGCTTTCGCTATCATTCAAGGAGCTATTTGCCAAGCTGCTTGTTGATGAGCTACTCGGTGTTGGTATTTGCTCTTGATTTTCGCCACACGCACACAAAGCGATTAAAGCAATAATAATTAAAAGTAGGGTAAATATTTTCTTAAGCTTCATTTTCAAAACCAGAATAAAGCATTGAAGATTGCACTTTTTGACTCTCCCGAGTCAACGCCCTCAAGAGCTGCTATTGTAACGCCACTTGTAGCTATTACATCTTCAACCTCAATTTTTGAAATTTCTATTTTAGGAGATATATATTTATTCATTTACTGCCTCCTCCTTAAAAAGATTGTCAATACAGTTCCAGTATTCCTGAGCAACCTGCTCGTCACTTAGGGCTGTATTATAAATTTTCGCATCAAAAAGCTCATAATTTGCGTAAGAACTTATTTCTTCACTGTTGTACTGTGGGTTATATCCTATACCGATTACATAATCGTTTCCGGATCCACCCTTGAAGCTACCCTCTCCATAATCGGCAGAGGCTACAAGAATACCGTTAATATATAGCTTCATTGTATTTGTTACCTTGTCATATGAGCCAACAATATGGAGTAAATCACCCTCTATTGCAAGTGGCTCTGAGCCACTCATATTAGAGGTTGAGGAATATGCTCCTGTTCCGTTTGAGTTTGGCTTTGTTGAGCCGATTTGGAAGGTGAGCTGTCCACCTGCCTGCTTACGCAAGTAAAGTGTTGTTCCACCACCATTACAAGATGTAATAAGTCCTACGGTTTGACCCGGAAGCTTTTCAAGACGAATAAATATTTCAAAGGTAGATGAGCCCATAACGAAATTGCCCCACTCTGAATCAGAGGTAATGGTATTAAAGTTAAGGGTCATATAATACATTTCCTTATTTCTGTCCCCTGTAAAGGTATTTGTTGTTGCTTCCATACCGTTATGGTTAACGGTTGTTTCGGTAATGCCACCACCTGTTGTGGTAACTGTTGCATTGCCCTTTGCATCGCTTATTGTTCCACCACTTATATCTAAATCAAAGTAAGCATCGGGAACATTTATTGGCTCTGACGGACGACTTACCTCTACTCGTTCTTCACTTGGCTCCTCTATGTCAATTCCCGGAATTCTTTCTCCATCAAAAAGCGCTCCGTCATATGGCAAGTAAAGCTCTACGCTTTGAGCGCCTGAAACGAATACCTGCTTAATTGTTTTGCTCTCGGTCGAGATATAGAAGTTTGCACTTGCATCTTTGTTTGATTCATACCATGAAAGCGGCGCAGGGTAAAGAGCGTATGTAGCATCTGCGTTCATATACAGGGTCTTAATAGTGCCACCGTTGTTTATGCCGTGATGTGCGATTTGTATAAAATCACTCTTTAGGCTTGAGCCGAATACCTTATTTAAGCGAGATGCACCGGTATCAGATACATCGCCTAAGAATAGCATTTTTTGTCCTGCAATAGTTACTGTAAATATTGTAGATGATGAGTTGAAGTCATAATTTGCAACTGTGCTTGGGTAAAGGTCCTCAAGAGTTTGCAAAATTTCAATTTCCGCATCTGCATAGTAGAATTTATAGCCACTATGAAGCTTAACTATTTCTGTGTCTGTTAAGTATGTTGATATTACATTCTTAAAGTTTCTATATCTTTGCTTAGTGCCTTCAAGCATATATGATGAGACACTGTTTGAAATGTCTGTATCAGACGGGAAGTTATAAAGAAGCTGTTTAATTGTAACGTCGTTATGATACTTTTCAGCAAAGAAATTAAATGTACCGATATGGTCACCGTGGCAGTGAGTGAAAATCCAGCCTGCAATAACAATATCGTTGCCATTTGCTAATGCCACTAAGGTATCATAAAGCTTAATTGCTTCCTTTTCATTACTGTCGCACCAGCCACCGTCAATTATAAAGAATGTGCCATCAGATAACTGAATTACATATGACATACCCTCAGCAACGGATGCTTCAAGCTTAATTTGTGTAATAGATGGGTCACTTACCTTTTCAAAGGTAGGCTTTGTAATATTTTGTGGTAATGTGGTTACTGTTTCCTTTGTAACCGTTACCTTATCTTCAGATGTAACGTAAGCTACATTAATAAGAATTGTACCGTTTTTGTAGGTATAGAAAAGATTTCCGTTTATTGAGTTTTCCATAATCTTTTCATAGCCTGCATTTTCAAGGGCATAAATATATGCGTAAAGCTCAGAGGTATCTGTGCTACTGATTTGGAAAACAACTGTGTCATCACTGCTAATGCTCTTTGTAAATGTAGCATTTTTATGACCATAGCCGACAGTGCCATCAATATCTATCTTTGTTTCATAGTCCTTAAGACTTACTATGTAGTTAAGCACATCAAGAGCTGTATCGTTGCCCTCAAAGTCGCCATCCTCTAAGGTAGCCTCAGCTACACGAACAATAGAAACTGCATTTAAGCCTGTTTCCAAAACAGCGGATGCAAGTCTGTCAGACAAAACTGTGTTTACAAGGTTAATGCTTTTTCCATTTTCAAGCAATATGTAGCCAAGAATTACAAATTCTGTATTATATGCATCCTTATTATCGGGGAAGCCTGTCAATGCAAATCTAAAGGAATGATAATTTTCTCCCTTTGCAGCATCATTGTAGCCATATTGCTCCTCTCCATCCTTTATAGCAGGGGCAAAAACAACCTTGCCACTTGAATTTGCCTCCTCGGAAAGAAGGTTACCGTTTAAGCTTGCTACTACTTCCTTTGTAGAAACAACCGTACCATATTCGATTTTCATTCCTGAAAGGGTACAAAATGCTTCATAGGTAGATTTGTTTACGTGGAATTCACCACGAATACCTGAGCCATCCCCAAGATAAATAGCAACTCCTGTTGACTCAAGTAATGGGTTGGTTGCATTAAAGCTTTTACCGTTTTGTGTAGCAACAAATTTGTCATTAGTTGTGGTAAAGTATCCGTCAATACCATAGATGTCACAGTTGCCGGCAGTTTCAGCTACAAAGACAGCTACTGTTGCTGTATCGGTTGCTGAAATTTCACCTGTGTTAAAGCAGTTTTTCAATTTACCGCCATTCATATGACCACAAATGCCTGCTACATTGTAGCCATTACCATGAACAGTGCCTGCGTTATAGCAATTGGAAATAACAACTATGTTTTTTCCATTGTTCCAAACGCAACCAACAATACCTCCCATATCAAGTCCGTTTGAAATGGGACTTTCACCGATAATAGAGCCATGGTTTACACAGTTGGTAACAGTGGCAGAATCAACAATTAAGCCTACAATACCACCAATGTTCTTTCTCCCTGTAATTGTTGCGTAGTTAACACAGTTATCAACGTTTGCAGAGCCTGTTAGCTTACCTGCAATACCAGACACCTTGTCTGAGCCCTTAACGCTTCCTGTTACGGTAAGATTTTTAATTTTTCCCGAAACAACACCAAAAAGGGAGTCATAGGTGTTTGTACCACTTGTAGCGCCCACAATGGTAACATTTATTGTGTGTCCGTTACCGTCAAATACACCACTAAAGGTACCTTCAACAATTGCGCCTGTATCAGATGAAACGGAAATGTCAGCATTTAATTTATAATGTGCTGAAAGATTGTCCTTAATTGAAACAAAATTCTCTGCTGTTTCAACTATATAAGGGTTACTCTCTGTTCCTTCACCTGACATAGCATTAGCTGTCAGCGCAAGAAAGCACGATAGCAAAACAATTGTTGCAAAAATTAACAAAAGTTTTCTTTTCATAAAGTTTCTCCTTGATTTTTATTTCACCTTATATTATAATGTAATTGAGCGATGTTGTCAATTTATCAAGCCATTTATGAGTGTTTCGCTCACATTACGATTGTTTTATTTGAATTTGCACTCATATTTTACATAGTGGAGGTCAAAATGTCCCTTAAAGATAGAGAAAATATTATCCTTGAATATTTACACCAAAATCGTGAGGCATCAGTTGATGAGCTTTGCGCAAAGTTTTTCGTCAGTAAGCCTACAATAAGACGTGACCTAAAGGCTCTTGCAGAGGCAGGTAAAATTATAAGAACTCACGGTGGCGCATTTTTAAGTAGCTTCCCCGGGGAAAGTGTTCCGCAGGAGCTAAGGGAAAAGGAATATATTGAGGAAAAGGACGTTATTGCAAAAAAATGTCTTGACCTGATACACGATGGGGACTCTGTTATGATAGACGCGTCCTCTACCTGCCTTCAGCTTATTAAGCTCTTAAGTGCGAAAAAAGCGATTGTACTTATAACAAGCAGCACAAAGGCACCCTTTATTTCTGCAAAAACAGGGGTTAAAACCTTTGTTACCGGTGGCGAGGTTTCTAAAACCTCATTTAGCTATATAGGCTCTATTGCAGAGGAAACACTAAGAAAATTTAATGCAGATATTTGCTTTTTCTCAGTTTGCTCATTATCTCCCGATGGGCTGTTAACAAACAACTCCACCTCTGAAAATCAATTAGGCAGAGTCATGCTTGAAAAGTCAAAAAAGTCAGTTTTGCTATTAAACTCACAAAAAATAGGCGAGCCTAAGCTTAACACACTTTGTACCCTTAAGGATGTTGATTTTGTCATTTCGGAAAAGGATATATCAGACAAATTCCCCGAATATAAGGAAAAATTTATATAACACAAAAGGCACTCAAAAGAGTGCCTTTTGTGCACACGGGGTAGAACTTTTTTGCCAAAAATTGATTTCTAATATTAAAAAATGGCACTTGAATAAGTGCCATTTTTGTTTGGATTTTTAGAATTGCTATTAGTTGCTTTCTGCGCCATCTGTCTTATATTTTGATGCTTGAAGATTAAACATAGAGGCATACT
>JAGATW010000019.1 GCA_017621085.1 Clostridia bacterium | reverse complement strand
TGGATAGTATGAAGTCTATCTTTTTGCCCGAAATTTGTATTTTTTCGTTCAAGGCTACGCCTTTCTCTCAAAAATACAAATTCTTTATTCAATTGTTTTATCTTTTTGTGAGGTGTTGCACTTCGTATTATAACATGCCCACCGACATTAACTGGGACGGACAAATTAAGCACTTTGATGATTCTAAGGGTGTAGCTAACGATACTAATATTGCATCAACCGGCTTCCAATTTGGTACATTTGGCGGTAGTGGATATACAATTCAATATTTTTATTTTCCTACATCCACAGAGTCAATAGTAAAGAGAATGTTCCAGGGTACACCTGTTAAGGTAGCTGACTTTGAGCCGGGCACTGAGCTTAATAAAATGGGTATGTTAGCATTCTATGGAGCAAAAAATCTAACTGAAATTTATATTCCAAATGATTTAGCAGTTTTACCGGGTGCAGACGGTCAAGGTCTTTTCCAAAACTGTACCTCACTTTCTAAAGTTACTTTTGAGGAAAATTCAATTCTTTGGAATGCAGGACAAAATACATTTTATAGTTGTTCAAGCTTGAAGGAGCTTTATTTACCAAACTCTGTAAAGACCTTTGGTTCTGAATTTGCTCGTAACTCCGGCATAGAGATATTCTCATTTGGTGCAGGATTTGAATATTTTACAAGGAGAGACCCTAACAAGGACCCGGATGACTCGCATATGTGGGTGTTTTACGGCACGAGATTAAAAAAGGTTTATATGCCGGCATCCTTTGCGATTTTGAATGACGAATACAAATTTGATGATTATACATCGGCAGACGAAAGACTTGATACCTTTGATAGAATATTTAATAACGCCGGAAGCTTTACACTTTTCTTCACAGGCACAAAGGAAGAAATTGAAACCCTAAAGACAAGAATGTCCTATACACAAGAAAACCAAAGCTTAATGTCCTCACTAAATAAAATATATTCGTATGAGGAATACATTGAGGCAGGCTCACCATCGGGCTCATGCGCGGTTTATGGCTATAGCCAGTGTAATGCTTTCTATAATGGTGTTCATGAAAATGAAACCGTGGTAGAATATGAAGCCTTTGATAAAGAAGGCGTAAAGATTGTTGGCTGTACAAAATGTAACCAAAACGAAAAGACCGTTCTACCAGCCCTCTTTACATCCCAAGGTGCTTCAATGCCTGAAAATGGTAATGGCGCACTTGCAATAGGCTATAAGGTAAACAGGGAAGCTATTAGCGAATACACCGCCCTTACAGGCAAAACCATAAAATATGGTGTGTTTGCAGTGTCAAAGGCCAACCTTGAAGGCAAGAATGTTTTTGAAAACGGAGAAGCAATAAGCGGCGCAATTACAGCTGAGCTTACCAACTATGAATTTGCAAGCTTTGAATTAAAGATAGTAGGCTTTACAGATACTAATTCAGACCTTCCGCTTGCTATGGGCGCATATGTAGTAGTTTCCGACGAAAATACTACCGAATACTCCTATATGCAGGATGACACAAAGGGAAACAAGGAAGGCAATTACTACTTTGTTACATACAATCAGGTTGTAGGAAGCACTTCCACAGAGGAATAAAACGATATACAAAAAAGACTGTGATTTCACAGTCTTTTTTAATTTTTTCCTCACCCTGTGGCTATTTTATTGCTTTTTGTACTTTCTTGGTGAGATACCTGTGTAGGCTTTAAAGACCTTTGCAAAAAAGTTATAGTCCTCGTAGCCACACATTGAGGCAATTTGTCCTAAGGAAAGGTTACTTGTTTCTATTAGCTCCTTTGCCGTGTTCATTCTTAAGGAAATTATATACCTTGTAGGTGGCATTCCCATTTGCTTTTTAAAGTTCAAATTGTATTGGGTCATACTAAGCCCGTCCATTTTGGCAAGGTCGGGGATTTTTATGGCTGTATTGTAGTAGTTGTTAATATAGCTAATAGATTTTGATAGGCTAACCCTTGGATTTTCCTTTGATTTAATTGAACGTGAAAGCTCAATTAAAAGCTTTTCAAGAGAAGCGCTTAAATCCCTTTCAATCAGCTCGTCATTTTTCATAAAGCAATCAAAAAGACGTTGAAATCTTGTTTGCATATGGTTATTTTGGCTCACCTTATTTATGTAAGGAAACAATTTAATGCCAAATTGACCCAATACGCCCTCAACGTTATTTCCTGTAAAATGCGCCCACAGGTAGTTTAGCCTATCCCCCTTGTCAAGCCCTTGTGTATAAGGGGTGTTAGGTGGGAGAATTATGGCATCAAAGGGCTTAAGATGAACGCTTTTCCCACAGCTGTTAAATGCAAGATTGCCCTCAATTATGTAAATTAAATAATAGTCAGCTCTGCCCCAGCTATTGATGCTTTCGTGCTTTCTTTGTGTGTTTATGCTTCCTGCACAGTTTACTAAAAGCTCTCTTTCAAGACTTGTTCGACTGTCCTTAGTCATATTGGAATTTGGTAACGTGCTTAAATTAAGATAATAATAAGATTCCTTCATTTTTGTTCCTTTGGTTAAATAATACTACTTTTTGGTTAAATAAATCTATTACTTGTGCGCAAATATATGATAACATATAATTGGCTGAAAGTCAAATAATACTTTTAAAAGGAGATTGAAATGAAAAAAAGAATTTTACTGACAATGCTTTTTGTTATAGCTTTTTCATTACTTGCTGTACTTTCCGTGTCAGCCGAGGATTATACACTTGTTGATAATTTAGGCGACCCTGACTGGTACACAGGTAACTATGAGCTTATGACAGACAAGGAATCACAGGTTGTTTTATCAAACGGGGACGGCACATATACTGCATACCCGGCATACTACATACTAAAGTATAGTATTTCCGTTTCAGGCGGAGTGGTAACAGAGGCATATATAAATGGCTTTGATTATAGCTTTGTTAATGAAAAAACAGAAAAGAATTACACAGCCGGTGCAATTTATAAAATAGAATTGCCAAATGGACTTACCACCGTTAAAAACACATACTTTGGACATAATCCAAAAGAGCCAAATGTTGTGGAAATTATAATGTCTGACTCTATTACATCAATAGGAAGTCATGCATTCCGTGACACTACCAATTTAAAAAGAGTTGTATTATCTAAAAATTTAACAAAAATTTCTACCTATGCCTTTTACAACGCAAAGGGACTTGAGGAGGTTGTATTTACACCCGGTTCCGATGAGTATCTTGATGTGTCAGAAGTAAACATTTTCTGTGGTTGCTCCTCCCTGAAGGAAGCGGACCTCTCCACAAGGAAAATAAAGGTTCTTGGAAACAGCTTTTTATCTGAATGTACAAGCCTTGGCAAGGTAACACTTCCTGATTGCCTTGAGGAAATAGGCTATTGTTCGCTTTACAAATGTCCAAATCTATATTTGGCAAGTGATTTTCTTCCAACAAGCCTCAAAAAGGTGGGCTTCCAGTTTTTGTCCGGCTGTACTAACTCAAACGATGTTCTTTATTTTCCTGAAGGCTTTACAGGTGGAGAGGACGGATTTACCTCAACCCACATTATGGCAACAGAGAGATATAAAACTCCTGATACAACACTCGTTTTCTTAGGAAAAATTACAGGTACAATCAATCTTGAGCAATTCCATGCAAGCTCCGGCTGTAAGCTGACACTTGTATTTACTAAAAATACATTTTCTGACCTTAACGGAACGGTTGTAACAGGTGTTAAGGACGGTAACACTCTTGCGTTTGTAGGCAAAACTGCAAGCACTGACGATACAGACTATTCCACACAAGTCGGTACATTAACATTAAAGCTGGGTAATGCGTCAGAATCTAATAGCAAATTTAAGGTAGACGAAAACGGAAACACACTTTATTATGTAAATTCTAAGAGCTACACTGTTTATTTCTGTGGTGGTGAGGATGTTGAGGTTTCCTACGGTGTGCGTTCAAACGTACCTAACAGCCAATGGGGTAAGCACTTTACAACTCCATTTGAATTTGACAGACAGGGTCATATGGATGCAGGCGTACACTATGATTTAACCAAGGTTGTAAGCCTACAAAACTGTGGCTATGACGGAGTTACAGAAAACACCTGTGTTGTTTGTGACCGTGTTGCAGAAGCAAGAATTCCTGCAACAGGCAATCACACCTTAAGTCAGGTAAGCAGCTGCGCTGACAAGTGTAGTGTTTGCTTGCTCTATGTTCAAAGAGCAGAGCAAGACCATACTTTAATTAATGTAGTAACATATGAGCTTGGCTTTAACAACAAGGGTGTACACAATAGCAAGTGTAACAATGTGGGCTGTACATACAATGAAACAAATGAGCTTAACCCACTATTTACAACTCAAGGCGCATCAATGCCTGAAAACGGTAATGGCGCGCTTGCAATAGGCTATAAGGTAGATACAGCTGCATTAAGCACATACGAAAGCCTTACAGGCAAGAGTGTAAAATATGGTGTATTTGCAGTATCAAAGGCTAACCTTGAAGGCAAGAACGTTTTTGAAAACGGAGTGGCAATAAATGGCGCAATTGCAGCAGACCTTACAAGCTACAGCTTTGCAAGCTTTGAATTAAAGGTAACAGGCTTTACAGATACTAATTCAGACCTTCCGCTTGCTATGGGCGCATATGTAGCAGTTTCCAACGAAAATACTACCGAATACTCCTATATGCAGGATGACACAAAGGGAAACAAGGAAGGCAATTACTACTTTGTTACATACAATCAGGTTGTAGGAAACACTTCCACAGAGGAATAAAACCAATATACAAAAAAGACTGTGATTTCACAGTCTTTTTTTAAAAGCAAAAAGATATTGAAATGCGCGTGTAAATATGATATATTTAAGGGAGAATAACTATTACGTAATGAGATTTTAAGGGGGACCTAAAATGGATTTTTTAGAAAGAGCAAAAGAGCTTGTCAGTAAAATGACAATAGAGGAAAAAATGGCACAAATGCGTTATGACGCGCCGGCTATTCCAAGACTTAACGTGCCTGCGTACAACTGGTGGAATGAGTGCTTGCACGGAGTTGCAAGACAGGGCTGTGCAACAGTTTTTCCACAGGCTATCGGTATGGCATCAAGCTATAATACTGAATTGATGTACAAGGTAGCAACTGCTATTTCCGACGAGGCAAGAGCAAAATATAACGAGTTTAAGAAATTTGGTGGCACGGAGCTTTATCAGGGACTTACATATTGGTCACCAAACATTAATATTTTCCGTGACCCACGCTGGGGGCGTGGACACGAAACCTATGGCGAGGACCCACTATTAACAGGAAAAATGGGAACAGCCTTTATTAAGGGCTTACAGGGAGAGGGCAAGTACAGAAAGCTTGATGCTACAATTAAGCACTATGCAGTTCATAGCGGACCTGAGGCTGAGCGCCACAGCTTTGATGCCCGTGTTTCTGAAAAGGACCTTTACGAAACATATCTTTCAGCATTTAAGTACTGTATTGATAACGCAGACCCAAGCGCAGTTATGGGCGCATATAACAGAGTAAACGGTGAGGCTTGCTGTGCAAGTAAAACACTTCTTGGGGACATTTTGTACGGTGAATTTGGCTTTAAGGGCTACGTCGTTTCCGACTGTGGCGCAATTGCCGATATAAACAGAGGTCACCATATAACCGATACCGAGGCAGAAAGTGCAGCCTTGGCTGTAAATAATGGCTGTCAGCTTAACTGTGGTGATGCTTATCTTGCCTTGTACGAGGCTTACGAAATGGACTTAATAGACGAGGAAACTATAACAAAAGCAGTAGAAAAGCTATTTGAAGCGCGCTTCCGTCTTGGAATGTTTGATGATGATTGTGAGTACGACAAAATTCCATACGATGTTGTAGAGTGTGACGAGCATAAGGCACTTAACAGACAAATGGCAAGAGAGAGCATAGTTCTTCTTAAAAATAACGGCATTCTCCCGCTTTCCAAGGACGTAAAAACAATAGCGGTAATTGGTCCTAATGCAGATGACAGAACAGTTTTACACGCAAATTATAACGGAACTGCATCAAGATACGTAACAATTCTAAATGGCTTGCAAAATAACTTTGAGGGCAGAGTTTTATATGCAAAGGGCTGTCACACAACTCACGACGACGGTAACTGGTCAGGCACCCCTGTAAGAGAGGCAATTATCAATGCCAAAATGGCAGACGTTGTTATTCTTTGTATGGGTCTTAACCCATCAATAGAGGGTGAGGAGGGCGATGCCTTTAACAGTGATATGTCAGGAGATAAAAAGGATTTAGAGCTTCCAAGCCCACAAAGAAAGCTTTACGAGGAGATTATTAAGCTTGGCAAGCCAACAATCTTCGTAAACGTAAGCGGAAGTGCAGTAGCGCTTTGCGACCAAAACGAAAAATGCGACGCAGTTTTACAATGCTTCTATCCGGGTGCCGAGGGTGGTAATGCCTTAGCAGACATTCTTTTAGGCAAATATTCCCCAAGCGCAAGATTGCCTGTAACCTTCTATAAATCAACAGATGACCTTCCCCCATTCAGAGATTACAGTATGGAAAACCGTACCTATAAATTCTTTAAGGGCGAGCCACTTTACCCATTCGGTCACGGACTTACATATAGCGAAATTTCAGAAAATTGGCTAAACGAAAATAAGGTAGAAATCACCAACAAGGGCGAGTACGACACCGACTACTCCGTGCTTAAATTCAAGCACGACCCACACCCCGAGCTTTTAGACTTTAAGAAAATCCACATAAAAGCAGGTCAAACAATCACAGTTGAGTTTTAATCTTTAATAAACTGCTAACGCAAGGATTAAGCGTTAGATAAAGGAGAAATAAAATGACAAAAAAGCTTTTATTATTGGTTGTAATTTTGTTTTGCTTGTGCTTAGTGCTTGTGTCTTGCGACAAGTCAGGCACAGATAATGGCAATGAGCAGCAAAGCAAGGAAGAAACTGTAACTATTACCTTTGATACCGCAGGTGGCAGTGAAATAGCAAGCATACAGGTTAAAAAGGGTGAAAACATTCCAAAGCCAACCGACCCTGCAAAAGATGGCTACACCCTTGAGGGCTGGTATGTAGACGGCGAAAAATGGTCCTTTGCAGGCTATGATGCAAAAAAGGACTTAACATTAACTGCCAACTGGGAGCCAACAGAATACACAATTACATATGTAACAGACATATATCATTCAAATAAAGCTACATATACAATAGAGGACGAAATTAATTTGAAGGATATAACAAAAACTTACTATGAATTTTTCGGATGGTATAAGGATGAAAATTTCACGGAGCCTATTTCTAAAATTGAAAAGGGCACAGTTGGCGATTTAACGCTTTATGCAAAGGTATCATATAATCCGTTGGATTTTCAAGAAATTGATGATAGCTATATGGTAGTTGAATGTGACATGGGTGCAAAAGAGGTTGTTATACCAAGCACTTATAATGGCAGGCCTGTAACAAACATAGGCTTTAGCGCGTTTTCAAACTGCACAGAGCTTACAAGCGTAAAAATCCCAAACAGCGTAACAATCATTAGTGAATATGCGTTTTCTTCTTGTGAGGCTCTTACAAGAGTGAATATTCCAAGCAGTGTCACAACCTTATGCGCAAGAGCATTTGAAAATTGCAAAAGCCTTAAAAGCATTGAAATTCCAAATAGTATAACAAGCATAGGCAATTATGTGTTTGCAGGTTGTGAAAGCCTTACAAGTATAGTAATTCCTGGTAGTGTAACAACCATAGGTAATAATGCGTTTGCGTATTGCGAAAGCTTAGCAAGCATAATAATTCCAAACGGTGTAACAAGGATAGGCAATTTTGCGTTTGTTGATTGCAAAAGCCTTACAAGTATAGTAATTCCAGATAGTGTTTTAAGCATAGGCGATTATGCGTTTAATCGTTGTAACAGCTTGACAATTTACTGTGAGGCAGAAAGCCAGCCGGACGGATGGGAATACGATTGGAATCTTTCAAACTGCCCTGTTGTATGGGGCTATGTGCAAGGCGATTAATAATCAAGCAACAAACAAAGGAACAGGCGCTCGCCTGTTCCTTTTTGTTGATTTGGTAAATCATTGACATGATATTTGTATTATGATATAATGAAATCAGAAACACATTTTAAATTAACATAAAGGAGAAATCAAAATGAGAAAAAGACTTTTATTATTAATAATTACTTTATTGTGCTTTAGTGTGTGTCTTGTACTTGCATCCTGTGATAATCCAAACACAGATGATGAAAAGCCAAGAAAAGAAATAGTAACAGTTAACTTTGACACTATGGGAAATGGTGAAATTGAAAGCATACAGGTGAAAAACGGTGAAAAAATAGCAAAGCCACAGGATATAGAAAAGCTTGGCTATACCTTTGAGGGCTGGTATGTAAATGATAAAAAATGGTCCTTTGATAGCGATACAGTAACAGATGATATCACTCTTAAGGCAAAATTAACTCTTACTGCCTATACAATTGAGTATGTAGGCTTGGCTGACCATACTAATCCGACTACCTACACAATAGAGGATGAATTTGAGTTAATTAATGGTAGCCAAGAGGATTATGATTTTTTGTGTTGGTGTGAGGATGAAGCTCTTACAAAGCCTGTTTATAAAATTGAAAAGGGAACACAGGGCAATTTAAAGCTTTATGCAAAAATGGAGTATCTGCCCCTTGAGTATAATCTAATTGATGTATCTCGAAATTGTGTACCCGAAAAAATTAAAGAAATAACAGCCGATATTCGAGGTGCGAATAGTAAATAGCATAGAGCTTGATGTAAAAAGTCAGGCTCTATTTTTTTATTCTCTATACTATTGTATAAACTATCTGTCATATTTACCTCTCGCCCGAGTCTATTTTAGCACAGGTGTCGCAGATGTAAACAGCGTAAAAATATTGCTTTGAACCTTAAATGCGAGGGAAAAGAGCAATATTTTTTCTT
>JAGATW010000018.1 GCA_017621085.1 Clostridia bacterium | reverse complement strand
TGAAATATTTTTATATTACTACGCCATTCTGTACCCAAAATTCCTCGCCATATCGCTTTTTGAGGTGCGTTGCAGTTTCAAATGAATAAATAGACGCATATTCAAGACGAAAAGGTGCGGGCAATTAAAAAATTGTCAAGCTTTTTTAACACAGGATATGTGGCTATTTATCATTTCAAACCACGTTTGAATGGGTACGTTTTGGCTAACGAAGTATCACGCCAATTGTCGCCTGCTTTGTTTTTTATTTTTTTGCTAGCTTTGTGCAAGCCTCGTTTATTGCTTCAAAGAGCATATCTGCCTCTTGCTTGGTGTTTTGTGGGCAAAGGCTGATACGCACGGAGCTATCTGCTTGGTCGGGGGTAAGTCCAAAGGCTATTAGGCTTGGGCTTGATTTGTGAGTACCGTTTGATGAGCAAGCGCTACCGCTGGATACGTAAATTTCCTTTGAGGAAAGGAAATGCAAAAGCGTTTCACTTCTTATACCCGTAGCAGTTATATTTATTATGTGGCAGGAGCTGTTTTTGGGACGATTTATGCTCACTCCCTCCACCTTTTCAAGTCCGGAAATGATGTAGTCCTTAACCTCTTGCATATGTGCAATTTCACTGCTAAGACATGAATAATGCTCCTTAGCTGCCTGTCCAAAGGCTACTATGCCATAGACGTTTTCCGTGCCTGAGCGTAAATTTTCTTCCTGTCCGCCACCATAAACAATAGATGTTATTCTCTTTGTTTTTATTACGTTAGGGTCTATGTATAAAGCGCCAACACCCTTTGCCCCATTTATTTTATGGGCGCTTATGGAAATTAAGTCTGCGCCTATGGTTTTTTTATTAAATTTTACCTTCATATAGGACTGAACGCAGTCACTGTGGCAAACAGCATTGGGAGAATATTCCCTTACAATATCAAATGCTTTTTTAACATCATATAAAGCACCCGTTTCATTGTTTACGTGCATAAAGGTAGCAAGAATACAGCCCCTTGCATTTTCTTTAATCACATCAAGGTCTAATTCACCGTTTACACTTGGCACTCTTACAACACGAAATCCGCTTTTTTCAAGCTGGCAAAGAACGTTTTCCACAGAGGAATGCTCACCCTGTGTGGATAAAATTACCTCATTACCCTTTCTTTGCTTGGAATTTACCACACCTAAAATGGCAAGATTGTTTGACTCCGTACCCCCTGAGGTAAAAACCAATTCTCCCTTAACTCCACGCATAATGCCAAGGCTATTAAGAATAACTCGTCTTGCATCCTCAATTTCCCTTTCGGCATCTAAGCCAAGCTTATGTAAGGATGAGGGATTGCCAAAATGCTCCCTCATTACCCTTGTCATTTTTTCTAAAGCGCCGTCACTTATTTTCGTAGTTGCGCTATTATCAAAATAAATCATACTTATCTAAACCTAAAATTATCTACTATTTTATCAACTGCTTCCTTGTGTGTATCTACGCTGCTAAAGGTAATTTCCTTACCCTGTTCTGTCTTGTCCTGCATATAGGTAAATTGCATTAAGTAAATACTACCCTGTGTTACACAAGCAACTATGTCATATCTAAAATAGGTATCTCCTATTTTTCCTGTATAGGAATACTTATAAGCCTCTCTTGTATCAAGCAAAGAACTCTCGCCCTCAACCAAAGCCTTGCAGTCCTGTATGCTGCCGCTTTCAAACACCTGTGGCTTATATTCCTTTTCCCACCAATCGGAAACGGTTTTTGTGTTTTCAGTTATATTCCACTGCATAACAAGAACATTTGTTCTGTCCCCCTCGGACACATATGCGTGTGTAGTTGCTCTTTCAGCAGAGGACACAATCCATTCCTTTGGTACAAACAAGCTATAATCTACAACGTCGGTATCAGACGCAAGCTTCATTCCCTCCGGCACAGGGTCATCCCCACAGCCAAAAAGACAAAGGCTTGTTAATATTACCATTAAAAGGGCTAAAAATCTTTTCATATTTAATACCCCCATTAAAGCTTATTTGCTAAAAGAACTGTTAATTTAACAGCTTCCTTAACGTCAGCCATATCAATCATTTCAACACCGGAGTGAATAAATGCACTTGGAATAGAAATTGCAGAAACATAAGCCCCTGTACCTGCTACCTGTATGCTTGATGCATCTGTGCCACCGTACAAAAGCACCTCGTTTTGATATTTTATCTTGTTTTCATCGGCAATTTCTCTCATTTTATTAACAAGAGTCGGTGAGCAAATTACTCCTGCGTCCTTAATTTTAATTGTACAGCCACCACCAAGCTTAACTGCCATAGGAGAAGCACCCGGCTTGTCCCCTGTGCCTGTTACGTCAAGGGCAATACCAATATCGGGCATTATGGAATAGGACACAGGCTTTGAGCCACGTCCGCCTACCTCCTCCTGTGTTGAGAATACAAAATAAAGGTCGTTTTTCGCTTCCTTAATTTGCTTTATAGCCTCAACTAAAATAGCACATCCGACTCTGTCGTCAAAGGGTCTGCCAACGTATTTTGTTCCTAAAAGCTTTCTCATTTTCGGTACGCAAACAAAGTAGTCACCAATCTTAACGCTTTTTTCAGCCTGCTTTTTATTTTTTGCGCCTATGTCAATGTACATATTATCAAGCTTTGGCATTTCCTTTGAGCTTTCGGGAACAATTACACCATAAACTCCGTTTTCGGAAACCACCTCGCTAAAAGCACAGGAAACAGGGTTAATACCACCAATTCCACTTACCTTAATGTAACCGCTTTCGTCAATGTAGGATGCAAAAAATCCAATTTCGTCCATATGGGCGCAAAACATTATTTTTTTGCCCTCTCCCTTTTTCCTGACAATCAGGTTGCCTACATTATCTGTTGTAATTTCATCTGCGTAAGGCTCAACCTCTTTAATTATAGCCTGTCTTATTTTGTCCTCTCTGCCTGAAGCACCGCTTGCAAGCATAAGTCTTTTTAAAAGCTCAACCATTTTAATTTCCCCCTTTAATAACAGCCGTCAAGGCCTTGTAAATAGCATCTAAATCATCATAATGTACAACGTCAGACGGTGAGTGTATATATCTTGACGCAGCTGACAAAAGTCCAACACGGCAACCACAAGCACCTAACTGAATATGACGTGAGTCATTTCCCCCCGACACCATTCTGTGTACTTGATATTCAATTTCATTTTTGTCGCATAGGTCCATTATATATCTTGTAAAATCCTTATCGTAAATTGTGCCAAGGTCAGCAAAGGAAACTATTGCCCCCTTACCAAGGTCGCACACCTTTTTTCGTTCACTTACTCCACAAACATCTGCCACAGCCTTAGACTCAATTACAATAGCATAGTCAGGCTTTATTAGCTCTGTTGCGCCAATAGCACCTGAAAAGCTAACCTCCTCACGACAGGTAAATGCAAAATAAAGGTCGTATTCGCTTGTAATATTTCCCTTAGCTATTTCACGAATGGCTTTACACATAATGGCACAGCCTAAACGGTCATCAAGAGCCTTACATTTTACAAAGCCATCGCCATATTCAATATAATCACTATCAAAGGTAAAATACTCACCGACAAAGGTAAGATTTGATGCTTCTTCCTTGCTGTCTGCTCCTATGTCAATCAGCATATTTTCAATCTTAGGCCTTTTATCTCTTTCCTCCGGGGACAAAAGATGAACAGGCTTTGCAATAATGCTACCGCAAAGTCCCTTTTCGGAAATTACTCTTTTGCTTGTTAAAACAATAGGGTCTATTCCACCAACACAGCCAAAATGCAAAAGTCCGTTGTCCTTAATACCCGTTACCATAAAGCCAACCTCGTCCATATGGGCGCAAATCATCATTTTTGGCTTGTTTTCATTTGGTATGTGCAGGAAAAGTCCACCACTCTTGTGGCTAAAAAGCTCTGCTCCCTTTGGCATAGCCACTTTTATGTACTTTTCTATAATATCTCTTACCTCATCCTCACAGCCACTTGGACCAAAGGCTAAGGATAGCTCCTTTAATAGCTCCTTCATAAATTCTCCTCACATGCAATAGCGCAAATTACCTGCGCCAAGCTTTTAATGTCCTCAAGATTTACAGTTTCGCAAGGGGTGTGCATATTTTTAAGCGGTACACTTAAAACAGCAGTTCTTGTTCCTTGACCGCTTACCAAAACTCCCTCGTTATTTGTGTATGTCCTTGACGGCTCACAAATAATTTGATGCTTAATTCCCTTTTTGTTAAGCAGCTTAATTATATTTCTTGTTAAGTCCTTATCGGTTAAGGAAGAAATATCAACTGAGCATCCATCCTTGCATTTAATACACTCATAGTCGGGAGTTCCGTCCCCTGAGGCAAAGTTAACATCGGTAATAATGGCAATATCGGGGTCAATGCCAAAGGATGCACGAGCGCTTCCGTTTTTGCCTGTTTCCTCTTGGGCTGAAATTGTAACGTAAATGTCGTATTTTAAATCATTTACATCAATTTCTCTCATAGCCTCAATTATACCGCAAACGCAAGCCTTGTCATCAAGACCTGAGGTTGTTACATACCCACCGTTCATTTCCGTAAGCTTGTATCTGTACCCAACAGGGTCACCAATTTTAACTATTTTTTCAAGCTCCTCCTTTGAGTAGCCTGTGTCGATATATAATTCCTTCAAGGCAGGCACAGAGTCAGCACCTTGCTTTCTTAAATGTGGCGGAGTTGAGGTAACAAGACCATATATTTCCTCTTTACCGTAAACTGTAACCTCGGTAGCAGGTAAAACACGAGTGTCAAGACCGCCTATATTAACAACACTTAAAAATCCGTCCTTTTTAATGTCCGTTACCATCATACCAACAGTATCTAAGTGTCCGTCAATTAAAAGCTTTGGCGCATTTTCCTTTTTACATCTTTTTATTAAAACATAGCTACCCATAGGGTCGGTTTTTATTTCATCAAAAATGTCGGCGCAAAGCTCTCTTATAGCTTTTTCAGCTAAATATTCATAGCCTGAAACACTCATTTGAGAGCAAAGAGCAACAAGCGTTTTTTTAATATTTTCCATTTTCTATCTCCTTAACTGCTTCCTTAAAGCATTTAGCCCTTTCCTTATAATTCTTAAACATATCAAAGCTACACGAGGCAGGGCTTAAAATTATGTAGTCCCCCTGTGCGCTTAATTTAAAAGCAGCCTTAACAGCCTCGTTAAGCGTGCTTACATTTATTATTTTTCCGCAAGTTACATTTGCTATCTTTTCCCTGTTTTCGCCACAAAGCACTATTAGCTTTAATTTATCTAAGGTGGGTCCAAGACATTCATAGCTTAAATTTTTGTCATACCCACCCATAATTGCAATTACACGCTCACAGGGAAAGGCACTCAAGGTATTTAAGCTCCTGTTTGGCGTTGAGTCAATTGAGGAATTAATAAAGGTCCTTTCTAAAACAACGCCTACATTTTCCATTCGGTTATCAACGCCACAAAATTGCTTTGCAACCGTGTGGCAAGGCTCTTTTCCTACTATGTGGTAAGTGCAAGCTATGGCACTTAGCACATTTTGTACATTAAACCGTCCTTTTAAGCAAATATCACTTACCTTAAATAGTTCTTCGTGGCAATAGTAAATTGTTCCATTTACAATATGTACAATTTTTATGTTCTTGTTAACATTTTCCCTTTGGTCAAATAAGGAAAAATAAATTGTATTTTCCTTACCAAAATCACGCAAGATAGTATCATCATAATTTAAAACACTAAGAGTGGCATTTTTTAAAATTTGTTTTTTGGCAAGAATGTATTCCTCCATATTCTTATGCCAATCAAGATGATTTTGGGAAATGTTAGTAATTACGGCAATATCTAATTTTTCGCAAAAATCCATTAGCTGAAAGCTGGAAAGCTCTGTTACCAAATAGTCGTCCTTGCTTAAATTGGGAGCAAAGCTTATAATCGGCTTGCCGATGTTTCCACCAAGAAAAGCATTTTTGTTTCCTTGGCATAGCATACGATAAATTAAGGTTGAGGTTGTTGTTTTTCCGTCTGACCCCGTTACTCCGATTTTAAATGATTTTGTACTTTTAAGCCCATAGCTAACCTCGGTATATACTGTGCCATTCCCCTTAATTAAATCGGGTCGCACCCCGGGGGAGCGAAAAACAATGTCCTCATTGGTATTTAAGTAGTGTTCTCCAAAAATACCCTTTATGCCACTTGGCAATTCACACTCATTTTTGCACCTGACAATTGGAAAAATACCCTTTTGAATTAAGTACTTACAAACAGCCATATTTGATACACCATAGCCAATTAGGGAATATGATTTATTCAATTCAAGCATAATAGCCCTTACCTTATATTATAAAATATTATTTTATTATTTTCAATAGCTTTACAAAGATTTAACCAAAAATGCACTTAGCCATCAATTAAGGTATCAAGCATTTTTTCGTATGTGTAGCCTATGCTTGTAATAAGCCTTGGGTACATACTGTCCTTAGTAAAGCCGGGCATTGTGTTAACCTCATTAAATATTACATTGCTATTTTCATCTACAAAAAAATCCACCCTTGCAAGACCCTTGCAGCCAAGGGCTAAAAACAGCTTTTTTGCACACTCCCTTGCTTGTTTTATTGCTTTTTCATCAATGGGTGGCGGTATTAAGTATTCAACGGTTGATGAATTATACTTTGTTTCATAGTCGTAAATTTTTTGGTCGTGCTTTACCATTCCAACAGAGGTTGCTAATAGTCCGCCCTTTGTTTCAATTACTGCAACCTCTATTTCCTTGCCCGTAATTTCCTCCTCAATCAGTACATTGTCGCAATACTTAAAGGCTACATCAATGCCACGCTTTAATTCCTCCTTATTTTGCGCCCTCGTTACCCCTATGCTTGACCCTCCCATGCAAGGCTTTATAAACACAGGAAAATCTATTTTATCAACACTCCATTGACTTTTTTTGTTTAAAGCTATACTATTTGCCACAGGAATGCCACACTTAATTGCAACGCTTTTAGTTAAATATTTGTCCATACAAATATGGCTTGTAAAGGCATTACAGCCAACATATCTTGCTCCTGCTATGTCAAATAGCCCCTGCAATCTTCCGTCCTCTACCATTTCTCCGTGCATAATGGGAAAGAATATATCAACATCTCTTGCGTATATGTCCTTATCAAGCACAATTAAATGTCCACTTGATAAATCAAGAGTAACAGGCAAAATGCGTCCACTTTGCCAAGTATTATTTAATATTTCCTCTTTTTCTCCTTCAAATATGTACCATTCACCGTTTTTTGTAATGCCAAGCATTATTAAATCGTATTTTTCCTTGTCAATGTGACAAATCACCTCATAGGCTGACCGTAAAGACACCTCATATTCATTACTTTTCCCACCAAAAATCACACACAGGGTCCTCTTTTTCATATTTTCACCTCGCATATTATTTGTATCATAATATGCAAGGGATGTTAATTTTGCCATTGATAAATAAAACGGGCAAGGTCATTTACGCCTTACCCGCTACCCGTAGGGATAGGTACTCTTATTATGCAAAAGAGATATGTTACAAATGCGTGAAAACACCTCATCCGTCAACTTCGTTGACACCTTCTCCCACTGGAGAAGGCTCAGACGGATACAGCCTTACTTTTTGCGCACAGAAAATTGTTGAAAATCCTCGTATAAATTGCCTTTTCCCACTGGAGAAGACTCAGATAGATACAGCCTTACTTTTTGCGCACAGAAAATTGTTGAAAATCCTCGTATAAATTGCCTTTTCCCACTGGAGAAGACTCAGATAGATACAGCCTTGCTTTTTGCGCACAGAAAATTGTTGAAAATCCTCGTATAAATTGCCTTCTCCAGTGGGAGAAGGTGTCGCCTTTGGCGACGGATGAGGTGTAATGCACTCAAGCAAAACAGAACCTCATGTAAGGGTCAAGACCTTACACGACCCGTGAAGAACAAACCTTGCTTGCAAAAAAAGAAATGGTATCAACCAAATCCAGGGAGGCTACAAAAATGCACCCTCTCAATTTTCCTTAGTTGATACCAAATAAAATGTACCATAATTCTTCTAATTTGTCAAGAATTTATGCCAAAAGGAGCAAGGCTTTTTCCTTGCTCCTTTGAGTTATTCTACATTTTGGGCGATTTTTTTGACTATTGCATCAATGTGCTTTCTTGCGCCCTCCTCGGAAAAGCCATATTCCATGCCAAGCTTCCAAAAGGGCATTCCGTTAAAAAAGCAGTCAAGGACCATTGCTTTGTCGCCTTCGTCAAGCTTATTTATTTCCTTTAAATACTTTTCTTCGATTTTTTGGCTTTTTTCAATTTCGGTTTTAAGGCAGATTGAAAGCATTAATTCCTTTTCCTTTTCAAGAATTGCGTTATCTTCCTTAATGGTTGATAGGGACTGCAATGCTTTTACTCTTTTAAAGTGTATGCCCTGCAATTCAATTAATCGCTTTATTGCGTGGGAGCTTTTTTTAAGCGCCCTTAATTCTCTTTTAACTATTTTTAATCTACTCTCCATCTTTTCTCCTATCTATGCCTGACAGGTATGTGGCATAAAAGCTTACCTCAATTTCCGATGCACGGCGCACAGGCGCACCAAGAAGTGAAAGAAGCTCCTCCTTATCGTAGCCATCAAGCAAGCACTCCTTGTGGAAATAGGAGCTACCAAGCTTATAATAGCTCTCACCGTTATAAATTCCTTCCTTGCAATATGAGCATACATAAATGCTCTTGCCACCGTGATTCGGGCAAAGCTCCGGACAGGAAAACTGATTACATATACTGCACACTAATTTTAATATTCCTCCTTATTGACAACCAAGTAAAATGTGTGTATAATAATAGTTAAGAAACATAAAATTCAACGGGGAGAATTAATTAAGATTTCTTAAGTATTCATATTGTACCCCATAAATTTGAAAATGTCAATACTAAATTTACGAAAGGTGTCCTGAAAAATGGATATGTATAATAATTTTCTCAAAATTTTAAAAAGCAAGGGATTAACTCCCTACAAGGTAAGCAAGGCAACGGGAGTATCAGGGGCTACCCTTACAAGCTGGAAAAACGGTAGCTACACTCCAAAATTAGACAAATTAAAAGCTATTGCCGAATATTTAGAGGTTGATATAAGCGACATAACCGACGCTCCAAGGCTTGAAAATAAGCTTCCTATTTTAGGTGAAATTGCCTGTGGCACACCGATTTTTGCCGAGGAAAATATTGAGGGGTATGCAAGTGCAACCAATATTGCCACAGCAGACTTTTGCCTCTTTGCCAAGGGGGATAGTATGATAGGAGCAAGAATATATGATGGCGACCTTGTATATATAAAAAAGCAACAAAGGGTTGAAAATGGTGAAATTGCCGCTGTTTTAGTAGATGATAGTGCAACCTTGAAGAGAGTTTACCTCTATCCCGAGGAGGAAAAGCTTGTTTTAGCGCCGGAAAATCCAAAATATAAGCCCCTTGTTTTTGTTGGCAAGGAGCTTTGTGACATTCAAATTTTAGGCAAGGCAGTTGCCTTTCAAAGCGAGGTAAGATAATGTATAAAATGACTTTATATAAGGGCAGACCCTCCTCCTGTGAGGGTCGAGAGGCAAGGGAGATAAGGGTATATGACTACCTTGACAATTTAGGAATTGAATATTATCGTGTTGACCACGACAGTATTTTTGGAGATGAAGAATGTGAGGCAGTTGAAAGAGTGCTTGACAATGTAATTTGCAAAAACATTTTCCTTTGCAATCGCCAAAAAACAAGCTTTTATATGCTTGTAATGCCTGCTCACAAGCGCTTTAACACAAGTCAGGTATCTCACCTTTTAAATTCCTCTCGATTGTCCTTTGCAACACCCGAGGATATGCTAAGCCTGCTTGACGTAACTCCGGGCTCTGTTTCCATAATGGCTTTAATGAACGATTTGGAAAACAAGGTACAGCTTGTAATTGACAAGGAGCTTTTAGACCACGAGGACTTTGGCTGTCACCCCTGTAAAAACACATCAAGCCTGCGCTTAAAGCGAACAGACGTGTTTGATAAATTCCTAAAAAGCGTAAACCACACGCCAATATTTATTTCATTAACAGATTAATCACATAGCAAAAGGGGCTGTTGCTTAACGCAACATCCCCTTTTAAATTATTCCTCAAAATATCTGTTGTAGATATATGGCTCAAGGAAGCCACAAAGATTAAAGGCTGTGTCCATTAGTGATTCATAGGTGTCACTATCCTCTAAGTTGTCGGTAGCCAATAGCATTTGAGTGCCAACATATTCCTGTCCCGGTATGCCAAGCTGATTAATTAAAAGGTTGGCAGCTGCCTTCATTGAGTCAACATTACCTGCAAGACCCGACCTTAAATACCAATATAGCATTGTCATTTCGTCTGCGCAAACGCCCTTACCGTCTTGGAAGCACATTGCAAGATTTGCACAAGCTCTCGGGTGGCATTGACAAGCAGCAACCCAATACCAAAATGCGCCCTCTAACTCATTTACATCGCAGCCCTCTCCACGACAAAGGGACACACCATAGTTATATGCGCCATTTACGCTTCCACCAAGGGCAGATGCTTTAAATAAAGGAGTTGCCTCGTCATTATTACCCTCTTTAACTAAGTTAACGCCTGCTTGATATTTTCTTTCTGCCTCGTCCTTGTTAAGAGCCTTCTTTGCTTTTTCAATTGTTCTGTTGTGTATTTCCTCATCAAAGAAAAACCCCTCAAAATCATAAGCAATGCACTTGCCCTCAACGAAATATAAAAGCTCGTAAGCACGGAAAAGATATTTTTCAATAATCATAAGTGCGCTTAAAAGGTCTTGATATTCCTCGTTTTTGTAAAGCTCTGTAAGCACGCGAACTATGTAATCTGCATCCTTTGTCTTAACAGCTATGGGAACTTGGTCAATTAGCTCCTGTTCAAACTCGGTTACATCGTATTCCGGCATTTTTTTCATAATAGTGTCCTTTCTTGTGAAAAAACAGCTTATAAAAGTATAAGCTGTTTTTGTCAAATTATGCTTTTTTCATTTCCTCAAGGATTTGCTTTAATAAATCCTCAGTTGTTGGGTTAGCAAGTCTTTCAAGTCTTGCAGCCTCAGCAGCCTCAGCGTCAGCCTTTGCCTGTGCCTCTGCCTTTTCGTTTAGGTAAGCTGCAACAGCTTCTTCGTCGTGTCTCTTAATACCACGCTTTTTAAGCTCTTTTCTGTCTTCCTTTGTAAGACCACCCTCTGCCTCATCCTTAACTCTGTTTATTGCCCTTACAATGCAGAATAGAACAAGAGCAGTAACGATAAAGTTAATAATAGTAATTATGAGTGAGCCCCAGTCAATGTAATAGCACTTTGCAAGGTCAATAATTTCATTTCCCTCTGCGTCAAGTGTATATACCTTTTCACCAAGGAAGGTGTATGCGCCTTCAAATGCACCTTCACCAAATACTAACGCAAGAACAAAGTTGATAATTGGCTTTAGAACAAAGTTACTAACACCGTTTACAATAGCGGTAAACGCACCACCAACGATAACGCCCACAGCCATGTCCAAAACATTACCGCGAGTGATAAATTTTTTGAATTCGCCAAAAAACTTTTTCATAAAAATCTCCTTAATTTTGTTTTTGCGCACAAGGGTAAGCCCCCTTTGTGTCATAACTTAATTATACATTCTTTGACACGTTTTGTCAATAACTATTATTTAGTCTTTTGGCAGTATTTCTTAAATTTCTTCTATTATGTAATCTGTTCTTGTTCCCCTAACCCGTTTAGCGCAAAACCGTCTTTTGTTTGCCGTCCAGCAAGGAAAGCTATCAGCCTTTTCCATATTAGTATTATGATGGCAAATTTCTATATTTCCTAAAACATCTTGTCCGCCCTTTGATAAGGGTCTTATGTGGTCAAGGGTTGGATGATAGGCGCTATTTGGGTTGCCACAGGCTGATTTTTTCATTAATCTACCTGCATAATCGTAAACGTTTTCTCTGTTTCCATAGCGCATATTCCACACATCAATGGTTTTATACTTCGACATTCCTAATACCTCCTTTCTGAATGTTCAAGCACATTGTAGCACATTTACAAGAAAGTGCCTATGAACCGGCGGTTCAAAAAATGAGAAAACGCCCTTAATTAGGGCGTTTTCCAAATACTATTTTGCGAGTTCTATAAGCTTAATATAAACTCGCATGCTGGGCTCACTGCGTCCGGACAAATAATGATAAACCATACGGACAGAAACATCGGCTTTTTCGGCAACCTGTTCATTTGTGAGCTGTGTTTTGGCAATTATGCTTCTCATAAGCCTTGCCGTTTCAGAATCTTTTTTTCGATTCTCTTTTTTCATATTCGCACGCCTCCTTTGCATAGACAACGCAGTGCGCCAAAGACTTCGAATATGTGCCCTTATTGTAACACAGTTATTATTAAAAATCAATAGTGATTACCGCTTTTATAACTTCCTCATTGTTGTTTTATGTTGAACTCTTTTGGTATTTATGGTATAATATTTAATAATTATTCAACTAAAGGAGCTTAGAGAATGTATGCCATATGAAAATAACCACTATGTTCCACAGCTTATCTTGCGAAGATTTAGCAACAAAATATCCACATACAATATCAAAACAAGTGAATATCACCCTGAGCAAAAAACAGAAGACGTTTTTTCCGAATATAAATTTTATCCTGAGGAAATCGAAAAGGAGTTTATCCAGATTGAAAGTCGATTTGCCAACATTTTAAATCAAAAGCTTTTAAAAGCAGAATGTCGTGGCGAAGTAGAAATCAACAGAAAAGAATTAGACATCATCAAAAGGTTTTTGTTATTAGAGCAAATGCGCGTTTCTGTATCAGAAAGCAAGTATATACAGGGTGAAAAAACGCTCTCTAGCATTCTTAATCATTCCGAGCGACCATTTCCGGAAAAAGTCATTGAGGGCGAAACCACACACGATCGTTGGTTAAGAAACATTAAGGTTATTATTGAGTGTAAAGACCTTTTACACATTCAATCGCACGAGCTTTGTACTTACGAAGTATATCGTTGGGCTCAAATTTACAATCACGGTTATATGGCGATTTGGGACTCAAGCTTTGTTCACACAAGCTTTATTATCACCGATATTGGTATGACATCAGAGCGTGAGAAGGGCGCGCCATTCTTTTATGAAAAGCAACAATTCTTAATCGAAGCACATGAAAGGACCAGCAATCCGATTTTTAAACAAAAATATTTAGAGCTTTATAACACACAACGTAATTTTCACGAAAACTTTTATATGTTCTCTATTTCAAAAAATCGTATGCTAGTTCTTATAAACCCTTTCTTTAGACTTTATTGCAAAAAAGAAAAATATCCAATTCTACCACCAACATGGCCATCACGTATAAATGACCGACGCTTATTTGAAAAAAACGATGCAGACGATCTCCCTTATTTTCACGGCAAAGCGATTATAAATAGTAAAGATACCTTTCGTTATAAGGTTCAATCTATGAAGCGCGAGGACGTTATTTGGGTAAATATGCTAATGCTGGATCGAATTGACAAGTTTCTGGGATTTGGCTCTCTTGAAGATGTTTCAGAAAGTGTTCTTTCATATGTCGAATGGCACAAAGAGCGCAATATACCGCCACGAAATGATTACACCGCCTTAGTCAAATTACTGAAATAGCAATAGGCTGTTGCAGGTTGGGTAATTTTTCCACACAATATATAAATAGGATATATTGTCAAGCTAAGTGCAACAGGAACTAACAAAAAGCCAATGAGGGATTTATCCTCATTGGCTTTTTCCTCTTGCAAGGAATGTAAATTTATGCTATTATATAATAGAAGTAATATGTTTTGAGGTGGATTATGGCACTTTCACAGGAGTATGTACGCACATATACCGATATACTAATTGAGGAGTTAATTTCTGCAATGGGCTGTACTGAGCCTATTGCTATTGCATATGCATCATCTATAATTTCCCACGCCCTTGGTGGCAGCCCTGAAAAATTAAGGGTTGGGCTAAGTGGCAACATTATTAAAAATGTTAAAAGCGTTATTGTTCCATTAACAGGGGGAATGCACGGAATTGACAGCGCTATTTGCGCAGGTGTTATTTCTGCAAGTCCACACAGAAGATTAGAGGTGCTTTGTGCCTTAGAGGCAAGCGATGTTGAAAAAATTAAGGAATACAAGGAAAAGACCCCTATTGAAATTTACGAGCTTGAAACGGAAAATGCCTTTGAAATTTTAATTGAGGGTACATATGGGGAAAATATCGCTATTGCCCGTCTTGCCAAAAGGCACACAAACGTAATTTATGTTTTACTAAACGGACAAGACATAACTACAAATTACGCAACCGAGGACGACACGGTTGAAAAGGACTCAACAGACCGTTCCTTACTAAGCGTTAAGGACATTGTTGAGTATGCTGACACAGTTGACCTTTGTGAAATTACCCCTTACCTTGAAAAGCAAATTGAATGTAATATGGCAATTGCTACTGAGGGAATAAACGGTGAGTGGGGCGCTTCCATAGGAAAGACACTTTACAATATGGCAAATGGGGATGTGCGCACTCTTGCAAGAGCCTATGCGGCAGCAGGCAGTGATGCAAGAATGAGTGGCTGCGAAATGCCTGTTTGCATAATTTCGGGCAGCGGCAATCAGGGTATTACCGCATCTGTCCCTGTTATTATTTACGCAAATCATATGGGAGTAGATAAGGAAACGCTTTTACGTGCCCTTATTGTTTCCGACCTTATAACAATACACCAAAAAACAGGCATTGGCTGTCTTTCCGCCTACTGTGGAGCAATTTCCGCAGGGTGTGGCTGTGGCTGTGGTATTGCTTATCTTAAGGGTGGCAGATATTACGAAATTGCACACACTCTTGTAAACGCAATAGCTATTCTTTCAGGTACTATTTGCGATGGTGCAAAATCATCCTGCGCTGCCAAAATTGCAATGGCAGTTGAGGCGGGAATTTTAGGCTATGAAATGATGGCATCGGGTCATCAATTCTACGGTGGTGACGGAATTATTACCAAGGGTGTTGAAAACACCATTAAGAATGTTGGCAGGCTTGCCCAAAAGGGTATGAGCGAAACTGACCGAGAAATTATAAAAATTATGCTTGGAAAGGTTTAATAAAATGTTATCTAAAATTAGATTTTTAAACAATAATTCCTTAAAAATAATAGCAGCAATTGCTATGCTAATCGACCACGTGGGAATGATTTTGTTCTCCTCTGTTTTGATTTTTAGAATAATAGGCAGGATTGCCTTTCCTATTTTTGCCTTTATGATTGCCGAGGGTGCAAGACACACTAAAAACAAGCTAAAATACATATTAACTATGGGAATTTTAGGCGTTGTTTATCAAATTCCTATGATGATTTTCTTCAAGGATTTTCAATGGAATGTTCTTGTAACCTTTACCTTGTCCCTTGGTCTTATTTACTTGCTTGATTGGTTTAAAATTTCATTTTTTGACAAGAATTGCAAAATTATAATAAAGGTTGTATCCTTTGTTTTATTTGTTGGTGCTACCCTTTCTCTATACTATTTTGCAGGACGTATTCATTTTCATTATTCCTATGGCTTTTATGGCTGTATGGTGGCAGTTTTTGCCTCTGCTCCAAGTCTTAACAGGACAGACGCGCCCGAGTGGCTTAAAAAATTTGACAATATTCCCGTAAGATTATTATGTATGAGTATTCCACTTATGTTATACTCATTAGCATCCTCACCGTATCAATGGTTTTGCATGCTTGCCTTGCCTATAATTCTTTTGTACTCAGGCAAAAAGGGAAAATTAAACCTAAAATATTTCTTTTACATATTCTACCCTGCCCACCTTGTGGTATTATATGGAATTGCAATTATCATAATATCATTAGTACATTAAATAACGCACACAGGGTCAGCCCTTTTGGGAGCTGACCCTGTTTTTTATATTACTTTTAAATCAAGGAAGAGCTTTACGTTACAAATCAATATCAGTTATCTTGCTTATGTCCCCATACAACGGTGCAATGTGTACTGTTCCACTCATTGTGCCATTGAATAGGCTTTTCTTCCACCTCACAGTAAATTGTAAGTCTTTTGCAATTAACGAATGCCTTTAAGCCTATACTTGTTACACTGCTTGGTATTTTAATGGACGTAAGATTTGCGCAATTAGAAAACGCGTAATCGGATATGCATGTTACGCTATTTGGTACTGTAATATTTTCAAGAGCATAGCAGCCTGCAATCGCCCGTGGCTCTATGGTTGTTATATTACTTGGTATTTTTAATTCAGTAATACTTTTACATCCGGCAAGCACACCCTCGCTCAAGACTGTAACATCGCTTGGTATTGTAATGCTTGTAAGGCTTTCGCATCCTGAAAACGCCCTTTTTCCCATATGGGTTATACCAATTGGCAATTCTAAGCCTTTAAGGTCCACACAGCCTGCAAAGGCATATTCGCCAATGCTTGTCAAACCATTTGGCAACACAACATCCTCAAGGGCAAGGCAATTTTCAAATGCGTAATTACCAATGCTTGTTACAGGATAGCTTGTGTCTTTATAGATAACTTTTTCATTTATTCTCACTTTCGATAAGCTGCCTATTTGTCCTAAAACGGTTGCTTTTTCATTCTTAATGCTGTATCTTATTCCGTCAACCACAGTGTAAACAGCTCCGTCATCTGCCACATCGTTATTGTTGTAATCCCAAATCGCAGGACACCGTAAAGTTTTTGAGCCTAAAGATTTTATTCGATTCCAGTTGTTACTCCATTCACTGGCCTTGCTTTGTGCCTCGCAGTAAACCGTAACGTTTTTACAGCCAAGAAATGCATCCTCTTCAACGGTTTTTACACTGCTTGGTACAACTACACGTGTAAGGCTTGAGCAGGATGAGAAAGCCTCTGCGTCTATTTTTGTAACAGGGTAGCTTATCTTTCTATATACCACATAGCTCGGAATTTCAGCTTCAGTAAGATAAGTGGGCTGCCTTACAACATGCGCATTATAGAAAAGACCATCAATGCAATATCTTATTCCGTCGATAACGGCATAAGTATTACCATCATTTGCTCTGTCATTATGGTTATAATCCCACACAACAGGACATCTTACTCTTCCTGATGAGCCTTTATACTCCATCAGATTCCAATGTTCATTCCAATCGCTTAACGGGCCGTTATTCTCGCAGGAAATTACAAGAGCTTCACAACCATAGAATACATTTTCTCCTATGGCTTTTACACTTTTTGGTATTTTGATGCTTGTAAGAGTAAGACAATTATAAAAAGCATAATCACATATGCTTTCTACGGAAGAGGGCACAGTAAACTCACCTTCCGTTTTACCTATGGCATATTGAATAAGCTTACATCCGTCCTTTGTATATAGGCTTCCGTCTATTGATTTGTAATTTGCGTTATTTTCATCAGCTTCAATGCTTGCAAGATTTGTACAGTTAGCAAAGGCTTTTTTTCCTATGCTCGTTACACTGCTTGGTATATTTATGCTTTTAAGATTTAGGCAACCGTTGAATGCTTCCTCTCCTATGGTTTTTACATTGTTTCCTATTGTAACACTTGTAAGACGGTTACAGTCTCTAAACGCACTATCGCCTATGGATATTACACTGTTTGGTATTTCAACACCTCTAAGACCGGTACAGCTTTGAAACACATTATTGCCTATATATGCCATACTGTTCGGAATTTCAATGCTTCTTAAGCTTTCGCAAAGTACAAACGCTTCATCATCAATGCGTGTCACACCGTGCATTATTACAACGCTTCTGACTGTGTTGCAATACTCGAATGATCTTTTACCTATCACACTAACAGGTAAACCGTCATACTCGCTTGGAATTACAACATTTGTATCTGTACAAGTGCCAACACCTGTCAAGGTATAGTATGAGCCGTCATCGCTTAAGGCATACTCAAGACCCTCGCTTGGTCGCAATGTCTCTTCTGTGTTGTCCCCACAGGATGCAAACAGAAGGCACAAGCACAATGTAAGTGTGAATAAAGATGCCAAAAAAAGATTTCTTTTCATTTTCATTCCTCCTCAAATAGTAATTCTGTAAGTTGACATAAGTTCGACTTTATTTATATATCGTAAAGCTTTACGCAGGTTTCCTCATCAATGCCCTCAAAGTAAACCTTTATAATTTCGGTCCTTGAGGTTGGAAAGTTTTTGCCAATGTAGTTTGCGCACACGGGCAATTCCCTGTGGCCTCTGTCAATCAGAGTGGCTAATTGAATTTTTGCAGGGCGACCCATTGATATAAGTGCGTCCATAGCCGCGCGCACGCTTCTGCCTGTGAATAAAACATCATCAACAAGGACTACGGTTTTACCGCTAATTTCAAAGGGAATGTCTGTTTTGCTATTTTCGTCAGCTTGGCGAAAATCTATATCGTCACGGTGGGCAGAAATATCAAGCACACCTACGTTTACACAAACTCCCTCAATTCTTTTTATATTTTCGGCAATAATTTCTGCCATAGGCACACCACGACGGAGTATGCCAACAAGACAAAGATTTTCAACTCCGCGGTTCTTTTCCACTATCTCGTGGGAAATTCGTCTTAAGGACCTTAATACTGAATCCTTGTCCATTAAGGTTGATTTAAAGAGCATTTATTTTTTCTCCATTTACAGTAACATTATTACAGCCAAAGGTGTAAAGAGTATCCCCTTCCTTAAATGGGGCAGGCTGTAAGCTTGGAATATTTGGCTGAAGGTCCATCTTATTCTTAAAGTAAGGATGAGTGTAGCCCTCTTTATATTCAAATGTGCAATTTACAAGCTCAACTCCGTCAACATTACCATCTGTACCTGCGATAATTGATGGGTTTTCCTCAATAAAGTGGCAATTTTCAAGAGTAACATTTTTAATTTGACCCTTAGCGTTAGCGGCGCAAATTATAAAGCCCTCTCCCTTGCCCCACCATCCACCTGCGTGAATGTGAGTTTTGCACTCAATGTTGGAAATCTTAACATTTTCAACAATACCGTCATCTCCTGAGAAAATTGAAATTCCTCTGTTAGACGGCAAAATTTTAATGTCCTTAACTACTACGTTTCTTACCACGCTGTAAAGGTGACCAAATCTAATGGCAGCAGAGCGAGAGGACATTAAGCAGTCGCTTACCTCAATATTTTCGCACACACCCTTAGTATTTGTAATACAGGTTGCGGCAAAGCAATCATCACCGCATAAGAAGGTGCAATTTCTTACAACTATATTGCGTGAGGCTGTAAAGTGTACACCGTCATTATTTGCAATTCTGTTATGGTTATCAACATATACTCTTTCAAAAAGAATGTCCTCACAGTTAGAAAATGTAACGGTCCAGCAAGGAGCATTAAAAATTCTGATATCGTGAATATGTATATTTTTACAGTTGTTAAAGAAAATCGGCTGAGAGGGACGTGTAACCTTTGTTTCAGGACCAACTACTGTTTGCTCCTCAAATTCCTTAATCATTTCCTCTCTTGGAACTTCGTTTGGACACCAAGCATCAAAATTAACAAAGGCATCACCATTCATTTGGATTTTGCCACCGCCGCAAATTTCGATATTGTCGCTATCAAGAGCATAAATCAAGGAAATTGTGTCAACCATTTCGTTATGGTAAAAGCCGTTTGCATGGTAGTGGGCTAAGTTACGTGAGCCACAAATTTCACTATCGGGTGCTATATATACCTTAATATCTCCCTTTAATCTAAGTGTGCCACACAAGAAAATTCCCTTGCCTGAAAATTCAAGAGTGTCCCCCTTTTCACAAGCGTCAATTGCTGACTGTATAGCCACAGTGTCAAGAGTGCAACCGTCACCCTTAGCACCAAAATCTCTTACATTAACAGTTTTCATAATAGTAATCCCCCAAAAAATAGTTCGGTACTAATATTTTAACATATTAAATAAAATACGTCAACTTATTTTGCGTGGAAAAGCCAAAACAAATAAAACATATTTACAAATTCATAATTTTGTGGTAAAATAGTTAAAAATATACCTATGGAGGTAATTATGAAAAAAGCATTAAAAATAGCAGGCGTTATTTTAATTACAATTTTTGTTTTGGCTATGCTTGTAATTCTTGGCTTTAAGGCTTATGACAGAATTAAATATGATAGCTTTTACGACCACGCAGAAAAGGAATTTTATATTCCGGGTCTTGATGAGGGCTTTGTGCCACAGGGCTTTGAGTATATAAAAGAGGAGCATGCGTTCTTAGCCTGTGGCTATATGACAAATGACGAATGCTCACGTGTTTACGTAATCAGCAAGGACGGAGATGATTTTTACTACACCGACCTAAAGAAAGAAAATACTGACCCATACACAGGTCATACAGGTGGTATTACTTATTATAAGGACTTTGTTTATATAACAGGGGCTGACGGAATTGACGTTTTTGACCTGAATGATATTTTAGACCCAAGCGTTAAGTTTACCTATCAAAGAGGAACAATCAACACCCTTGGCGTTGACCCTGCTTTTTGCTATATTTATGACGGAGAATTAATTACAGGCTCATTCTACAAGGCAGGGGACTACGAAACTCCTGTGTCCCACCACTACAAAACTCCTGCAGGGGATGAAAACAAGGCAATGATGCTTGCATTTAGCTTAACTAATGTAAAAGCAGATTTTTGCATTAACCCAACCCCTGTTGCCGCATATTCACTCCCATCTTATGTACAGGGTGTGTGCGTTACCGATGATGGAAAATTAATTCTTTCAACCTCTTGGGGACTTACAACCTCAAAGCTTTATGTACACGATTTAGATAAGGTTTTAGGCGTAACAAATATTGATTTTGCAAAAAGCACCTTTAATCTTGAAATTCCTCTTTACACAGTAGATAGTTCAACATTAGTTGAAACAATTGAAGCACCCCCTATGTCCGAGGAAATCGTTTATCTCGACGGCAAAATTTGGATTTTCAACGAAAGCGCTTGTAATAAGTACATCTTCGGCAAGCTAACAACAGGTAACTATTTGTTCTCTTACAAATACTAAGCAAGCAGACACAAGGTCAGCTTGCAGTGATATTCAACCTACGGTTGAGTGATATTCGGCTTTTCGCCGAGTGATATATTGCTTACTGCAATGTGATATTTTTGCGTAAACGCAAAAGAGATAAGCTACAAATGCGTAGAAACACCTCATCCGTCGCCAAAGGCGACACCTTTCTCGCTTCGGCTCGGTCACACTGTGGCTCTAACACTCCCCGAGTGTTATTCACTACCACAGTGACACTACGTTACCCACTGGAGAAGGCAATTGTAGGTGTAGTTATTTCTTCAAGTCTTAAAAAACACGAAGCTAATGCTTCTTAAAAAGCCTTCTCCAGCGGGAGAAGGTGGCACGCAATAGCGTGACGGATGAGGTGTAATACCAACAAACAACGGGCGACCAATGGCCGCCCGTTTTGTATTTATATCTTATCACTTTTGCTTTAGCAAAAATATCACTGAGCCAAAGGCTCAATATCATTGCGAGCTGACCTTGTGTCTGCTTTCTTATAGTGCTTTTTTGATTGCATTTAAAAGGTCGTCGTACTCATCAAAGGCTGGAAGCTGTGGGTAGTCTGCCTTGATTTTGTCTGTGCTTTTAAAGAGGAAGCCTGCCTTGCTTGCCAAAATCATGCCAAGGTCGTTGTAGCTATCACCTGCTGCAATTGTTTCAAAGCCTACGGATTGAAGTGCGTTAACGGTTGAAAGCTTTGACTTTTCGCATCTCATTTTAAAGCCTGTAATTTCGCCGTTTTCTGCTACCTCTAAGGTGTTACAGAAGATTGTTGGCATACCAAGCTTTTTCATTAAAGGAGCTGCGAATTGTGTAAATGTATCGCTAACAATAATTACTTGACTTAACTCTCTTAGCTTGTCTAAAAACTCCTTAGCCCCCGGCATTGGGTCGATTTTAGCAATAGTTTCTTGAATTTCCTTAAGACCAAGACCGTGCTCCTTTAAAATGCCAAGACGGAAATTCATAAGCTTATTATAATCAGGCTCGTCACGAGTTGTGCGCTTAAGCTCAGGAATACCACTTGCCTCAGCAAAGGCAATCCAAATTTCAGGAACTAAAACACCCTCTAAATCAAGACAAACTATATTTAAATTACTCATAAAATAATACCTCCAAAAATAACATATTACGATTATATATCACCCACCCAATTTTGTCAAGTCCTTGAATAAAATTTGTGAAATTCAATTGCTTTAATTTGTAAATGGCACATTTTGATGGTGTTTATTTTTGCGCCTTATACAACAAAAAATCAAGCCCTGTGGGCACCTACCGTAAAGCAGTTTTTTATCAATATCAAAAGGGACGAGGTTTTCTCGTCCCTTTTGCACACTTCCTTGCCTGCAAGGTATAGTTTGTTATACTATGTTATACTATGTTTTATTTTTGGGTGGTAAAGGAGTGATGTTTTTGCTTACGCAAAAGTGATGTTACTCACTTCGTTCGTAATGATGTTGCTCCCGATGGTCGCAATGATGTGATGTTTGCCCACTGTGCCGAAGGCACAACATCATTGCCGTAGGCTACATCATTAGGCGAAGCCGACATCACTTGCCCGTAAGGGCAAACATCGTTCGGCAGACCTGCTTTATCGCAGGTTGCCGTGTGGCTTGATTTTTATGTTTTTATTGTCTTTCTTGGTCAAAGAGCCAAGTCCAAATTTCGTCCTTGTCCGCTGCGTAGCCCCAGACGTTGTGACCGTAGCCCTGTAATTCCTCGTACTTAAGGGCTGTGCTGCCAAGCTCTCTTAGGGCTTCCACCATTTGACGTGTGCCACTAATCGGAACCGATGAATCATTTGTTCCGTGAATGGTGTAAATTGGCATATTAACAAGCTTATCTGCCTGTGTGTAGTCAGCGCCACCGCAAAGTGGAACTGCTCCTGCAAATTTTTCGCTATGGCGCATTAACAAGTCCCAAACACCAAAGCCACCCATTGAAAGTCCTGCAAGGTAGTATCTGTCATCATCTATTGAATATTTTCTGTCAAGATAATCAAGAATTTCAAGAACTGCCTTTAATTCATTGGACTCGGGTACGTTTTCCACACTGTAATTGCCATTTGCCCAAGGGGTATCAACCCATTGCTCAGGATACGACGGGCATTGAGGACAAATAACTATACTGTCCCAAAGAGGTGTGTTTTCGTTACAGAACATAGGATAAACCATATTGCTCATTTGAGATGTGTTGTCAATTCCCCTCTCTCCGGCTCCGTGTAAAATTGTTAAAATTGGGTATTCCTTAGCTGCGTCATAGTCATATGGCACGTACATTCTATATGGAATAATTGTTCCGTCGTGCGCTTCAAAAATGCACTTATCAAAAAAGCTGAACAAAACGTCCTGTGTAAGTCCACCCTTTTTATTTATCACATAGTCAACATATGATTGGTCCTTGTGTGAGGACTTATGATATATAAAGTCCTTTTTAGGCTCTGTGCTCCAGTTACCGTTTCTTACCAAAACAAGAATTTCGCTTACCAAAATGTCGTATAGGTAGTCATAAAGTCTGTTATTTGTGGCACACAAAACATAGTCATCACCACTAATACAAGCGCCAAAGTCGTTTTGCTCATTTAGTCTTGCCTTAACCCATTGGGTTTCTCTAAAATCGCCTATGTAGATACAATTGCCGGCTGATACATATTGGCTATAAGGAACAGGCTCTATGAAAATGTCAAGAGTGTTATTTATATAGTCAACTAATTTTATTGCAAAATTGGATACTCTTATATCACTATCGTCATAAACAACTATATACGCACTGTAACCATTTACTGCAATGTCAATAGGAACATTTTCAGGCTCAACATCCGGCTTTGGCTCAGGCTCGGGGTCCTTGTTGCCTATGCTACTGCTAACGGTTGTGCCACTTGATACTGTGTCGTTATTTGAGCTATTGTCACTACTGTTAGTAGTGTCGTTATTTGAGCTATTGCCACTACTGTTAGTAGTGTCCTTATTTTCATCATCATTGCTGCTAACTATTGTACTGCTTGATATTGTTTCGTCATTTACGTCCTCTTTATCGTTTGATAAATCGGAGCTTGATGTGATGCTGTTTGACGGAGTAGGAATATTTTCCTCATCCGGTCCACAGTCAACACTTTTGCCACAGCCTACCATTAAAACGGTAAGGGCAAGGATTAAAAGTAAAGCTATTATGGCTTTTTTCATTTATGCCTCCTTAATGAGCGCCTCCAACCTTCTTGCACTCTTGGCAAGGTCGCAAACACCCAGGAATACATTATCGGAATTAAATTTATTCAAATATTGGTCTGCCTCAAGAGTTAAATAGCCTTGGTAGTTAATGTCCTTTAAAGCTTTAGCAATAGCCACCCAGTCCATTTCCATTGAAAATGGAATTTGGTGGGAGTCGTGCCATCTGTCATTGTCGTGTATGTGCAACGCCTGTAAGCGCTTGTCAAGTGACCTTATCATTTGTGGGGCAGTTGTGTCAAGTCCCTTCATTTCTGCGTGGCCTAAGTCAAGGCAAGCTACTAAAAATTCATCATTTACAACATCAATGTGCTTGCAAAAATCATCGTGGTGGGAGCAAGCAGCCTTAGATGCTTGATTTTTTTCATTGTCCCAGTTCCACATATTTTCAGTTGCTATTTTAACACCGCATTCCTTGGCAAAGGGTAAAAGCTCTTGGTACATTTCTGCATTTTCCTCAGCGCTTTTGTTGTTGTCGGGGTGAATTATGCAAATTTTTCCACCTGCCTCGGCAGTACATTCAATAGCTCTTTTAAGGTATGACCTTACAACAGGGCTATATACAGGAAATGGCGCGTGAGATTGGTTACACTCAATTCCGTTGTCAAGACCGATTTGCTTTAGCTCCCTTGCAAACTTAAGGTAGTCATTACCCTTTAATGGGTGGTTGCTTTCAATTGCCACGGAGCGAGAATAGTCCCATCTGCACATATCAAACATGGAAAAGTCCCAAGCATCAAAGCCTGCTTTGGCAATTAGCTCAACTGCCTTATGCTCTCCTACGTGTCTTGCACAGGAATAAATTTCAGTAGATATTTTCATAAAAATCACCTCGTAAAGTATTATATAATTATTTTACCACATATATAATCATAATTCAACATTGACTTTTAAGAAATAAGGGTGTAAAATACAAAAGAGGTGATGAAAAATGAAAATAACAGGTGCAATATTTGACCTTGACGGAACTCTTTTAAATTCTATGGATTATTGGGCATTTGCCCCACATGAATATTTAATTTCCCTTGGTATTACACCAAAGGAAAACACAAGTAAGCTCTTTTTGGAAAACGGAATGAAAAATTGGTACGACTTTTGCCAAAAAGAGTATGGCTTGAAAGCTCCTTTTGATGAGGCAAAGGAGAAAATTTACGAAATTATGTACCAAAAATACTCAACAGTAGTTGAGATAAAAGACGGTGCGCGTCAAATGTTAGAAACCCTTTATAATAGCGGTGTTAAAATGTGCTTAGCCACAGCAACTGACCGTTTTTGCGTTGAACGTGTCTTAAAAAGACTTAACATTGATAAATATTTTAGTCGCATTTTTACCTCGGGCGAGGTGGGAATTGGTAAAAATTCTCCTCGTATTTATGAGGTTGCCCTTGAATTTTTAGGCACAGATAAGGAAACAACCTACATTTTTGAGGATGCAGTTTACGCAATGAGAACAGCCTATAATAATGGCTTTATGGTTGTTGGCGTTTATGACAAAAATGTATATGCAACCGAGGATGAAATTAAAAAGCTATGCCATATCTACTTAGATAAAAATAGCCTTTATAAATTACCAATAGAGGAATAATTATGAGCCAAAAAAGAAAGCTTTCTTCCTCTCCCTTATGCTTAATTTCGGCACTTGCTTGGGGAATTTCCTTTCCCGTACAGGAAATGGCATCAAAAAACGCCCACATTTTAGATGCATTAGGCTTTAACGGTCTTAGAATGCTAGTGGGTGCTTTAGTGCTTATACCCTTAGTTTTGTTGCTTGAACGACGTGCTGATTACTCTAAAAAAAGAGTTTTAGACACCATTAAATACGGAGCTTTAGCAGGAGCTGTTCTGTTTTTAGCAAGTATTACACAACAGTTAGGAATACAATTAACAGGGGAAAGTGGCAAGGCAGGGTTTATAACAAGCCTTTACCTTGTGTTTGTTCCGCTTATTTCCTTTATTTTCTTTAAGAAAAAGCCTTCATTGTTTGTGCTTATCGCATTGCCCTTTGCAGTTTTAGGTCTTTATTTTCTTTCCTTTGCAGGTGGCTTTGGCGCAGTTTGTTTTGGTGACCTTTTGCTTCTTGTATGCTCTGTTATTTACGCAATACATATTATAGTTTTAGGTAAAAGCTCACAATACGTTAACCCAATTTTGTTTTCCTGCATACAGTTTTTTGTAGGTGGCGTTTTAGGCGTTGCCTCAAGTGGACTTTTTGGCACAATAACTGTAAATGGCATTACATCTACTCTTTTTCCTATTTTCTTTTCAGGTGTATTTTCAATTGCAATTGCCTACACCTTTCAGCTTTTAGGACAAAAAAACGGAAACGAAACCGTTTGCGCCCTTTTTTGCTCAATGGAAGCTCTTGTTGCCGTAATTGCCGAGTGCATAATGGAAGCTCACCTACCCACCACCAAAATAATTATAGGCTGTGCCTTAATGCTCGTTGCCGTTGTGCTATCACAAATACCAAGCAAATCGACCAAGGTCGATTTGCAGTGATATAGTGCTATCGCACTGTGATATTCGGCTTTTCGC
>JAGATW010000017.1 GCA_017621085.1 Clostridia bacterium | reverse complement strand
GTGGGTAACGTAGTGTCACTGTGGTAGTGAATAACACTCGGGGAGTGTTAGAGCCACAGTGTGACCGAGCCGAAGCGAGAAAGGTGTCAACAAAGTTGACGGATGAGGTGTAAAACCCACAAACAACAAGGGCGACCAATGGTCGCCCGTTTTGTTTAACACTTTGTATTTGTTACTTATCACTTTTGCGTTAGCAAAAATATCACTGAGCGTTAGCTCAATATCACTCGGCGAAAAGCCGAATATCACTGTGCATAAGCACAATATGCAAGGCGATTTACTCGCCTTGCTTATATCCCCATACAACAGGACAGTATGAATTCCAATTTCTTAGCCAACTGCTTGGCTGAATTTCTGCCTCGCAATATATCGTAAGATTTTCACAGCCTATGAACACCTCAACACCAATGCTTGTTATACTGATTGGTATCTTAACGCTTGTAAGTCCTGTGCAACCATAAAACGCACGACTGCCTATACTTGTTACACCATTTGGAATTTCAATACTTGTAAGCCCTTCGCAGTATGAAAATGCCCTATCACCTATAATTGTTATGCTATTTGGTATTTCAACGCTTGTAAGGCTTGTGCAACCGTAGAAAGTATCTTCACTTATGCTTGTTACGCTATTTGGTATTTCTATACTTGTAAGGCCTGCACAGCTACTAAACGCATTTCTGCCTATACCTGTTACAGGATAGCTTACATTTTCATATGTAATTCTTTCCTTAATTACAGCTCTCTCAATATTATGTGGCTGTCTTACAACTGTTGCTTTTTCATCTTTTATGCTGTATCTTATTCCGTCAATTATAGTGTAGATGCATCCATCATTTGCCACATCATTATTGTTACAATCCCATACAACAGTGTATGAATAGTCCCATATACTGTTCCAGCCACTTGGCTGAGTTTCAACCTCACAATATATTGTAAGGCTAGGGCAACCGGAAAACACATAAATGTCTATACTTGTTACACTGCTTGGTATTTTTATACTCGTAAGGCTGGGGCAATTACAAAACGCATGACTGCCTATACTTGTTACACCATCAGATATAGTTACATTTGCAAGTCCTGTGCAATCACAAAACGCATATCCGCCTATTTTTACCACGCTATTTGGTATAGTTACACTTGTAAGTCCCTTGCACTCGCAAAACGCATATTCGCCTATGGTTGTTACGCTATTAGGTATTTCTATACTTGTAAGTCCTGTGCAACCACCAAACGCACTATACTCTATGGTTATTACACCATTTGGTATCTTAACGCTTGTAAGACCGATACAGCCGTGAAACGCACTTCCACCTATAGTTGTTATGCTATTTGGTATTTCTATACTTGTAAGACCTGTGCAACCACTAAACGCTCCCCAGCCTATGCTTGTTACGCTATTTGGTATTTCTATACTTGTAAGTCCTGTGCAACCCTCAAACGTACCACTGCCTATACTTATTACACTATTTGGTATTTCTATACCTGTAAGTCCTGTGCAACCATAAAACGCACCACTGCCTATACTTGTTACACTATTTGGTATTTCTACACTTGTAAGGCTTGTGCAACCGTAGAAAGTATCTTCACTTACGCTTGTTACACCATTTGGTATCTTAACGCTTGTAAGACCGATACAGCCGTGAAACGCACTACCGCCTATAGTTGTTATGCTATTAGGTATTTTTATACTTGTAAGTCCTGTGCAACCCAAAAACGCACAAAAGCCTATGCTTGTTATACTATCTGATAGCTTAACGCTTGTAAGGTTGGCGCAACCATGAAAAGCATGTTCGCCTATACCTGTTACACTATTGCCCTTGTATGTACTTGGAACAACAACACTTGTGGCGTTTTTGTCACAGCCGACTACTGCGTAGCCGTCTCCCATTAATTTAAAGAGCAAGGGGTTATATTCTATTTTAGCATACAGTGTTTTGTTGCCCACAGTACCCTTTTCGATTTTTGAAATTGGCTTTGTTAATTCCTCATCCTCATACCAGCCTAAAAATTCATAATATGTTTTGCCTGTACCTGTTAAATCAAAGGTTTCATCCTCTACGGTATAGGTTTTCTTATTTAAATGAGTTACATCACCTACATATGTAATTGTGTATGTGGTAGGCACCCATTTGGCTGTTAAGGTGGTATTTTCCGTTACAACATAGCCAATAAAGGACCATTTTTCATCCTCTACATACCAACCATCAAAGGTATAACCCTCTTTTTGTGGGTCTTGTGGCTTTGCTACCTTTTTGCCCTCTGCAACCTGTACGCTTTCAATAGCACTACCACCATTTGTGTCAAAGGTAACGGTTACTGTTTTTTCTTGATTATCGTCTTTCTTTTGGTCGTCATTTTGTGAGTTGTCTGTGTTATTTTCTGTATTCTGTGACGAACTACTGCTTGCAGGGTCATTTCCGTTGTCTGTATTTGGCTTGTCACAAGAATACAATACAAGACACGCACTTAGAATAAGTGCTAAAATTGTTAATAATAAAAGTGTTTTTTTCATTTTTCCTTCTCCACCAAACCAACTTGGCTTAAAAATTACCAAATGTCCTCGGACAAATATCTCATTCCTGTGTCGGGGAAAATTGTTACTATGCTTTTGTTTTCTGCTCTTTTGGCAATTTCAATTGATGCCTTTAAGGCACAGCCTGAGGAAATGCCTACTAAAATGCCCTCTGTTTTGCTAATTTCGGCAGTTAGGCTATATGCGTCCTCGTCGCTTATTGTAATTACCTCGTCGTAAATTTCCTTATCTAAGGTGCTTGGCACAAAATTTGCGCCTATGCCCTGTATTTTGTGTGGTCCTGCTTTGCCCTCGCTTAAAAGTGGACTGCTTTTTGGCTCAACTGCCACTACTTGTATGCTTGAATTTTGCTCCTTTAGATATTTGCCTGTGCCACTTAAAGTACCCCCTGTACCTACCGCGCAAACAAAATAATCAATTTGTCCGTCCAAGTCCTTGTAAATCTCGGGACCTGTGGTGTTGTAGTGAGCAATCGGGTTTGCTACATTTTCAAATTGAGAGGCTATAAAGGAATTTTGTGTTTCCTTAGCGATTTTTTGGGCTAATTCGTTAGCTCCCTTCATACCAAGCTTACCGTCGCTTAATATTACCTCTGCACCATAGGCACGCATAATTTGTATTCTTTCCTTGGACATAGTATCGGGCATTACAATAACAGACTTAAAGCCCATAGCTCCACCAATTCCTGCAAGTCCTATGCCTGTATTTCCCGAAGTTGCTTCAATTATTGTGCCACCCTTTGTAATTTTGCCCTCTTTTAGCGCTACATCTATTATATTTTTTGCAATTCTGTCCTTTGATGAGCCACAAGGGTTAAAAAGCTCCAGCTTTGCAAAAATTTTGCTTTTTAAGTTATATTTTTTCTCAATTTCGCAAAGCTCAATAATGGGAGTATTTCCCACAAGCTCATTAATTGATTTATAAATAGCCATAGCTGTTTACCTCACACGTTTACTTTATTACATTTTATCACAACTTTATTATCTCGTCAACGGACAAATATGTATATTAGCACTTTACTTTTTTGTCATTTTGTGATACAATATAGAAAATTCTGAGATTAGGGGGGATTTGGCTTGGCATACGGAATTATTTTTGACTTAGACGGAACATTGGCTGACACAATGGACGACCTTAAAACTGCAGTTAATGCCACACTTACAAAGCTTGGCTACGAAACTCGCGCAAAGTTTGAGCTTTTGAATTTTATAAATAATGGCTCAAGGGAGCTTATTCGCCGTTCCCTGCCAACTGCAGTTCAAAAAGAGGATTTTATTATTGATAGCGCACACAGCTTATTTTTTGAGGAGTATGAAAAATGCTTTTGCGAAAAAACAAGGGCATACACAGGCATTAACGAGGCTCTTTTGACCCTTAAGCAAAATAAATTTAAGCTTGGCGTTCTTTCAAACAAGCCTGACAAATTTGTAAGAGTTATTGTTTCCACTCTTTTTGGAGATAATACCTTTGATTTTGTAATGGGAAAGAGTGATTTCCCACACAAGCCAGACCCAAGCTCTGCTCTTTATGTAGTTAAGGAATTGGGTGTTAAGCCACACAAATGCATTTTTGTGGGGGATTCCGATATTGATATGTTTACTGCTGAAAATGCAGATATGCGCTCAATTGGTGTTGAGTGGGGCTATCGCAGTACAGACCTGCTTTTGTCAGCAGGAGCTAACTATATAGCAAAGAACCCTGCCGAAATGATTGAGCACGCCCTTGAGTGCGTACGCATAACTAAATTAGAACGCAAGCTTCGCTTCAGACGCAAGAAAAAAGAGGAAGAATAACTCTAAAGCCACCCAAAAGGGTGGCTTTTTATGTGAGCAAATTTAAAACGGACCGTCGAGGACGCCGTTCCCT
>JAGATW010000128.1 GCA_017621085.1 Clostridia bacterium | reverse complement strand
TGGTGCTGTGGCGACCAGGTAAGAAAGGGCGCTGCTACAAACGCAATTCAAATTGCTGAGGAATTAATTAAATAAATATAAAAAGCTCCGACAAACAAAATCGGAGCTTTAAATTTTAAGGGACTGACCACGGTGGTCAGTCCCTTAATTTATTTACTTTTGCATTGCAAGAACTTCGTTATAGCTAAAGCCCGTTACTGCTTCTAATGTTGCATTATTATCAAGGTAATATACCTTGTCACCGACTTTTACATATGCACAGAATATAATTCTGCTATCCATATGCTCTTGTGTAATGCCTGTAATTTTAATATCAAAATAGTCGTGAGCAATCTTAGATTGCGGTATGCACAAATCTCCACTTAATTCAGGTGAGAATGCTTCACCATTCTTGTTGCCTGCTGCAATCAAGCCAAATTCAAAGCTTGGTACACATTCCATATAAGCTTCAATTGCTTTTGTGTTAATTACAAAGCCCTGTGTCATAGAAAGTGTTTCACCAAAGGTGGAAACTGCATAGCCCTTCCATGTAAAGAGTGCTTGTGCTGTTGCTACGTCATTATTCTTTGTAGCCTCACAGAATGCACACACTGTTGTTTCAAAGCCCATTTCAAAATAGCTTTCGTAAGCTATGCCACCAATTATTGCACCGCTTGAAAGGTCAAAGTTATGCTCTTTTTTATCAGTAGCTACACCATCAACACTGTATGCTATATAATCACAATATTTACATTCTGTAACTAATACCTTACCAATTGGGCAAAGTGCATTATCAATTGCACTTTCAGTTGTATGAGAAACTGTACCAACTGTTACATTGCCGTCTAATGTTGTTACCTCTGCAACTACGCCACATAAGCCATAGTTATATACTGTTGCATCAGTCATTTGAACGCTTGCGCAGGAAAGAGCTTTAGAGCCTTCTGCAAAGCTCTTGTAGTAAACTACACCGTTTTCTCCTCTAAAGTTGCCATCACCGGTGATAGTAACAGAAGGAGCTAAAAGGACTACCTTACAGTTATCAAAGCGATTTTTGAGTGTAGTAACACCCTCGTTACAAATGAAAATGCTTGGGTTATTTCCATCAAAGGCATAGTAGGAAAGTGACAAGGTCTTGCCCTCTGCTGCACTAATTAACATTGGTTGATTTACAATGTTACATTTTCTAAAGGCTTGATCCTCTAATGTTTCAATAGCATTTGGCCAAATAATTTTTGCTGAGCCAATATTTGAGCTACAAAAGGCTCTGTTATAAAAATGCTTCATAGAAGAAAGGTCAACTATTTTTTCGCCCTCTAAATTGTACCATTGTACTGTGTTGTTGCCACTATCATAATTATTTGCAAATTGGAAGGCAGATGCTTTAACGCTTTCGCACTTAGACAAATCAATGTGTATTTCCTTAAGCGCTGTTGCACAGCTAAATAAATCATTACCAATGCTATTTAGATTTTTAGACTTAATAGTAATTTTTTCAAGACTTCTGCAATCCTGGAAGGCATAATACTCAATTGCTGCTCTGTCCTCGCCCTCAATGACCAGCTCCTTGATGGTGGACTTTCTGAACATTTGATTTTTTATATAAACCGCTGCAGGAATTGTAACCTTTTCAAAGTTAGCACCCTGAAAGGCTGCTGAGCCAATTGATGTAAGATTTGAAAAATCAGGCTCGGTAATAATAACATCTGTGCCATTTTCGATAAATGCACGAGCATCATAATAGTAAAAGCTATTTGATACAGGGTTATTACCATTTGTCTGGTTTGATGGGTTAAAGGCTGCTGAGCCAATTGATGTGATGTTTGAAAAATCAATGTAGATTTTTGTAAGCTTTCCATCATATGTGTTTGCAATCATGTTTGACGGAATTTGAGTAATGTACTCACTTAAAATTCTGATTTCCTTAACTGATTTGTTATCATAAAAGGCATCATTTAAAATTCCTGTTACCTTATAGGTTACTCCCTCATACTCAATTGTGCTTGGGATTACTGCAATTTCTGTTGTTGCTGTTCTATTGTCTTTGTTAACCTTTGCTACTTGATTTCTTGCATCTAAGTCATAATAAACGCCATTAACCTCAGCGGCTAAAGCAGATACAGCAAGTAAGAAAACAAGCATAGCAATCATAGAAATTACTAAAGTTAGCTTCTTTTTCTTAGTTTACTCCTTAAAATATAATATTTTATACCTAAATTTTAGCATATACGTAAAGGATTGTCAAGATATAAAAGAGCCTGTGATATATTTAAACCACAGGCTCTTTTTGTTATTGAAAGGTAGTTTCTATTAATTTTTCGCAATTTTCGGGGGAGTATTTCCAATAGTTAATATGTTCATTCTCAACGTCCTTTAAGAATTGTGCGTCCTCGCCGGGGTCTGCCTTGTTTTCATAGGTGTCTATTATTACAAGCTTGATTTTCATTTTTTCAGGCATTATGCTTTTAATATATACAGCACAGGCATCGCCTACATAAACATCGTCCTTTAATTCTGCAAGTCCCGCAAGATTTGGGGTAAGCTCTACAAAAATGCCATAGCTTTCTATACTCCTTACAATTCCCGACACGGTTTGACCAACGCAAAAGCTACTTGCATTTTCCTCCCACGTACCAAAAAGCTCCTTTGTGGAAACAAAAAGTCTTTTATTTTCATAGTCTATTGATTTTACTACTACCTTTATTTCCTGTCTTATGGAAAATCTATCTCTTGGGCTTGATATACGTGAAACGGAAATTGAGTCAACAGACATTAAGGCGGCAATACCACAACCCACGTCAACAAATGCTCCAAAGCTTTCAAAATGAGTAATCTTTGCAGGAATTATATCCCCCGGGATTAGGTCCATTAAGTAATTTTCCATACATTCCATTTGGGCTTGTTTGCGTGAAAGAATTGCTTTTATTTCTCCCTTTTCATTTTTCTCTATTTGCATAACCTTAAAGGCTACTGCCTTGCCCACTCTTGTTATTATAGCTATGTCCTTTACGGGAAAGGCATATACGCTTTCCTCCTTGGGAATTACGCCATCTATTCCATATAGGTCAATGTGCATTTCAAGCGTTTGGCTATCACACATTTTAACCACTCCCTCAAGGATTTTGCCCTCTTGCCTTGCTTTTTCAAGTCCTCTTAAAGAGGATATATATTCTCTGTTCTCACTTGTTCCTATTAATGCCCCCTCGTAAAGATACTTATTTATTGACATTTCTTTTTCCTCCCAACAGCTTACTTATAAGCTTTCTTATAAAATCAAATATTACAACCGTTAAGGAAATTAAAATAACCTTAACTAAATCACCAAAATATAGCGGGACACTTCTAAAGGTATCTCCACCAAAATAAATAAATGCCATTTGCATAACCGATATTAGTAGCATTATTGCCAAAAATGATTTATTTTTTCCTATGCCATAAAGAATGTTCATTCTTTGCGTTCTTGCAGTAAAGCAAGTAAATATGCCTGTAAAAATAAACATAGCAAAGAATGCGCTTAATATGTATTTATCATCGCCCTTGCTTAAAAGAAGGGGGAGAGTGTGGCTCTTTAAGAACCAAACGCACAAAATTAACACATATATTCCTGTCGATGCTATTTGATAAAGCATTTTTTCAGATATAATTTTTTCATCAATCGACAAGGGCATTCTTTTCATATATTCCTTTAAATATGGCTCCTTTGCAAAGGCAAGCGCACCCAAGGTATCCATTATAATATTTACCCATAGCATTTGAGTAACCGTAACGGGATTATCAATACCTATAAATGGTCCTAAAAGGGATATACCAACTGCGCCCAAGTTCATTGTAAGCTGGAAAATAATGAATTTTCTAATGGACTCAAATATAGTTCTGCCATACAAAATTGCCTTAACTATTGAGGCAAAATTATTATCGGAAATTACAATATCGCAGGCTTCCTTTGCCACCTCAGTGCCTGAGCCCATTCCAAAGCCTACATCGGCTGTCTTTAAAGACGGGGCATCGTTAATTCCGTCTCCTGTCATACCAACTACGCAACCCATTTCCTGTGCTACACGAACAAGCCTGCTTTTATCCGAGGGCAAGGCACGGGCTATTACCGCAACTGTGGGTAAAAGCTCCTTTAATTGCTCGTCGCTTAGCTTTTCAAGTATTTTTCCTGTTATAATTGTACGTCTTTTGGTCCTTGGAGAAATAATGCCACATTCCTTGGCAATTGCCTCTGCTGTGTCCTGATTGTCACCTGTTATCATAACAACACCAACACCTGCCATTTGTACCTCCTCAATAGCTCTTGGCACTTCCTTCCTTATTTTGTCCCTAATGGCTATTAATGATACGAAATTTAAGGAGTCGAGGTCACATCCTTTTTCCTTAAAGGCAAGGGCAACAACACGATATGTTTTACCTGCTAAAAGAGATAGCTTATTATATATATTATTTTTTGTTTCCGCATCAAGTGGCTTTAGTTCACCGTTTTCTGCAAGATAGTGTGTGCTTGCTTCTATTAGCTTTTCAGGTGCGCCCTTAAACAACCATAGCCTTTCATTCTTGCTTTCTACATTTACACAGCAATATTTTTTGTCGCTGTCAAAGGGAATTTTCTTTAACACCCTATATTCCTGTCTGTATGATATAAAATATTCCTTTAAGCATCTGTCAAGCGCATCCGAGCCTATGGCTTTTTTTCCATTTAACGAGGCGAAATTGCACAAATTTGCACACAGGGTCACATATTTTTCAGCATTTGGACTTTTTTTCAATCCGTTTAGTGTTGAATATATATTGCCATCTGCCAAGTGTATTTCCTTAACTCTTAGCTTCCCCTCTGTAAGTGTGCCTGTTTTATCGGTAAACAAAAGGTTTATATTTCCCGAGGTTTCAATGCCTACTAACTTTTTAACTAAAACATTGTCCTTCATCATTTTTTTCATATTTGAGGAAAGGACAACCGTTATCATCATAGGCAAGCCCTCAGGAACTGCAACAACTACTATGGAAACTGCAAGGGTTAGAGCATTTAAAAGCTTAGATAGTAAAAATTTCACATCACTTAGCATAGCAAGAGTTTTACTAAAATCAAAGCCTGCATCTATTATAAATATATTAAAAAGATAAGCAAGGGCTATTAAAAAGGATGCTAAATAACCAAGCTTGCTAATTGATTTTGCAAGCTGACTTAACCTTTTTTTAAGTGGGCTTGGGCGAGAGTCCTCCCTTAGCTCTCTTGCCACCTTTCCATAGTAGGTGTCCTCACCTACTAAGTCAACGCATATTTCACACTCACCGCCAAGGACTAAGCTACCCTTTAAAACCTTATCTCCCGCTTTTTTGTGTATTTCCTTGCTCTCACCGCTTAAAGCACTTTCATCAAGTGATATTTCCCCACTAATTATTGTTCCGTCTGCTAAAATGCTGTTTCCTGCGCTGACCATGTATAAGTCCCCTACAACGATGTCCTCACCATCAATTTCGCACACGTCCCCGTCTCTTTTCACAATTGCTACCGAGCTTTTGTTTTGCTCCCTTAGCTTTTCAAAGGTGTTTTCACTACTGTATTCCGATATGGTGGAAACTAAGGTTGCTATAATTATTGATGATAAAATTCCTCCACTTTCAAACCAATTTATGTTGGGGAACATAAAAATTATATTAATTAAAAGTGCGCCTATTAACACCTTGATTATAGGGTCACTAAGATTTGATAAAAAGCATTTAAAAAAGCTTTTTCTTTTGTATTCCTTAAGCCTGTTTGCTCCGTGCTTTTCCCTTGACTCTAAGACCTCATTGCCACTAAGTCCCTTTTTTATGTCCTGCAAGCTATCACTCTCCTTTTTATATATGTCTATTCTGTTTTTGAAAAAATATGATAGCTTATATATAAAAAATAAAAAGCTATGGCAAATACTGTAAGTTCAGTATTTGCCATAGCATTAGTTTAATTGTAAGGTTGGGTAGTCTAAAAATTCTACTACTTTATCTCCCTTAATTCCGTCAGACTCGAAAACTACAATTTCGTTTTCTCCCTCTTTTAAGAGTGAGGCCGGAACATATAGGCTCTTTTGTGGTCCTATTTCCCAATATCTACCGATATTGAAGCCGTTAATAAGTACAAAGCCCTTTGTAAAATTATCAAGATACAAGAAGGTATTGGCGCATTTATCAACCGTAAAGCTACCCTTGTAGAAAGAGGATTGCTCCTTTTGCTCTTTTCCATATTCAAGCAAGTCAAGATTATCCATTGGCAAGGTATATACATCCCAGTTAAAGTGTACTCTTCTGCCAAGCAAAAGTCTGCCTGCAATTCCCTTTTTGCGCATCATTTTCGGTCCAAAGTTGGCTCTGCCCATATTCTCTACAAGAATTGTTAAGGTGTCCCCTGCTTTTGCGTTGATTTTAACCTTTAATTCATCATCGTTTACGTAAACAATGCCCTGCAGACTTCTATTTACATATACCTGCGCTCTGTCCCCTATGCTTTCAAAGGTTATATCTACATTATTATAATCACGGTTTAGCTTTGTTACATATGCTATATAGCCATAGCCCTGTCCGTATGCTTCCATACATTTTGGAACATTGGAAAATACAGGAGCAGATAGCTTATTCATATTATCAAACAGGCTTGCTACGTATGGCAATTCAACCTTGCCATATGCTCTTTTTTCTCTGTTAGCGGGAACAGGGGGCAATTCCTTGCCCGTGTGCTTTGCAATAACCTCGCGAAGCGCCATATATTTCGGTGTAATATCGCCACACTCGGTTAATGGTGCGTCGTAGTCATAGCTTGTTACGTCAGGGGCAAATTTTTCATAATGGTTAGCGCCACTTGTAAAGCCAAAGTTAGTGCCACCTATTAGCATATACATATTTAAGCTACCACAGCTTAGCATTTCATCAACTACCTGTGCATAGTTTTCTGCACTTGTGGTATGGTGGAAGCCGTCTCCCCAGGCATCGAACCAGCCATTCCACATTTCCATACACATTTTTGGGGAATTTGGGAACAATTTGTCGTGAGCCTTAAAGTTTTCCTCAACACGTGAGCCAAAGTTAAGTGTTGCTAAGCAACCGTCAATTGTGCCGTCCATTAAATCCTCTTCGCCTGTTCCGTCAGAGGTAAAAAGTGGAACGTCAATACCATATTTACGGTAAATTTCGTATAATTTCTTTAGGTATTCCTTGTCGTCACCATAGTAGCCATACTCGTTTTCGCACTGCATCATAATGATAGGTCCACCATTTGTTGCAAGAAGTGGGCGAATTTGGTCGAAGATTTGAGATAGGTATATTTCAAATCTTTCCATATAGGTCTTGTTCTGACAACGAATTTCCATATCGTCCATTGCTTGTAGCCACCAGGGTAAGCCACCAAATTCCCATTCTGCGCAAATATATGGTCCCGGGCGAACAATTGCCATTAAGCCCTCTTCCTTTGCTATATTTATAAATTCCTTAATATCAAGGTTGCCTGTAAAATCAAACTCGCCAACCTTTTTTTCGTGCATATTCCAAGCACAGTAGGTTTCTACACAGTTAAGACCCATAGCCTTCATTTTCTTAAAAATGTCACGCCAGGTGTCCTTCATATTTCTAAAATAATGGACAGCGCCTGATATAATTTTTATCTCTTGTCCGTCCTTTATAAATTTGTTGCCTTCAATTTTAAATTCCATAGCTTTTTCTCCTTTGATGGTATTTATTTTATTATACAATATATGGCTTGAAAAATCAATATATTAAAAAGCATCAAGCAAAATTTTGCTTGATGCTTTAAGCTTCAATTCATATTTGCAAGTAGCTTTTCTACACTTGATAATTTTACGCATAGTGCAAACAATTCTGTTGCGATAACAAGGTCGGAAAGCGGTGGGTAGGATGGGGCAATTCTGATATTGGAGTCGTATGGGTCCTTACCGTATGGGTAGGTAGCACCTGCACCTGTCATTACAACGCCTGCCTTTTTACACTTGGCAACTATGTCCTTAGCACATCCTTCAAGAGAGTCAAAGGAGATAAAATAGCCACCCTTTGGCTTTGTCCACTCACCTATGCCAAGTCCGCCCAATTCTCTTTCAAGAATTTCAAGAACAGCCTCAAACTTAGGTCTTAATATATCTGCGTGCTTTCTCATATGCTCTATCATTCCGTGAATGTCCTTAAAGAAGCGAACGTGACGGAGCTGATTAACCTTGTCATGTCCTATGGTTTGAACAGCAAGCTGAGCCTTAATTTCCTCTAAGTTGTTGTGTGAGGATGCAAGGGCAGCAATACCTGAGCCGGGGAAGCTGATTTTTGATGTAGATGCAAATTTATAAACTAAGTCCGGATTACCTGCACGCTTACATTCAGCAAGAATTTCAACTAAGTTGTCCTGCTTATCATCATAAAGATGATGAATTGTATATGCGTTGTCCCAGTAAATTCTAAAGTCGGACGCCTTTGGCTCTAAGCGAGCAAAGCGACGTACTGTTAAATCGGAATATGAATATCCCTGTGGATTTGAATACTTTGGAACGCACCAAATACCCTTAATGCTTTCGTCCTCGCTAACAAGCTTTTCTATCATATCCATATCAGGTCCTTCAGGTGTCATAGGAACAGGTATCATTTCAATGCCAAAATATTGGGTTATTGCAAAGTGCCTGTCGTAGCCCGGAACAGGGCATAAAAACTTAACCTTGTCAAGCTTTGACCAAGGAGTTGAGCCCATAACACCGTGTGACATTGAACGTGCAATTGTGTCGTACATTACGTTTAGGCTGGAGTTACCATAGATTATTATGTGGTCAGGGGGTACCTCCATCATATCAGCTAAAAGCTCTTGAGCCTCCTTGATACCGTCTAAAACACCGTAGTTACGACAGTCTGTGCCATCATCACAGGTAAGGTCTGATGCACTTGATAAAACATCCATCATTCCCATTGATAAGTCAAGCTGTTCAACGCAAGGCTTACCACGTGCCATATTAAGCTTTAAGTCCTTTGCTTGATATCCCTTATATTTAGCCTTTAGCTCCTTACGTAAAGCCTCAAGCTCTTCTCTTGTTAATTCGCTGTATTTTTTCATAAATAACCTTCTGTTTGTAAGTTTAAGTTTGATGGGCGATTAACGCTCGCCCCTGCAATTTTTGGTTTAATAATTTGTTTTATTTGGTGTTAAAGAAGCAACACAAAATACGACGCTTATTTAATTCCAAATTAGAACTCTGCGTTACCTGTGGTACGTGGATATGCCTCAACATCACGAATGTTTGCAACACCTGTAATGTACATAATAAGTCTTTCAAAGCCTAAGCCGAAGCCTGCGTGCTTTGTTCCACCGTACTTTCTTAATTCTAAGTACCACCAATAGTCCTCTTCATTAAGGTTGAACTTTTCCATCGCCTTTAGAAGATAGTCAAGTCTTTCCTCACGCTGAGAGCCACCGATAAGCTCACCAACGCCCGGCACTAACATATCCATTGCGGCAACGGTTTTGCCATCATCATTTAGACGCATATAGAATGCCTTAATGTCAGCCGGGTAGTCGGTAACGAACACAGGCTTACCGAATACCTCCTCGGTAATATATCTTTCATGCTCGGTTTGAAGGTCGATACCCCATTTAACAGGATAGTCGAACTTTTTGCCACTCTTTTCAAGAAGCTCAATTGCCTCTGTATATGTTACGTGGCCGAATTCGTTTTCAACAAGGTTTGTAAGACGAGATACAAGAGTTGTATCAACGAACTTGTTAAAGAATTCAATTTCAGCAGGACACTCTTGCATTACGTATTTAACAACATACTTAATCATATCCTCAGCAAGAGCCATATCGTCCTTTAGGTCTGCAAATGCAATTTCAGGCTCCATCATCCAGAACTCTGCTGCGTGACGCGCTGTATTTGACTTTTCAGCACGGAAGGTCGGGCCAAAGGTATATACGTTTGAAAATGCCATAGCATATGTTTCAGCACTTAGCTGACCCGATACTGTTAGGTTAACGCCCTTACCAAAGAAATCCTTTGTAAAGTCGATTTTTCCGTCCTCTGTTCTTGGTAAATTTTCAAGGTCTAAGGTTGTTAGACGGAACATTTCACCAGCGCCCTCACAGTCACTGCCTGTAATAATCGGTGTGTGAACATACACAAAGTTTCTTTCATTAAAGAACTTATGAATTGCAAAGGCTGCAACGGAGCGAACTCTGAATACGGCGCTGAACAAGTTTGTTCTTGGACGAAGGTGCGCTATTGTACGAAGGTACTCAAGAGTATGTCTTTTCTTTTGTAGTGGGTAGTCAGGAGTTGACGCGCCCTCGATTTCTATCTCCTTAGCCTTGATTTCAAAGGGCTGCTTTGCCTCAGGAGTTAATACAAGTGTACCCTTAACAATTAGGGAAGCACCTACGTTTTGCTTTGCTATTTCCTTATAGTTATCTAAAAATTGCTCCTCAAAAACTACCTGCAAATTAGAGAAATAGCTACCGTCATTTAACTCAATAAAGCCAAATGCGTTGCTTGCACGAATTGTTCTTGCCCAACCGCAAACGGTAATTTCCTTATCTGCAAAATTTTGTGGGTTTTGAAAAATTTCTTTAATAGCTGTTCTTAACATATTTCCATCCTCAATATTATAAAAGATAAATATAATGAAATATTATAACACTATATTTCTGATTTTACAATAGTTTTATACTATTTTTTCCAAAATTCTGTTATTATGCCAAGCAAGTCCTTTGCATTGGAGATATATTTTATGTGATGCCAATACTCGGGCATTATCATTTTATACTCGGGAGTTGAAAAGCGATCATCAATTAAAAGAACTACTCCCTTTTCGTCCTCACTTCTTATTACTCTGCCTGCTGCCTGCATTACCTTGTTCATACCCGGATATGTGTATGCGTAGGCATAGCCTGTTTCCCTTGTTTTATCAAAGTATTCCTTAATAATGTTTAGTTCATTTGAAATGGTTGGCAAGCCTACTCCTACGATTAATGCACCGATTAGTCTTTCTCCTCTTAGGTCAATACCCTCAGAAAAGCTTCCGCCCATTACACAAAAGCCAACAAGAGTGCCTTCTTTTTTTGCATCAAAGGAGTCAAGAAACTCTTTCTTTGCTTTTTCGGACATGCTCTTTTTTTGAACGGTTACGTTAATTTGCGGGAATTTACTGACAAAAATATCCTTAACCTCTGTAAGATATGAATATGATGGGAAATAAACGATGTAATTTCCTGCCTTACCTGCTGTGGCAGCGCGAATTATATTTGCTACTGTGCCGGCATTCTTTTTTCTGTCATCGTATCTTGTACTAACGCTATCAATAGCGATTAAGCATTGCTTTTTAGGGTCAAAGGGTGACTTTAGACTAAGAGTATTAGTCTTTGAGCAGCCAAGCACGTCGCTAAAGTATTCAAGCGGGGTTAGGGTGGCTGAGAAAAGAATAGTAGAAATACCCTTTTTCATACACGTGTCGAGCAAAAATGATGGGTCGAGGCACAAAAGACGCACCTTTACCTCATCGCCGTGTGCCTCTATGTACATTGTAAATCGCTTATCAAAAATATCACAAACGCTGACAAGCTTTTTTGTGTCCATATATAGCTGATGAAGCTCGTCATCATCGTTTTCCTTATTAAATAGCTTTTTACAGCCCTTTAAAAATTCATCAAAAACATCATGCATATCATCGGGGAGCTGACTATTGATGTAAAAGCCACACACAACACCGTCAAACTCCATTTTTTCAGTCATTGCAAGCTGGTAATATTCTTCAAATTTGCCTAAAATATCGACACAGGGTTGAGTTAAATGCTTGTTTCCGTTATATTTTGCAGAAATTTTTACAAACTGCTCCTTTGTTAAGGTAGCTGAATACATTTCTCTTGCTCTGTCGGGCAGGTTGTGGCTTTCGTCGATTAAGAAAATGTATCTTGCATCTACAAACTCAAAGTATCTCCTAAAATATGCCTGTAAGTCAAAAAGATAGTTATAATCGCACACTACAAGCTCACACCATTCGGAAAGCTCCAAGGACAATTCATAGGAGCAAACTGAATATTTAGCCGACACTGTGTCGATTATATCCTTTGTGTAGGTACGATAATTCTCTAAAAGCTCTCTTATGGCTTCATTAATTTTATCATAATACCCTCTTGTAACGTGACAGTGCTTAGGGTCACAAGAGCGTCTTGCGCCCGGTGGATATGTGACGCAGCATTTTTCCTTAGAGGATATGTGAATTGACCTTAAATCAGGTATTTGCTCTCTCATTATATCAATAGCATTTAAGGCAGCTATTGCAGTTGTGGTTTTGCCTGTGAAGTAAAAGATTTTATCAGCATCATTATTGCCTATGCTTTTAAGTGCAGGGTATAGTGATGCCATTGTTTTGCCTGTGCCTGTTGGGGCTTCTACCACTAATCTTTTATGGGATTTAATTGAATGAAAGGCTTCTATTATAAAGTCCCTTTGTCCCTCTCTTGCTCCACCCTCAAAGGGAAAACGAAGATTGTTTAATTGATAAAGGGTATTTGTACCTTTTTCCTTTATGATTTTTGCGTATGGATAAAAGGTGTCAAGTATTGTTTCAAAGGCTAAAACAAGCTCCTCTCTTTGTAGGACCTGCATAAATTCGCGGCTTTCGTCACTACCCTCCTTATAGAAGGTAATGCGTGCCTCTATTGATGGAAGCTTATACCTTTCACTTACTATATATGCTGTACAAATTGCTGTTGCAATTGCTAAGTCTAAAACTCCATTTTTTAAATCGTCAAGGGAGTATGGCACGGAGTAAACGCTTTCTATTACCGGCTTATCATTTTCTGTTCTTACTCCTTCAGGATGGGCATACACAACAATAGGTGTACCGTGAACTATTGTTGTAAAGGAATATGCATCTACTATATTCGGCTTTTTTGTCCACGCACTGTGGGACACAATTGTGCCACCGTTTTTGTTACCGTGTACCATTCTTGAGGAAATGTCGCCACCACGATATATGAATGAGCATAGCTCATAGGCACTTACGTATATTGATTCTGTTTCTCTATCGTATATTGCTGACATACCATTTCCTCCTATCTTGACATTTTATTATAATTAATGTATAATTTAGTATAGCATAATTGTTAAGCAATTTAAAGATATTTTTCATTAATGAGGTAAAAATAATGATTATAGACCAAAAAAAGACTACTCTTGCATATAGATGTCCCGTTTGTGGTAGTGTGCCTACAAGTATGGTTGGTGCTTTTTCCTTAAGTGGCGACTTGTTTAAGCTAAAATGTGATTGTAAGGGTAGCCATATGACTGTTGAAAAAATACGGGGCGGTGTACTTCGTCTTACTGTCCCTTGCGTTGCTTGTCCATCCCCTCACACATACACTCTTTCCCGTGATGTATTCTTCAATAGTGATATTTTTATTATTCCTTGCTCTCTATGTGGTGTTGACCTTTGCTTTATCGGTAAGGAAAAGAATGTTGAGGATGCTATTAAAGCTTCAAACGAGGAAATATTACGCGCTTTAGGGGACACCTCCTTAGACAGCTTAAAGAATGATAAAAAGCACGACCTCTCCGACCCACAGGTTGTAGAAATTGTTACCTATGTTGTACACGAGTTAAACGACGAGGGCAAGATTTATTGTGGCTGTGAAGATGGTCAAGGCGAATACGAATGTAATGTATATAGTGACTTTGTCACAGTTAAATGCAAGAAGTGTAAAAAGAGTGCGACAATCCCGGCAGACAGCACCATTGCGGCACATGAATTTTTAAATGCAGACAAGCTTACCTTGAGCTAATTACACTCTCTCCATTTTCAGCAAATTTTTTGTTTATTTACATTTTTTGTAACCTGTTTTGTTTTTTCGACATAGTATTATAACAGAGAGGAAAACTCTCTAATTCTTGTAAAGGAAACTTCCATATGGAGCTTGGTAATACTATGAATAACTGTTTATGTGGTCTTTTTGACAACGAGTGCATCTGGTTGATAATCTTAGCTGTTATCGTTCTTTGCTGTTGCTGTCATTAACTTAATAAACCTATACCTATAATAACAAGCCATCGGTTTTAGCCGATGGCTTTGTTTTTGCTTGCTTCACGTAAGGAGCAAGCCTTTTGCCTACAATTAGAGCTGTTTGCTTTTTGCATAATTGATGAAATTCACATAAAAAGGGTGTTGCTGTTTTGCAACACCCTTTGATTTTATTTGATTATTCAGCGTCTGTTGTTTCAGTTGTTTCTTCAACTGCCTCTTCGGTAGTTTCTTCAACCGCTTCCTCTTCAAGAAGAGCTCTTATAGAAAGGGAAACCTTTTGCTTTTCCTCATCAATGCCTGTTACCTGTGCATCAACAACGTCACCAACCTTTAATACGTTTGCAACAGAATCAATCTTCTTGTTTGCAATTTGGCTGATATGGATAAGACCGTCAACGCCCGGAACGATTTCTGCAAATGCGCCGAATGTTGTAACACCAACAACCTTTACAGATGCAACATCACCAACTGCATACTTGGACATAAAGATGTTCCAAGGATTTTCATCATCTGTCTTGTGACCGAGTGAAATTCTGTTAGCTTCCTTATCAAAGGACTTAACAAATACCTTAATTACATCGCCAACCTTAACAACCTCATTTGGATGCTTAAGTCTTTTCCAAGAAAGCTCTGTAATATGTACAAGACCATCAACGCCACCAAGGTCAACAAATGCACCATAGGATGTTAGGCTCTTAACAGGTCCTTCAAATACCATACCCTCTTCAATAGATGCCCAGAATGCTTCCTTTTCAGCTGCCTTTTTTTCACGAATAACTGCCTTAATGGATGCAATAGCACGACGTCTGTCCTCTTTAATTTCAACAACCTTAACCTCTTGTGTTGTGTTAACAAGCTCTTCCATATTGCCGTCCTTGTCAACGCCTGTCATTGAAGCAGGAATAAATACCTCAACACCGTCAATTGTTGCGATTAAGCCACCCTTTGTAGCCTTTGTAATCTTTGCACTAACCACATCACCATTTGCGTTGTAGTCAACAATCTTTTGCCAATTCTTAACAATATCAACCTTTTTCTTAGAAAGAATAGCGATACCGTCAACATCACTCTTGCTCATAACTGATGCTTCAACCTCGTCACCGATTTTGAAGAGAGTGGAAAGCTTAACATCGTTGGAATCTGTTATTTGGTCTCTTGTGATAACACCTGTAAGCTTATCGCCAAGGTCAAGGCTGATTTCGTTTTCGGAAATAGCCATAACTGTACCGGTAACTGTTGCTCCTACATATATTTTCGCTTTCTTTGCATACTCTTCCTCGAGTAGCTGCGCAAAGTTTTCGTTTAGATTTTCCATGATTTCTTTTACCTCCTGTATTATACTGTCAGGAGTGGAAGCCCCTGCAGTTATACCAATATTATTCGCGTGTCCGATTTTGTCAAGCATAATGTTGCCTGCTGTTTCAACCCAATGTGTATTGGGGCAATAGCTTTTGCAAACCTGTGTTAGCTTTGCAGTATTGGAGCTGTCCCTACCACCTATGACGAGCATAAGGTCGCATTGTTGACTTAACTCCATAGCTTCAGTCTGCCTTTTTTCAGTCACACTACATATTGTACCAAAAATTTTTCCATTTGTACAGTATTTTTTGAGAATTTTTTCACTTTTTTCCCATTCTGTTAGCTTTTGAGTGGTTTGAGCAGCCATATTCACCCTAAAATTCGACAAATCATTATTTTTCAGATACGTTTCAAGCTCACTTGACGAGCTAAAAACATGTCCGTTATGATTTACGTAGCTCATAATGGACTTAACCTCGGGATGCTGTTCTTGTCCTATTAAGATGAACGTTTCCTCCTTAGATGAGTTTTCAGACGCAATTTTATGTATTTTCTTAACGTACGGGCAAGTACAGTCAACGAGGCTGAAATTCTCTGTTGCCTCTGTACAGCTCTCAAGCTTTTTTTGTATGTCATACTCAATACCGTGTGTTCTTATAACTACTGTGACTTTTGTTCCGTTTTTGGCTTTTTCCAAAAGCTCATCTATTCCGTCAACGTCCAGTACACTAACACCATTATCCTCTAAAAATTTATTGTATTGCTCGTTATGAATAAGCTTGCCAAGGGTACATATAATATCCCCATTGGATTTATTTCTTATAAGCTCCTCTACCTTGTCAGTTGCGCGCCTTACTCCAAAGCAAAAGCCTGCATTTTTTGCAACCGTTATCATTGCTTTGCATCTCCGTCGTAAAGGTCTGCTACCTTAGAAAAGGCATAGTCTGCTATCTTTTGATATTTTTCCTTACCTGTGTAGCCCTCAAATGCAAGGTCGCTTGGCGGAATATATTCTCCGATTATAAACTCTGTTTTTCTAAATAGCTTTAGCTTGTTCTTTTTTGTTTTTATGCAAACAGGCAGTATGCCCACCCCTGCGCGCTCAGCAAACATACCTATTCCGTTTTTAATTTCAGTATCTCTTGGGTGAACATATGGTACTCTTGTTCCCTGTGGGAAAACACCAACGCACTCACCATTTTTTAAAAGCTCTATGGTTTTTTTAACAGCACCAACATCCCCGTGCTTTCTATCAACAGGGAAAGCACCCATTGCCTTTACAAAGCTTCTTACAACAGGGACCTTAAAAATCTCTTTCTTCGCCATATAGCGTACCTGTGTTTTCATAGCCAAGCTAATAACAGTTACATCCATTAAGGCTGTATGGTTACAGCAAACTATATAAGGCTTATCGGTTACTTCGTTTTCGGGATTTACTATTTTTACCCTGTATAGCTTTTTAAAAATCCATCCAAAAAGCTTTTTTATTCGTGTGTAAAATTTATTCATATTTCCACCTTGGACTTTATTATTTCGATAACTCTATCAACGCTTTGCTCAACATTGTAGCCGGAGTTATCAAAAATTACTGCATCATCAGCGGGGACACAAGGTGCAGTTTGTCTTGTAGAGTCGTTTTTATCTCTTAAATTAATGTCAGCAAGAACGGATTCAAGCGTGCAATTTTCGCCCTTGGCAATAAGCTCCTTATATCTTCTTTCGGCTCTTGCCTCAGGGGAAGCTATCATAAACACCTTTACCTCTGCATCAGGTAAAATAACCGTGCCTATGTCACGTCCGTCCATTACAACGCTGTTTTTGTTTGCAATATCTCTTTGGGTATTCAACAAAAAGCTTCTTACCTCAGGAATGGCTGAAACCTTTGATGCGTACATAGCAATTTCGCCTGTGCGAATGTTATCTCCTACTACCTCGCCATTTAAGGTAATTATTTGCTCGGAGTTTTTAAACTCCATATTTAAATCGATTTCCTCAAGACAGGAAATAATGCCCTCTTTGTCCTCCTTATCAATGCCCTTTCTTTTTACATAAAGACCTATTGTACGATAAAGAGCTCCTGTATCTACATAAATAATACCAAGTCTTTTTGCAAGAGCCTTGGCAACTGTGCTTTTGCCTGCTCCGCTTGGTCCGTCAAGTGCAATCTTCATAAAAATATCTCCTTTATTTGTTACCACGCAGAATTTGTGCCTGCAAGCGAGCCTGTTGCAAATGCAATTTGCAAATTGTACCCACCTGTATAAGCATCAACATCTATTACCTCACCTGCAAAATAAAGTCCCTTTACTATTTTAGACTCCATTGTAGATGGGTTTATTTCATTAACACTAACTCCACCCTGTGTTACAATTGCTTCCTTAATGGGACGGAAGCCCTTAATTTCAAGAGTAAGTGCTTTTAGTGTATTAATTAATGAATTTCTTTGTTCCTTTGTAATATTATTCACCTTGCACTCCCCATTAATACCGCTCTTTCTTACCATAAAGGGTATTATTTTAGATGGAAGCAAGCCACCCAAGGAATTTTGAAAATCTCTGTTTAATTGCTTTGAAAAATCACTTAAAATTCTTGTGTCCAAGGTTTTTATATCAAGGGCAGGCTTAAAGTCGATTATGGCAGAATACTTGCCCTTTTCCATTTTTGCCATATGGCAAGAGGCAGAAAGAACAAGAGGTCCGCTTAAGCCAAAATGGGTAAACAGCATTTCTCCCATTTCCTCAAATACGATTTTGCCTGTTTGATTATTTTTGATTTTAAGAACTACATTTTTTAAGGACACGCCCATAATTTCGCTTAAATTCTCCGTCGTTTCCAACGGAACGAGGGACGGAACAAGTGGGGTTATTGTGTGTCCTACATTTTTAGCAAGAGTAAAGCCATCACCATCTGAGCCTGTTTGTGGGTAGGATGCACCGCCACAGGCAACTATTACTGCATCAAATTCATAATTTTTTGATGTCTTTATGCCTTTTATCCTGCCATTTTCCACTATAATTTCCGTAACCCTTTCGTGCTTTAAGGTAACGCCTGCGTCAAGCATACATTTTTTAAGGGCTAAGACTATGTCCATTGCCTTATCGGACTGAGGAAAAACACGTCTGCCTCTTTCAGTTTTCAGCTTAACGCCTAAGCCTTCAAAAAATGCTTTTGTTGCTTGAGTATCAAAATGGCTAAAGGATGCATACAAAAATTTAGGATTAGATATAATATTTTTTAACAGCTCACCATTATCACAATCATTTGTTACATTGCATCTTCCCTTGCCTGTTATGGCAAGCTTTTTACCAACTCGCTCGTTTTTTTCAAAAACTGTAACCTGCGCTCCGTTATAGGCTGATTGTATAGCACTCATCATCCCGGCAGGACCTGCACCTATTACAGCTACTCTTTTTTGCTCGTAATTTTCCATAAATTACATCAAGCCCTTTTCCTTTTTGTATTCTATAAACTGCTCATAGGTTCCGCTAAAGTCAAGAATGCCACCGTTTGGCAAAAGCTCAATTATACGATTTGCAACTGTGTTTACGGTTTCATAGTCGTGGGAATAGAAAAGTATATTACCCTTAAACTCACGTAAGCCATTGTTTACAGCAGTTATAGACTCTAAGTCTAAGTGGTTTGTCGGCTGGTCAAGAAGCAGGAAGTTAGAGCCGAAAAGCATCATACGAGAAAACATACATCTTGCCTTTTCTCCACCTGAAAGAACGCTGACCTCTTTAAATATACTATCTCCCGAGAATAGCATTCTGCCAAGAAAGCCACGAAGATAGGTTTCGGTTTGGTCCTTTGAATATCTTCTCATCCAATCAAGAATTGAGTCATGACAGCCCTCAAAATATTCTATATTGTCCTTTGGGAAGTAGGATTTTGAAATGCTAATGCCCCATTTAAATGAGCCACTATCCGCTTCCTCCTCTTCCATTAAAATTTTAAGAAGGGCTGTTACCGCAATTTCGTTACCTAAAAGTGCAATTTTTTCACCCTTGCCAACCATAAAGGAAACATCTGAGAACAAAAGCTCATCACCTTGCTTTTTGCAAAGCTCCTTAACTGTTAAAATGTCCTTGCCTGCCTCTCTATCCATATCAAAGCCGATAAATGGGTATCTTCTGCTTGAGGCAGGAAGCTCCTCTATTGTAAGCTTGTCAAGGAGCTTTCTTCTTGAGGTTGCCTGACGTGATTTTGATTTGTTTGCAGAGAAACGGGAAATAAAGCTTTGAAGCTCCTTGATTTTTTCCTCATTTCTTTTATTTTGTTGCTTTATCATACGTTGAATGAGCTGGCTTGATTCGTACCAAAACTCATAGTTACCAACGTACATTTTAATGCCTGTATAGTCTATATCAACTATGTTTGTACAAACGTCATTTAAAAAGTGACGGTCGTGGGAAACTACTAATACTGTGCCGAAGTAATCGCTTAAAAAGTCCTCAAGCCAAGTAATTGCATCTATGTCAAGACCGTTTGTCGGCTCGTCCAAAAGAATAATGTCAGGATTGCCAAAAAGCGCCTGTGCTAAAAGCACCTTGATTTTTTCACTTTCCAAAAGGTCGGACATTTGAACATATAATAAATCCTCGCAAAGACCTAAGCCTTGAATAAGTTTAGATGCGTCACTTTCTGCCTCCCAGCCGTTAAGCTCAGCAAACTCCCCCTCTAACTCAGAGGCACGAATACCATCCTCGTCAGTAAAGTCCTCCTTTAGATAAATTGCATCCTTTTCCTTCATTATGGCATACAAATGCTCATTACCCATAATGATAGTATCTAAAACTGTGTATTCATCATATGCAAAGTGGTTTTGCTTCAATACTGACATTCTAATATTTTCAGGAATATAAACCTCACCCTTTGTTGGCTCAAGCTCCTTACAAAGTATTCTTAAAAATGTACTTTTACCGGCACCGTTTGCACCGATAACTCCATAGCAGTTGCCGGGGGTGAATTTTAAATTAACGTCCTTAAAAAGAACCTGTCCTCCAAAGTTGAAGGTTAAATTGTTAACTGTAATCATAAAATCCTCTTAAAATGTTTTTATCCTTTTAATTTTATCATAAATAAAAAATAAAATCAACATATATTATAAATTTAATATTAATTTAATATATAAGTAATTTTGTAAGAGTATTGAAAACTACTTGACATTGTGATATAATTAATGTATGTTGGAAGTATTATACTCTTTTAATAAATATCGAGGGTTTTTATATGAAAAAATTCATCTTATTAATTTCTGCGATGGCGTTTTTCCTCCTTGCCTTTTGTGCTTGCGGTGAGTGTGAGCATAATTGGACAAATGCCACCTGTGATACGCCATCAATCTGTACTATTTGCAATAAATCTCAGGGTGTTGCTTTAGGGCACAACTGGATTAGTGCATCCTGCACATCGCCTAAAACCTGTTACACCTGTGGTTATAAGGAAGGGGAGGCATTGGGTCACAATTGGTCAACTATTATGTGTGGAGAAATGCCATTTTGCTCATCCTGTGGCACTTATGGCGCTGTCATTGAGCATAGCTGGGTAGAGGCTACCTGTGAAAGTGCTAAGCACTGTACAGTGTGCAAGGCAACAATGGGCGTTGAGTTAGGTCACAATTGGGTACAGACCAGTTGTCGTGAGTCCTTAAAATGTACTACCTGTGCAAAGGAAACAACAGACGGGATTATACATAGCTGGAAATTTATTGACTGTGTAACTCCTCGCGTTTGTGTAGTCTGTGATTTAGTTGAAGATGAAGCACCCGGACATAAATATGCCGAGGCTACCTGTACGCTGCCAAGCGTTTGCAGTGTTTGTAAAGCAGGCAAGGGCAAGCCCTTGGGACACAACTGGGTTGAGGCTGATTGCGAAAATCCAAAATCCTGTACAAGATGCCAACGCACCATAGGTGAGCCTCTTGGGCATACTATGGTTTTTGTTGAGGACATTCCCCCCTCCTGCTCTGACGGTCGCTTGGTTTATGAATGCCATTGCGGTAAGCAGGACATAACGCTTTACCCATCCACCATAGGCTACCATTTATGTAATGAGGATGCTGTTTGCACTGTATGTAATTTTGAGTTTGATAAGGAAAAATTAACTCTTACATCTATTGTTATAGGAGCTGATTCATATACAGACAGATGCGGTGTGTTTACCACCGATGAAACAACGGGCACGGTTTATAAGCCGATTATGCCATATGATATTGATATGCCTGTTGTTGACTTGAATGGTGATATTTCAAAAATTTCAAAAACCTATTCTGTTACAATTCCGTTTAAGTATAATGATGGTGAAAATGTAATTGAATGTAATGTTGAAATTAAGATACAAGGTGCGTCAAGCGCAGGCTACCCTAAAAAGAATTATTCAATAAAGCTATACAAAGCAGACGGCTCTAAAAACAAGGTTGAAATTCACGATGGCTGGGGCAAGGAATTTAAGTATTGCCTTAAAGCCAATTGGATTGATTATTCACAGGCGAGAAATGTTGTTTCTGCTCAAATTTTCGGTGATGTTATAAGGTCACGTGATACAGAGGACGAATTAACAAATCTTGTAAACGGCGGAGCTATTGACGGCTACCCTGTATTAGTTTACAACAACGGCGACTTTTTAGGTCTTTACACAATGAACATTCCAAAGGACAAATGGATGTTTGATATGAAGGACAGCGACGAAAAGAACCAAGCTATTGTAATGGGTGAGCATTGGGGCAACTCCGTTGCTATGCATGAGTTAATTTCCTATAATGCCAACAATCCAAATTGGCAGGGCTCTTCTAACTGGGAGCTTGAATTTGCCTCCAACGAGGAAAGCGAAATTGACAACAGCACTCTTTGGGTTGTAGAGAGCCTTAACAATCTTATCAGCTTTGTAATTAACAATGACGGACAGGACTTTATTGACGGAATTTCCGAATATGCAGATGTTGATAAGTGTATTGACTCTATGATATACACCTTCTTAGCCTGTGCCGATGACAACCTAAGTAAAAATATACTATGGGTTACCTATGATGGCAAAAAATGGTTTTCCAGCATTTACGATATGGACGGAACATGGGGAATGATGTGGAACGGTCAAATTGTATATAACGAAAACAGTATGCCTATTAACGATTTTAAATACAGCGAGGGCGGTTACTACGTATATAACAACCTTTGGAAAAAGCTATATATTAACTTCTACGACCAAATTGTTGAAAGATATTGGGAATTAAGACAAAGCGTTTACACGCCTGAGCATATTTCCGAAAGATTTACAGCATTTTTTAACAAAATACCCGATATTGTAAGGATTGCTGAAAAAGCCAAGTGGACCGGTGTTCCTACACAAAACCGTGACCATTTAGCACAAATTATTGAATTTGCAACCAAGCGTATTGAGGCTATGGACAAAATTTTAGTAAAGGACAAATAAAATGAATACAGTTTCCCCGGAAAGGGCAGGAATTAAATCCTGTCAGATTAAAAGATTTATTGATTTAATAAACAAGCGTGGCCTCCATATGCACAGTATGCTTATGATGCGCGGTAACGATATATTTTACGAGGGCTATTGGGCGCCATATAATAAAGACAGCATACAAAGAATGTACTCTGTTACAAAAAGCTTTGTTTCCTGTGCTATTGGTCTTTGCTGTGACGACGGTTTAATTAATCTTGATGACAAAATAGTTGACTATTTCAGAGATAAAATCGACACTCCCCTTGACGAAAATTTAAAAAATCAAACAATTCGCCAAATGCTGACAATGACAACCGCAAGGCCTGTGTGCTCTTGGTTTTCCGAAAATGACCCTGATAGAACTCATCTTTATTTAAACCATTACAAGAAAAGACGTCCCAGCGGCACTGTTTGGGAATATGATAGTGCAGGGTCACAGGTTTTATCAAGCCTTGTGGAAAGGGTGACAAAAAAGAGCTTACTTGACTTTTTAAAGGAAAGAATTTTTTCTCATCTTGGCACATTTGAAAATGCTAAAATATTAAAGACACCAAACGGGGACTCTTGGGGAGATTCTGCTCTTATTTGCACCTTAAGAGATTTAGCCTCCTTTGGCAGATTTGTTATGAATTACGGTGTACATAATGGCAAACGCCTTTTAAGCGAGGAATACTTAAAAAAAGCAACTACAAAGCAGGTTGATAATACAGAGGACGGACACAGAGCAATTTTTCATCTTGGCTATGGCTATCAATTTTGGATAACAGAGGAGGGTGGCTTTGCCCTTGTGGGAATGGGAGATCAGCTTTGCGTTTGTATTCCGAAATATGATTTTATTTTCTGTTGCACTGCTGATAATCAAGGGAATGAACGCTCAAGAGAGTATTTGATTACTTCCTTGTTTGATAACATTATTGATAATTTAAGCGACACTCCCCTTGACGAAAACGAAATGGAGCTTAAAAAGCTAAAGGAGCTGACAAGCAATCTTGAGCTTTACAGGGTTACAGGTCAGGCTGACTCTGAATTAAGAGCAGAATTAAATGACAGGGTTTATTTATGTGATGAAAATCCTATGAATATAAGTGAGTTTTCCTTCCATTTTGATGACAAAGACAGTGGATATTTATCTTATACAAAGGATGGAAATAAGCTTAAGCTTGATTTTTGTGTAAATAAAAACCGTTTTGGTTATTTCCCCGAGCTTGGCTATTCAAAGGACGTGGGAAAAGTAGCAACTACAAACGGTCATAAGTATAAGGATGCTGTGTCTATGGCTTGGCTACAGGACAACAAAATAATGATTTTTGCACAAATAATTGATGAATATTTAGGCAATACATCGCTTATTTTTGGTTTTAACGGTGATAAAGCTACTCTTATGGCGAAAAAAGCTGCTGAATACTTTCTTTTCGGATATGAAGGTCTTGCAATTGCGAAAAGGAAAATGTGAGGTTTAACGGACTATGAAGGAATATACATATAAAGACTACCCTATTAAAATATTTGGCATACCCGATTTTGATAAGCACAAGAAAATTACACGCTTGCCGGATGATGTAATTGAAAAAGTGCCAAGCCTTGAATTTTTAGGCAGACGCCCTATGGGTGTGCGTGCCGGCTTTAGGACTAACTCTAAAAAATTTACTTTAAAATTTGAGTTTGAAACTCTTAGCGTTGATATCGGAATGTCAATTTATGCTTGTCAGAGTGCCTTTGTTTTTGTGGGTGAGAGGAAAACCTCACGTTTTTTAGGCATATGTAATCCATATAATTATGAGAGCAAGATTTTTGAAAACACCTTTACCAAGAGTGATGAAATGGAAGATGTTACAATCTTTCTTCCAAGAAATGAGATTATAAAAACCTTCTCAATTTTCATTGAGGATGAGGCTGAAATTTTACCACCAACTCCTTATAAATACTCAACTCCTATTCTCTATTACGGTTCTTCAATTACCGAGGGTGGTATTGCTTGTAATGTAACTAATGGATATAATGCAGTAATTTCAAGACATCTTGATGCAGATTATTACAATCTTGGATTTTCCGGTAGCGCAAAGGGTGAGCTTGCTATGGCAGATTTTATAAATACACTTGATATTTCCCTTTTTGTTTACGACTATGACCACAATGCTCCCGACGTTGAGCATTTAAAAAGGACACATGAGCCATTCTTTAAAAGAATAAGGGAATCAAAGCCTGACCTGCCTATTTTAATGATGACACGTCCCTATGCTAACTACGGAAGTGACGAGCAAGCAAGAAAAGAGGTAGTTTACACTACATACAAAAATGCTATTGACAGTGGGGACAAAAACGTATATTTTATTGACGGAGAGACCTTTTTCAAGGATGACCCTGATAAGGAATTATGCTTTATTGACACTATTCATCCAAATGATTTAGGCTTTTACAAAATGGTACAGGTAATCGAGCCTGTAATTAAGCAAATATTGGAAGCGTAGGTGATATTATGAAGGTTACCAATAAAATGAAAAGAAAGGCGACTGAGTCTGTTATTAAATACCTTTCAAATGTGGATAATGCTACAAGAGGGGAAATTGTTGAAGGAGTTTTACTATGCTATGGTCTTAGCGAAAGTGAGCTTGAGGATTTTTCTCCAAGAAGCAAAAACAGTGTAATTCGCAGCTATATTTCCACAGCTATTAATGATTTGATAAACAAAAAGGACATTTTTAGAAAGGGCGAAAAATACAGCCTTGCAAAGGAAGAGCTTGTTATAATTAAAGAGGACTTGGTTGAGGCTGAAATTATGGAAATTTTGCAGGGAGGTGCTTACACCAAAAACGAAATTTTCAGAATGCTTGAAATTCGCTTTGGTACAGATATGACCTCCTCCTTTAAGGATGACTATTCCCTGCACTCTGCTGCGGGTAATGTTCTTTTTAACCTTTTGCAAAATGATGAAATTGAGTTTATTGATGGAAAATACAGGGACATAACTCCTACCGATATTAACGAAAATAGCGACACCCCCCTGCCTGAAAATGAATTTAAGCCTAAGTTTTTCAAAAAGCTATGGCTAATGGGTGGAAAGTTTTTTGAAAGCTTTGTTGCAAATCTTTTAGAAAAATATTACACCTTGAGTGGCAAAATGGTTGTGTATTGTGATATAACCGGAGGAAGCGACGATGGTGGAATTGATGTTGAGCTTGAAATAGTTGATTATCTTGGCTTTGTTGAAACTATTGTTGCGCAAACTAAGTGCCGTGACCGTGCCCACGTTACTGAAAAAGAGGTGCGTGAGTTTTACGGTGCTATGAATGCTAAGGGTGCTTCCCGTGGTATTTATGTTACAACAACTACCTTTCACGAAAGTGCTGAGAACTTTATGGATGCAATTGGTGACCTTGTCGGAATTGACGGAGACAAGCTTTTCAACCTTGTAAAGCGTACCTCCTACGGAATTAACAAGCACAAGAACGGTTACACCTTTGATAATGCTATTTTTAACAGGTGATTTTTATGGAAAAGATTATTAACTACGAAAATTTAAGCTACTTTGCATATTCTAATGACAAGGAAATCAAGGGCGAAATAAGAGGTGTTGTTCTTAATTTCTTTGGTCTTGGCGGAATGGCTATGTATCCTGAGGGAACAAATGACGGTCACTTTTTTGCCGAGAAAAATGTATTATACATAACTCCTTACACTAACCCTTGGGGTTGGATGAACAAGGACGAGGTTAATTTAACCGATGAAATTTTAGATGTTCTTTTTGATAAGTACAATTTAAGCAACGACATTCCTATTGTATCCACCGGTGGAAGCATGGGTGGTCTTGCTTGTATTGTTTATACAAAATATGCAAAAAGAACTCCTATTGGCTGTGTTGCCAACTGTCCTGTTTGCGACCTACCATACCATTTTACGGAAAGAGTTGACTTGCCAAGGACCTTATATAGTGCCTTTTACTCTTATGATTGTGACCTTGATACAGCTCTTAAATCTGCTTCTCCCTTACATTTAATAGACACTCTCCCCCAAAAAACCGAATATATCATATTCCATTGTGACAAGGACAGAGCTGTTAATATTAATATGCACAGTGAAAAATTTGTAGATGCTCTTGCTAAGACAAGAGATGTAAGATTTTATATTGCCAAGGGCCGTGACCATTGCGACCTTGGTGAAAGGCTTTCAGAAAAGTATCGTGAGGAAATTCTTGGTTTTATATCTTGACAAATATTACTGTAAAACTTATAATCAGATTATATTACATTTTATTTTAGGAGAGTCAAAATGAAAAGAACTTTATTTTTCTTTGTTCTTTTGAGTATGCTTTGCCTTATGCTTGCTTTTTCTGTTGGTGCTAAGGATGCATATCTTGAAGAAATTCCACAAGAATGGCTTTATAATGGCGACACAGTTACACACTTTATAGTTTTTGACGGAAACGAGTACTATAACGATGCAACAACAATCAATGCATTTCAGCTTGATGTTATGGATGAGGCTTTAACTAAGATTAAGGTAAGCTGCAATTCAACCGAAACAATCTCAATTTCAAAGGACCAAATCGGCACAAAATATTTAACTAAGCTTGTTTTTCCAAGCACAACAACAGATGGAAAAGCTGTAACCTCTGTTAACTTAAATGCACTGAAAGGAAATTCAACATATTTCTGGGGTAGGTCTAACCCTTCTAAAATCGGTGCAGTTGTTTTACCATCAACCGTAACCTCTGTTACAGATATGAATGAGGCTGTTGGAAATTTAAGATATCTTGATTTTGGTGAAAATTCACAGCTTATGAATATCCCGGGATGGTTTACTCAAAATGCGAGAAAGCTTACTTGTGTTAAAAATTTCCCACAAAATTTAGATAAAATCGGTGATTATGCATTTAACAATTGTATAAACGCATTTCATGGCGTTTTGTATGTTAACGCAACAACCGTTGCTCCCAGCTCTTTTAATAATGCAACTACACATTTAACAGGTCTTGTTTTGGGTCCTAAGGTTGAAACCATTGGAAACCAAACCTTCTGTTCAAGAACAAATGAAACCGGCTTGGGTAATCCACAAATTAAATTTGTTGAGTTCCAATGCTCTGCAAGTGGCTTAAGCCTTCAAGCAATTGATAATGATAAGGGCTCATTTAACTTTAAGCCTAAGAGTGGTAATCCACGCTCACCTTATTCAAGCCTTGTATGTATAATTCTTTCTCATGAAAGCGATTTGGCTTTAATTGAAAACGGTGCTACCACAATTCAAGAAATTAATGCAAACATTTATTTTGATGAAGAAGGTGGAAACTTAGTTGCCACATCACATAAAAAGGGTGAAAGAGTTGATGCTCCTATTTATTCAAGCTACTATGAAACAGGCTATGTAAGATATGCTTGTCCGGATTGCGGCAAGGAGGAGTTAACTCCCTTTGAGCCTTTCTTTGAGTGCCTTGGTTATTCACGTACAGAGGGTAACGGTCTTGTTCCTTCTATTACCGTTGGCTACAAGGTTGATATGACCATTTTAAAGTCTTACGAGGAATTTACAGGCTACACCGTTAATTTCGGTGCGATTGTAGTAGGTAGTGACACACTTGAATTTGCTCCACTTGATGAAAAGGGTGAGATAAATGAAAGCATTGATGCTACCGTATTCAAAATTCCAATTGTGTCCGGTCACAATTACTTTGATTGCAAAATTACAGGCTTTAATGAAAATCAGCTTGATATAAAATTAATGCTTGGCGCTTACATAATCGAAACGAAAAATGATGAGATTGTATCAATTGCCTATATGCAAAAAGCACAGGTTGAAAATAACAACTTTGAATTTATTTCATACAACACAGTTAAATAGTATAAAACAGGCTGTTGCGCTTTGCAACAGCCTGTTATTTTTATTGGTGAGTGTTAATTGCTTTTTAACTTTCCCGTAGTGCCTTAACGGCAAGGGCGACACTTTTGGCAGTATCGGAGGCGAGCATAGAAATGTCGCATAGCCACTTTTGTGCTATTTCTCCTGCGTAACCGTTTATGTAAGCGCCTAAGCATACATATGGGAGCAGATATTCTTTACCTGCACACGTAGCGCAAAGAATACCGCTTAGCACATCTCCGCTGCCTGCGCTTGCCATTCCTGCACAGCCTGTTTTTGTTAAATACACCTCATATCCGTCGGTTATAATTGTAGTTGGCCCTTTAAGAAGCACAATAGTTCCTGTTTCATATGCGTAATTTTTTGCGTGTTCTATTGGGTTGTTTTCAATTTCTTTAAGTGGGACACCTGTTAATCTTTCAAACTCCTTTAAGTGTGGAGTTAGTACTACCTTGCATTTTGTGTTCTTTAAAATATTTATGTCCATTTTTGCAAGGGTATTAAGACCGTCTGCATCTATAATTACAGGAATATCATAATTGTTTAAGATATATTCTATTATTTGCTCATTATCTCCTCTTTGACCCAAGCCCATACCGATTGCAACGGATTTTACATTTTTTAAGGCACCCTGTATCTCGTTTTCCTCAAATTTTATTGCTCCGTCATTTTCGGAGAGTGGGTAAAGAGTGCTTTCTAAAAGGTATGGCATTACGGATGGGCATACTGATTTTGGTGTTGCAATTCTGCAAACTCCACAGCCGCTTCTTAAGGCGCAGGCAGAAAGATTTGCAAGCTTTACAGCTCCACCGAATTCAGTGCATCCTCCAATCAAGGTAACATACCCATATGTACCCTTATTGGAGTAATTATCTCTTTTTCCAAGTAATGAGGAAGCATCATCCTCCTCAAAAAGATAATAGGGCTTATCAACAATATCTATACCAATTTTAACATTTAGTACTCTGCCGATTACATCCTTGGCTCTGCCAAGAAAATGTCCGCTTTTAAGAGTGCCTATTGATATTGTTAAATCACTGATTACGCATACATCCCCAAGACCGTTATCACCGTTTAAGCCACTGTTAATATCGGCTGATACTATATATGCGCCACTTGAGTTAATTTTTTCAATTACCTCTTTTGCAATTCCGGTTACCTCACCCTTAAAGCCTGTGCCAAAAATACAGTCAACAATCATATCGTATTGGTCTAAATCATTGCCTTTATAGACACAGTATGGCACTTTTCCATCTACGTACTCATCAAAATAGAATTTTCCTTCTTTAGAAAACCGCTTTTCCAAAAGCATAACGCTAACATCGTATCTTCCTTTTTTCAAAAGCCCTGCTAACACATAGCCATCTCCTGCGTTGTTGCCTGTACCACACACTATAAGAATTTTTCCGCGCCAAATTACATTACGACATATAGCCAAGCCTGCCTTGTGCATAAGCTCAAGGGAAGGAATTCCATTTTCTATTGTATATGCGTCACTTTTACGCATATTTGAAACACTAACTACCTCTTCCAAAAAAAGCACCCCCTTATTTGTAGCAAAGACAGCCACCAAAGCAACCGAAAATTTTATGCTTGTAGCAATCCTTACATTCTTCACAGGAATAATTGTGTACAAGCCTTGCATCTATTTTCATAAAAAAGTAATTCTTTAAATCAAATAGGTTATCAAAATCCTTAATGCTTACCCTTTCCATATCGTAACACCCGAAGCATCTTGTAGCCGTTTTGTCAGGGTATATATCAATAACGGGAGAGCAAACGCTACGCTTACCTAAGAATATTTCCCTCTCGAAATCGTTTGCAAAGGGTAGGCTATTAAGAAGCTCCCTTTCCTCATTTGTATAAACGCACTCCGGTATTGCATTACAGTCATAGCAAGGGGAAACATTTAATTTTAAAAGCTCCTTATATAAGCTTAAAAGCGTCGGCTTCATTTCCATAAAATAATTAATTCCACCTAAGCTTTTATCCCTTGGAATTACAACGCTTACACGTATTTTTCTAAAGCCATACTTTTTGATTATGTATAAAAGGTCGGAAAAATCCTGCTCCCTTTTATAGACATTTATGCCTATGTCAATATTTGCTTTTATGCCTGCTTGCATCAGGGCTGATATATTATTGTCAAGCCTTTCAAAATTGTCTTTTCCTATGTCACCCTTTGAATTTACATTAATTAAAACTGTTGTTTTTCTGTTTATTAAAGCACTTAGGTGCTTATCTACAAATATACCGTTTGTAAAAACAGTTATTCTGTTAAAGCGAAAATCGTCTTGGGCAATGGACATTATTTTATCAAAGTCCTTATGTAAAAGCGGCTCACCACCTATTATGCCTAAGGATGGGTCGGGGGCTACAAAGTCTAAAAGCTCAGAAAATGTATCAACTGTTATGTCCTCTCCCTCGTTTTCTATATAATCGTTTGCAAAGCAATAGGGACACCTTAAATTGCATCTGTTTAAAAGTGCTATATTTGCCAATTTTTACACCCCCTTTTTATTAAATTTATTCTATCATATCTTACAAATATTTTCAATATTGATTTTTTTGGAAAGTTGTGGTAAAATGTATAGGAAATACAGAAAAGTGAGGCTTTTTTAATGGAATATACTATTCAAAATGAATTTTTAACCGTTGTTATTTCTGACTTAGGCGCAGAATTAATGTCTATTAAGGATGTTAGCGGTCACGAATATTTATGGCAGGGAGATGAAAAATATTGGAGTGGCAGAGCTCCTATTATGTTCCCTATTTGTGGCAGACTTTTTAACGGTGAATATACATATCTTGGCAAAACCTATACATTACCTAACCACGGCTTTGCAAGAAAGAGTGTTTTTTCACTTAAATCCGTTTCTCGTGATTTTGTAACCCTTGAGCTTTGTGCAAATGAGGAAACTAAAGCGTGCTACCCATTTGAATTTATTTTTGATGTTACCTTTAGTCTTAATAATAATACCTTAAATGTTAAATACGAGGTAAAAAATAAGGATACAAAGGACCTTATCTTCTCCGTTGGTGGTCACCCTGCATTTAATGTACCTCTTGACAAGGGTCTTAATTTTGAAGATTGCTATGTTGAGTTTAATAAAAGCTGTGAGGCTGTAAGAGTTGACTTTTCTCCTGCATGCTTTTTAACTCATAACGATAAGGTATATAACGAAAATGGCACAAAGAGAATTGATTTAACCCACGACCTTTTTGATAACGATGCTATTTTCCTATACAATGTTGCAAAGGAAATTAAGTTAGGCTCTGACAAGACAGCAAGAAGCGTAACCCTTAACTTTAACGGTATGAAATATATTGGTCTTTGGCACGCAGTAAAGACAGACGCGCCTTACGTTTGCATTGAGCCTTGGACCTCTGTTCCTGCTACACAGGACAAGGTTGACAACCTTGTAACCAAAGAGGAAATGATACATTTACCCTGTGGCTATTCATACAAGAATAATTACTCAATTACAATAAAATAATCATAACCACCAGTGCAACTGGTGGTATGCATACCCCTAGAAGGGGATATTACAGGCTTACCCTCG
>JAGATW010000127.1 GCA_017621085.1 Clostridia bacterium | reverse complement strand
ATCAACCCACTTATCGGCTCAGCAGGTGTTTCTGCTGTTCCTATGGCAGCCCGTGTTTCACAAAAGGAGGGTCAGAGGGAAAATCCTTCAAACTTCCTACTAATGCACGCAATGGGTCCAAACGTAGCAGGTGTTATCGGCTCTGCAATTGCAGCAGGCGTATTAATGGCTCTGCTTGGTTAATGTGTTTTTAAAGAGGTAATAAAATGGCTAAAAAGGTTTTAATTACAGATACTATATTACGTGACGCGCATCAATCTCAAGCCGCAACAAGAATGCGACTTGAGGATATGCTCCCAGCCTGCAAGGCTCTTGACCGGGTTGGCTATTGGTCACTTGAGTGCTGGGGTGGTGCTACCTTTGATTCCTGTATGCGTTTCTTAGGTGAGGACCCTTGGGACAGACTTCGCGCACTTCGTAAGGCTATGCCTAACACAAGACTTCAAATGCTTCTCCGTGGTCAAAACTTACTTGGCTACAAGCATTATGCAGACGACGTTGTTGAGGAGTTCGTTAAAAAGTCAATTAACAATGGTATTGACGTTATTCGTATTTTTGACGCCCTTAATGACGTAAGAAATATTGAAACAGCAATGAAGGCAACAAAGAAATACGGTGGACATTGTGAGGCTGCTATTTCTTATACAGAAAGCCCTGTTCATAATCTTGAATACTTTGTTAAGCTTGCAAAGGAGCTTGAAAACAGAGGCGCTGATACAATTTGTATCAAGGACATGGCAAACCTACTGCTTCCATATACAGCATACGAGCTTGTAACAGCCTTGAAAAAGGAAATTAAGGTTCCGATTCACCTTCATACACACAATACCACAGGTACAGGTGATATGACATATTTAATGGCAATTCAAGCAGGAGTTGACATTATTGATACAGCTCTTTCCCCACTTGCAAACGGTACATCACAGCCATCAACTGAGGCTATGGTAGCTACCCTTCGTGGCACAGAGTATGACACAGGCATTAAGCTTGAAAGCTTAAATGAGGTAGCAGCACACTTCCGTGACGTTGCAAAGAAGCTAAAGGAGCAAGGCTCCCTTGACCCTAAGGTATTAAACGTTGACCCTAATACACTTTTGTATCAGGTGCCGGGTGGAATGCTATCTAACCTTATTTCTCAGCTTAAGCAGGCTAAAGCCGAGGACAAGTACTATGACGTGCTTGCCGAGGTGCCAAGAGTAAGAAAGGACTTTGGTTATCCACCACTTGTAACACCTACAAGCCAAATTGTAGGCTCACAGGCTGTGTTCAATGTTTTAACAGGCGAAAGATACAAAATGGTAACAAAGGAGTCCAAGGGACTTTTAAAGGGCGAATACGGTAAGGTTCCGGGCGAGGTTAACGAGGAGGTAAGAAAGAAGGCAATTGGTGACGAGCCTGTTATCGAATGCCGTCCTGCTGACCTGATTCAGCCAGAGCTTGAAAAGTACAGACAAGAGGCCGGCGACCTTGCAAAATGCGACGAGGACGTTTTATCCTACGCATTATTCCCACAGGTTGCAACAAAATTCCTAAAGGAAAAGTACAACCCAACCCCAACCGAAGACCCTTGTGCAGTAAGAGAGCTCTTTGTTGAGGACTTGAACAGATAAAATCAAAAGGACGAGAAATCTCGTCCTTTTTGTATGCTTATTTTAGATTTTTAGGCGTGTCTATAAGTCCTGCTAAATAATCAAGAGAAACATTGTAATATTTTGATAATACTACAAAATGGTGCATTGGCATTTCTCTTTTTCCACTTTCATAAAGCTGATATTGTTGCCTTGTAATGCCTAAAACCAAGGCTATGTCCTCTTGCTTTTTGTCCGCATCTTCACGAATGTCCTTAAGTCTATTATAAACGTACATAATTATCTCCAATTCAAAAATGCTTTATGAAATTATTATAGCATTGCATTCAAAGAAATGCTTGACAGACATTCAAATGAATGCTATAATGGTCGTGTGCAACTAAATGAATGCAAATATAAAGAAGAACACTTATGAAAGAAACACTTGAAAAGCTATGGAACGAACACCTAATAGATGAATGCGCCACCATGTACACAGAAGAGGAGCGAGAGTTTAGCCACCGCCACCCCCAATCGAACTCGATTTGGAGCGACAAATAAAGCCTTATACTGCATTAAAAACTCTTGCCGATTTTTTAATCGCCTACAAATTTTTAATTTGTCTAAGCCCTTATTTGTTCGCTCGAAATTTGCAAAGCAATCTGTTAACCCATAATAGGCGAGGGGGTTTCGATTGAGAAAGACGCAGATAGTTAAAAAACTTTCAAGTCTTTATCGGTTGGAAGCCACCGTCTATTATGGGTTACAGACGGGTTCAATTAGGGTTGACAGTGGCTACAAAAGGCAATAGAACTACATGAAAGAGTAAACAATCTACTTAATAATGAACAAATGCAAGCCTTGGAAGAATATGTTGACGCATTGTGCGATATAGAAGCTCTTTTTGCCAAAAAAGCATTTTTTAAGGGCTGTGAATTTTCAACCTCGTTTCTTTTAGAGGTGGTGGGATTGAAAAAATAAAACACTAAAGACCCTTGTGCAGTAAGAGAGCTCTTTGTTGAGGACTTAAACAGATAAAATCAAAAGGAACAGACGATAGAGCCGTACCCTAAAGGACAGTTTTACCTACCGCCAGAAAAACAGAAACCGCAGATTGATTTTCTGCGGTTTTTGTGATATAATAGGCTTATAAGCAATATCTTGTGAAATTAAAAGGAGGAATATTGTGAAAATAGCAGGAATATGCTTTCTTATTCTTGGTGGTGTTTTACTATTGATATCCGGATTATATTTTGTTGCTTATTTAATATTTGAAAAATTACCACATAAAACAGACAGGACTCTTGGAAAACTGTACAGGACTAAATATAAAAAGGACGTTAATGTTTGGACTGGATTTGGAAAATATGATGGTCCTCCGAGAATTGCTTTCACCATAAAGCATCTATCAAAAACAAAATACTTGTATAGTGTAAATAACAAACTTTATCTTTGTGCTTTAGAGTTTTTTAGAAAGCCATATGAAATACCAAATAATTCTTGGGTAGTTTATCTCAAAGCATTTCCACGCATTTCATATTTAGACAACGATGAGAATTGCATCGGAGCTTTTGACTTTTGTGCTAAAGCAATTGTTTTCCTTGGAATAGCAATATGTATATTAGGGTTAGGAGTTGCATTTTTATCGAAAGTTTAGATGCTGATGTTATAACAAAATACATAAACTTTCTAAATCAATTTTTATTTATAGAGAAACATTAGGGCTTGGATACGCTAAAAGCCTCCCTTGTGTAAAGGGAGGTGGCACGCGTCAGCGTGACGGAGGGATTGTAATGCAGAGAAAACACAATAAAGATATTGTGCCAACCGCAAAAATGTTGCGAAAGAATATGACCAAAGAAGAAAAACACCTTTGGTATGATTTTCTACGTACCTATCCCGTTCGATTTTTACGTCAAAAGGTTCTTGGAAAGTATATTGCAGATTTTTACTGTGCAGAGGCAAAACTCGTCATAGAGCTTGACGGCTCGGGACATTATACCGAAGAAGGGAAACAACACGATGAAGAAAGAACCGCTTTCCTTGAAAAATACGGTTTGACAGTTATCAGAATACCGAATACGGAAATACATAAAAACTTTCGGGGTGCTTGCGAGTATATTGATTATCTCGTAGAACAATCCCTCAGTCAGCTTTGCTGACAGCTCCCTTTACACAAGGGAGCCTTTTTTTGTTCACCTATGACTTGTCAATTTTCCTGACAAGCACGGCATACCTCTTTCGAGATATGCCGTGCTTTTGAAAAAATGTCCTTTAGGTACAGCTCTATGTCTGTTCCTTTTTGTTATGCTTTTTATTTATGTGTTTTTCTGTACTCCTGTGGGGAAATGCCCATATGCTTTTTAAAGATTTTGCTAAAAAAGTATTGGTCCTTGTAGCCGGAGGATGCACCTACCTGGTTAATTTCCATATCTGTTGATAAAAGCAGGTCACAGGCTCTTGCAAGTCGCAAGTCAAGAATATATTCCCTCGGTGTTTTGCCCATTTCCTTGGAAAACACAACTATGTACCTTGAATTGCTTAAGCCCTCTAATTTTGCAAGGTGGGGAATTTCTATTTTTTCCGTATAATTTGCGTGAATATATTTAATGGAGCTTTTTAATGTGCGATAGCCACTATTCCTTGCCTTGCTTGTGGCAATGGTTAATAAAATTTCCTCTAATAAACAAGCTAAGGACTGCTTTAAAAAGGGAGCATTAGTCAAGCTTTGCTCAATCATTTTATCAAACAAATCCACAATTTTAGGTAAAAATTCTCCGTCCTGTGCATAAGGCTGCTCACTCGGAAAGCCCAAGTCCTTCAAAAGCCCTTCTGCATATGAGCCTGTAAAGTGGGCGCACAGGTATTTTGACGGTGGCGCGCCCCAATAGTGAAACTTAAATTTAGGTGGAAATATAACAACAGCCCCCTTTTTAAGTCTGTGGGTTATGCCGTTAATTTTGGTATTGAAAATACCGTCTGTTACATAAATTAAAAAATAATCCTCTCGCCCAATAGCATTGTATGTGTTATATGAAAAGGGCTCAATATTAGTAAAGCAATCATTAACAAGGTTTATAATCAAGGGCTTATCGGTTGAACGAATGCTTTTTTGGTTTATTATTCCGTCGCTTCTGTATAGCAGATGCTTCATAGACTTACCCCCCTTTTTAAACAATGTAACAATAAAAAAATACAAATACTCAATAAATTAGTCTATTTACAAATTCCCACTACTATTATAAAATAAAAACGTACAGTTGTCAATATCTTTGGCTACTCTATAAAAAACATAATAAAAAATCACAAAAAACAAAAGGAGAAAATTATGAAAAAGAAGCTAATTTTATCAATGCTTGTTGTAGTAGCTATGATGTGCCTTTTTGCCATTTCCGTTGGCGCAACAGCAATTGATAAGGACACAACCGTTACTCTTGATGGTAGCTTTACCGACGCAAACGGAAGCGCAGTAACAGCAGTAAATCTTTACGATGCTGATGGCGATGCTTTAATTTGGTATCTAAATACCGATGGCAAGTTAGTTAGTGCAAAGATTGCAAGCGTGGTTACAGTAAATAGCGAGGGTGTAATTTCATTTACAGACAAAAGCATTTTCTTAAATAGCACACCATACAAGAGCGTTATTGCAGTAAACCTTCGTGATAATGTTAAGGTAAGTGGCACGGCACATTGTCAAGCAAGTGCAACACCAAAAAACATTTCAAAAGGTGAGCGCCACCCCAAACATTTTTTTGGTCTTAAGTTAATAGATAAAACAATTTTTTGCAAAGTTTCATCATCCAAGGAATGAAAATCGTAGCCTTT
>JAGATW010000126.1 GCA_017621085.1 Clostridia bacterium | reverse complement strand
GCAATCCACCTCCCCTTACACAGGGGAGGCTTTCTTTTTTATGGGCTTGCGTTAAGCTCGCCCGAATTTTTTGCAGTTCCTCTCGTCTTTTTCCCCTAGTAGAACTAGGGGTTTATTTCCACGCCTAAAAGGCACCAAAAAGAAAACACTTATGATTTGCAAAAGCATTTCATAAGTGTTTTTTGTTTAAAATGCGCATATGAAAATTTCAAAATACATCATATGTAGTCTTCGTCATCTGCGCCACAGCCATAATATTCATCGTATATTTTTTCCTTGCCAAGGCGTATTTCTTCCTTTGTAAGTGGTGACATACCTCTTTCCTTGAGGAAAATAGAAAGAATCTTAAGCTTGTAAAGATATTGTATTGAGAATTTGTAACCTTCTTCTTTTTCTAATTCTCTTACTAATGGTGTGTGCTCTCCAGCTAACAGTGCTTGATATTTCTCCTCTATTTTATCTATCTTTTCTTCTATTTCTCTTAACTCAGCTCTTGCTTCTTCAATTTTCTTACGTGCATCATTTACCTTTTTTTGGCGCTCACTCCTTTCATTGAGGTAGCCGCATAGAAATATTGCGCCAAATATAAATGCAATCGGTACTGCAATAACGATTGAGCCGAATGCTATAGCCGTACAAACAACAGCAGTTATAATTAATCCAATAAGATATCTTCTTTGCTTCTGCATATCACCTGTTAGACAGGCTTGGCAATAGCTCTCTTTTTCCTCTATGTATTTTTCCAGCTCTTCCTTTTTTTCAGCTATGCCTTTATTTCCACCATTCATCTCTAAAGCCCTCCAATTTTTTTAATTTATATTCACCTTTACCTTCGCGAATAAAAGATGTGGGCGGATACATAATTTCTATTCCCCTGTGCTCATCATTTGCCATCAAGACTATTTCAAATTTTTCTCCTCTATATTCTCCCTCTATTATATATTCCAAGGAGGCTACTACATCAATGAAGTTAACCGATGATTCATTTATTTTTATCACTCTAATATCTTTTTTAACGTCTCCTGGGATGCTACTTTTAAGAGGTGAATCATAATCAAATTCAAATTTTTCTATACTGGTTTCATAAACCCTTGATAATAGTTCGTCGCTAAGCTTCAACGGCTCTATCCCAAGCTCGCTTACATCACAAATTAAGGATTCGTCCGATTTTTGTGATAATCCTATCAAATAATTTTTAATAAAGTACTTACGTTCAACCGCTACTCCGCCAACACTATTGTCGGTTAATGTTACATCAAATACATTTTTTGCGCTGGCTGGACCTTTATATGGTTGCCAAAATGCCGTGTCGGACTTGCCATAGCCAACACTGGCGACGCAATCAACATTATGGTTCATCGAAGCGGCTATATACCATTTTATCTTTGCCATCGGCTTTGAAAAGGTTGCTAAGTTCAAATCTAACGCTGAGCCCTTATCCAAAAAAAGCTTTTTAAGTCCTTCTCTTTCAAACCACTCAACGTCAACGGGTAATGGCTTTAAGGCATACACATTTACTTCTGTTGATTCATTTATTAAATTGCTTTCCATACGTCTGTTTCTCCTTTTAATTTTTACAGCCTCATAATATCACAAAATGAGATATTTGTCAATACAGAAATCAAAATTTGATATAATTTGTTTAATGATTATCTTGGGAGTCCAAAATTAACATAATGAGATTAAAGGAATTACGTGAAGATAGAGATTATACGCAAAAGGAAATAGCTGATTTTTTACATGTCAAGCAAAACACTTATTCTCAATATGAAAATCGACATCGTGAAATTCCACTTGATATGATAATTAAGCTTGCTGATTTTTATGATGTCAGCATTGATTATTTGCTTTCTCAAACCAACAACCCAAAAAGACTAAAATAAAAACACTTATGATTTGCAAAAAGCATTTCATAAGTGTTTTTTGTTTTATCTGCCTGCTCTTAATGAATTAAGAACTGTTAAGAGTAATAAGCCAACGTCGCCTATTACCGCTATAAATAGAGGAAGAATACCGATTATGCTTAAGACAAGAAGCGCTACCTTTGCGCCAATGGCAAATATAATATTTTCAAGAACAACTCGTCTTGTGCGTCTTGCTATTTTGATTGCAAGTGGTATTTTAATAACGTCGTCGTCCATTATAACAACATCACTCTTTTCAATCGCAGCATCAGAGCCGATAGCTCCCATTGCAATTCCCACATCTGCTCTTGCAAGGGATGGCAAGTCATTTATACCATCGCCACAATATGCAATTTTACAGTCGGGAACGGTTTTTATAATGTCCTCTATTGCTTCAAGCTTGTTTTCAGGCAATAGATTTGAATATGCTCCGTCTGCTGAGAGGGTTTTTGCAACTATGTCAACCTTAGACTTTTTATCACCGCTTAAGATGATTTTTTTGTTTATCTTAAGCTTACGCAGTCTATCAAAGGCGATTTTACTGTTTTCCTTAAGCTCATCGCCTATTCCTATGTAGCCAACATATTTTCCGTTAACCGATATAAATACTGTGCCTGAGCTAATTCCTGTTGTCGCATCAACAAAGGTGCGTGTGCCTGCCTTAATATGTCCGTGTGGGGAGTCACACTCAACACCCTTGCCTGCGTATTCCATATAATTTGTACCCTCTACAATTTCAAGCTTTAGCTTTTTCGCTTCATACGCAACCGCTAATGCAATTGGGTGATTGGATTTTAATTCTGCTGTGCAAACGTACTTTAAAATATCAATTTTTGACTCGCTTCCAACAGCCTCAACCTTTGTTACGTGAAGGTCTGATTTTGTAAGTGTGCCTGTTTTGTCAAATGCTATTGTATTTATTCCTTGAAGTGATTCTAAGATTGAAGAGCTTTTTATAAGTATTCCCTTTTTAGAGGCGTAGCCAATTGCACAAAAATACGCAAGAGGCACTGAAATTACTAATGCGCAAGGACAAGAAATTGCAAGAAGTGAGCAGGCTCTGTATATCCACAATGAAAAATTCATTTCATCAATAAGCGGTGGAACTATGGCAGTTAGAAGAGCTAACAAAATTACTATCGGTGTATAGATGTTTGCAAATTTTCTTATAAACCTTTCATTTCTTGTTTTCTTGTCAAGTGCGTTTTCGCTTAAATCTATAATTCTCTGTGCTGCGCTTTGCTTGTAGCCTCTTGTAACCTTAACATACAAAACGCTATTTAGGTTAAGACAGCCCGAAAACACCTCATCACCGTTTCTTACCGACCTTGGTGTACTCTCACCTGTAATTACAGAAGTATCAATCGTGCCTATGCTGTCAAGCACTACTCCGTCAAGTGGAATTCTCTCTCCTGCTAAAACCTCTAAAACAGTACCCGGCTCAACAAACTCACTAATTACCATCTCTTTGTTTTCCTTTAGCCTTGCTCTATCGGGTCGAATGGCTGAGAGTGTTTCTAAGGAATTACGAGAGGAGGTTACTGCCATATCCTCAATTAGCTCTCCTATTTCAAAAAGAATAGCTATTAAGGCAGCCTCAAAATACTCATGAATAACAATTGCTCCAATGGATGCAACTGTCATTAGCATCTTTTCACCAATTCTTTTGTCCTTAAAAATATCAACTACGCCCTTAACTACAATCAAGCAAGCACCAAGCACATATGATATTAGATAAAGCACTACCGAGGCAATTTCATTATAGCCACTTAACAAGGCAGCAGCTACAAGAATTGCAATGGCTAACAAAAGCCTTGCAAGCGTTAGCTTATTTTCCTTGAAAAATTCCTTCATTATTATTCAGTTACGTGCTCCATACCACAGTCAATAATTGTTCTTACGTGATTGTCTGTTAATGAATAAACGATATTTTTACCGTCACGTCTTGTTTTAACAAGATTGCTTGACTTTAAAATTCTCAGCTGATGTGAAACAGCCGACTGTGTAATTGATAAAAATTCAGAAATTTCGCTTACACACATTTCGCTTTGTGTAAGTGCTACGAGAATTTTAACACGGCTGCTGTCTGCAAAAATTTTGTAAAGCTGAGCAAGACTGTCAAACAGTTCTCCGTTTCTTGTAATAGTTTCCTTAATTCTTGAAAGTGCGAGTGAGTTGTCCATAAATATCTCCTTTTTGTTTTTGCTCAAGATATGAGCAATTGTTCATATGTTCATTGTAGCACGAAGAAATTCTTTTGTCAACAGTTTTATATAAACTTATTGATTTTTTTTATAAATGTGGTAAAATGTTATTAACACAATATTATATATAAGAAAGGCAAGTTACTCATGCTTAACAATGCAAAATGGATATCCTATCCCACAATGCCATCAGGATATGAGGCGATTAATTTAAAAAAGGATTTTTGCACAAACGATGTAAAGAAGGCAACCCTTAAAATCACTTCCCTTGGCTGCTACTACGCTACTATTAATGATAAAAGAGTTGGCGACTTTATTTTAGCGCCGGGCTGTACCTCTGTAAAGCGTGTGCAAATGCAGACCTATGATGTAACAAAGCTTTTAGACACAAATAATACAATTATAGTTACCTTAGCCCTTGACTGGTTTAAGGGTAGAATTAACTCAAAGAATACTCTTGAAAAGCCAGACTGGTATCAGGCTCTTATTTGTGAGCTTGAAATAACACACAAAAACGGAGAAAAGGAATTTATTTATTCAGATAAGAGCTGGCTTGCCTCAATGAGCAAGGTAAGATTTGCCGACATTTACGACGGTGAGCATTACGACGCTTTGTTTAATGAGGAATATGTGCCTTGTGCCGAGTTTGATTATCCACGTGAAATGATAGTTAATCAACAGGGCGAAAAAATCGTTGAGCATGAGGTTATTGCTCCACACAAGATTTTTAAAACTCCTAAGGGCGAAACTGTTCTTGACTTTAACCAAAACCTAACAGGCTATTTTGAATTTAAGGTTAATGCAAAAGCAGGGGACAAGGTGTCCTTCTCCTTTGCTGAGGTGCTTGATAGCGATGGTAACTTCTATACCGAGAACTACCGTACTGCAAAGAGTGAGTTTGAGTACATTTGTAAGGATGGGGAAAACGTATATAAGCCAAGACTAACCTTTTATGGCTTTAGATACATTCGCGTAAACGCCTTTCCTTGTGAGATAACAGAAAAGAGCATTAATGCTATTGTTCTCCATTCAGACATTAAGCGTACAGGCTATCTTAATTCCTCAAGTCCACTTCTTAACAAGCTGTTTTCAAATATTATTTGGGGTCAAAAGGGTAACTTTTTAGATATACCAACCGACTGCCCGCAAAGAGATGAAAGAATGGGCTGGACGGGAGATGCGCAGGTGTTTATAAGAACTGCTACATATAACTACGACGTTGAAAGATTTTTTGAAAAATGGTTAAGAGATATGAGGCTTGACCAATTTAAGGACGGCTCTCTTCCTCACGTTGTTCCGCAATACTGGAGTGACGAAAAGCCGAGCGCTGCTTGGGGCGATGCTATAACCATTTGCCCATATCAAATTTATCTAACCTACGGTAACAAGAAAATTCTTAAGGAAATGTACCCCGGTATGTGCAAGTATGTTGCATTTATGGGTAGGGACTCCGACAGGAAATATTTATGGACAGGCGGAGTTCATCACTTTGGCGACTGGCTTGGTATGGACGCACCTGCCGGCAGCTATAAGGGCTCATCAAGAATGGATTATATAGCCTCTGTATTCTACTACTACTCTACTGTTTTAACTGTAAAGGTAGGTAAAATTTTAGGTAAGAATGTAGCAAAATACGAAAAGCTTGCCGCTAACATTTTAAAGGCTATAAGAAAGACCTTTACCGAATACACAACTCAAACAGAGTGCGTTTTGGCTTTGTACTTTGGTATTGCCGAGGACAAAAAAGCAACTGCCGACAAGCTTGCTAAAATGATTAAGGACAATGGCACAAGACTGCAAACAGGCTTTGTTGGTACTCCTTATCTTTTACACGCGCTTAGTCAAAACGGCTACTCGGAATTAGCGTATGATTTACTTTTACAGGAAGCATTCCCATCCTGGCTATATTCCGTTAAGCAGGGTGCTACTACTATTTGGGAGCATTGGGACGGAGTTAATGACAAGGGCGAATTTTGGTCTAAGGATATGAACTCCTTTAATCACTACGCATACGGTAGTGTTGCTGACTGGGTTTATGGCGTTGGCTGCGGTATTCAGACTGTTGAAGACAAGCCGGGCTTTGAGGAAATTGTAATTGCCCCTGTTCCAACTAAAAAGCTTGACCATCTAAGCGCTAAGATTGAAACAAGACAGGGCTTGGTTTCAAGTGCTTGGTATAAAGAGGGAGAGAGCTTTAGATACGAAATTACAACTCCTGTTAATGCTACAATTATAATTGACGGAAAAACATATAACGTTACGAAAGGAAGCTACGTTTTTTAATTGAAAAAGGTTTTAATAGCTATGAGCGGTGGAGTTGATAGCTCCGCCGTTGCATACTTAATTAAAAATGAGGGCTATGATGCCTTGGGCGCTACTATGCTGCTACACTCAAGCAGTACAGATGGCTGTGTTAGCAGTAAGGACATAGAGGATGCAAAAGAGGTTGCCACTCGCTTAGGCATTGAGCATAAGGTCCTTGATTTTTCCTCTGACTTTGATAGGTATGTAATAAATAACTTTATTGAGTCATATGAAAACGGCTCAACACCTAACCCTTGCATTGAATGTAATTTTCATCTGAAATTTGACAAGCTGTTTGAATATGGCGAAAATAATGGCTATGACTATATTGCAACGGGACATTATGCCATAACCGAATACAGTGAAAAATACGGTCGTGTTGTTCTAAAAAAATCAAGGGATTTAAGTAAGGACCAAAGCTATGTGCTTTACAGGCTGTCAAGGGACAGGTTAGAAAGAGTTATTTTCCCTCTTGGCAATATGGAGGGAAAAATGCAAACAAGAGAGCTTGCATCAAAAATAGGCTTGGACGTGTCCTCAAAAAAGGATAGTCAGGATATTTGCTTTGTGCCGGACGGGGACTATGCTAAGTTTATTGAAGATTATACAGGCAAAAAATACCCCGAGGGTGATTTTGTAAGATATGATGGCAAAATACTCGGCAGGCACAAGGGAATTATAAGATACACAATCGGTCAAAGAAAGGGTCTTGGTCTTGCCCTTGACCACTCAATGTATGTAGTAGATAAGGACTTAGAAAAAAATCAGGTTATAATTGGGGACACTATTCACCTAATGAAAAGGGAGCTTTATGCAAGGGATGTTAATCTTTTAGCCATTGACAGCCTTGACTCCCCTATGCGTGTAAGGGCAAAAATCCGTTATAAGCAAGAGGAAAAGGATGCCTTGGCCATTATGGAAAACGGTCTTTTACACGTGATTTTTGATGAGCCGCAAAGGGCGATATGCAAGGGACAAAGCGTTGTGCTTTATGACGGTGATATTGTAATTGGCGGTGGAATTATCTGCTGAAAAATTAAAGGAGCGTTTATAATGGATAAGGCAAGCATAGATAGGATTAATGCTCTTGCAAAAAAGCAAAGGGAGCAAGGGCTAACAGAGGAAGAGGTAGCTGAGCAAAAGAAGCTACGTGAGGCTTATATTAAGGCTTTTCGCGCTTCAATGCGTGGCATTCTTGATAACACATATATTCAATACCCTGACGGAACTAAGAAAAAGGTGGAAAATAAGGGTGAAAAGAAGTAAATTATTTTTAGCTTTAATTTGCATTTTATCAACACTCCCCCTTGTATTTTGTGCCTGTGGCGAGTGTGAGCATAGCTGGGACAAGGGCTTTGTTGCAAAGGCTCCCACAACTACACAAAAGGGCTATACCATTTATACCTGCACCGATTGTGGGGAAATGAAAAGCGAGGAAATTCCTATGCTTACTCACGTAGAGCATACCTACACAAAGCAAATTTGGGGTGGGGACGAAACATACCACTGGTTTAAATGCGATTTTGATGATTGCCAAGTAACAACTAACAAAACGGAGCATACCTTTGTTGATAAATTTGGCGGCGGAATGATCTGTCAGGTATGCAGAATGGACAAAAAGGGCTCTTAATCAAGGGACTGATAAATAGTTATTTTATAATACTTGAATTGTGCCTAATTTTATGGTACAATATTTCTAATACACTAATTTGAATTTCAAGAAAGGAGAGTATATGCAGCTTATCATTGCTGAAAAGCCGTCCCTTGCAAGAAACATTTTAGCCGGTATTGCCAAGCTACAAAAGGACGAAATGAAAAAGTATAACGGATACTATGAGGGTGGCGCTTATATCGTTACCTGGGTATTCGGTCATTTATTCTCCTTAGCTGATATTGAGGACTACACTCCATCTGATACAGGAAAATGGACGATGGACAATCTTCCCTGCTTTCCTAAGGAGTTTAAGTTTAATTTAAGAAAAAACGACAAAAAGCAGGTAGATAGTGGTGTTGAAAAGCAATTTAACATCATTAAAAGGCTATGCAACAGGCAAGATGTTGACACAATAGTTAACGCAGGTGACTCTGACCGTGAGGGTGAAATTATTGTTCGTCTTTGTGTGTCACACGCATTAAGCGGCGCTAAAAATTTTGTAAGACTTTGGTTGCCTGACCAAACACCTGAAACTATTTCTGCAGGGCTACTTGATATGAAGGACGAGAGCGAATATGAAAATCTTGCAAACGAGGGCTTTGCAAGAACATATATTGACTGGCTTTATGGCGTAAATTTAACTCGCTTCGCTACCCTTAAAACAGGAAAGCTGCTTCGTGTCGGACGTGTAATTGTTCCTATTGTAAAGGCTATTTACGATAGAGATATGGAAATAAGAAATTTTGTTCCTCAAAAGTATTATGTTATTTCCTCAAACGAGAAAACAAATGATGAATTTGTAGAGCTTACCTCTAAAAACAAATTCACCAAGGAGCAATTAAAGGATGCTGAGGAAATGTGCCTGAAGTACAATGGAGTTGATGCCATTGTAACCTCTGTAACTACTAAAAAAAGCACACTCCCCCCACCAAAATTGTTTTCTCTTTCAAAATTGCAAAGCTATCTTGGTAAAAAGTATAAGATGTCAATGGATGACTCCTTGACTATTGTTCAAAAGCTTTATGAGGATGGCTATGTTACATATCCCCGTACTAACTCAGAGTACTTAGCAACTGCTGAGCAGGGAAAAATCAAGACAATTATTTCAAGCATACAAAAGCTTGGTTACCCTATAAAATTTAAGTTTGGCAAGAGCATTTTTGACGATTCCAAGATTGAGAGCCACTCTGCTCTTACCCCAACCTATAAAATCCCGTCGCCAACTGCCTTAACCGATAAGGAAAAGCAGGTTTACTCTACTATTTTAAGACGATTTGTTGCTGTTTTTTGTGATGAGGATTGTCTTTGCGAAAAGAGTGAAATTAAGATTAGCGTAGGAGAATACGAAACCTTTATTCTAAAGGGAACGGTTATTACCCAAAAGGGCTGGACTAAGTTTGATGACTATACCCCTAAGGACAAGATTTTACCAAAGCTTTCTAAGGGGGACAAGGTAAATACCTTGTTTAAGCCTGTGGAAAAGGAAACTACTCCACCTAAGCATTACACGATTGAAACCCTAAACAATTACCTTAAAAATCCTTTTAAAGAGGACAAGCAAAATGCTGATGAAACCGATGATGAGGACTATAAGGCAATTTTTGAGGGCTTGGAGCTTGGCACTGAGGCTACAAGAACAGGAATAATAGATAATGCTTGTAAAAGCGCTTACATTGCACTTAAAAAGGATGTTTACCATATTCAGCCTGACGGAGAGTATTTAATTGAGTCACTCTCTCAGCTTGGCATTACTATGGACAAGTATAAAACCTCACAGCTTGGTCAGTCATTAAAGCGAGTTTACCGTGGGGAGTGTACGATTTTTGATAGTGTACACTTGGCAGAGGGGGAAATTCAAGAGGTTTTTGACGTTGGCAAGGATGTGGAAACTAACATAGGAGTAGTAGGAGAGCATATTGGCACTTGCCCGCTTTGCGGCAGTGAAATTATAAACGGACGCAAGGGCTACGGATGCTCAAATTACAAAAACGGATGCAAGTTTGTTATATGGAAGCGAATTTGTAAAAAAAGCATTTCCGTTTATCACGCAAAGGCTCTTTTAGCTTCGGGAAAAACGGGAAAAATCAGTGGCTTTATTTCTAAAAATGACAAGCCCTTTGACGCTTGCCTAAGGCTTGACGAAAACGGTGTTGTTGTATTTGATTTTAATTAAGGAGTGTAAACATGGAAAGAGTTTCAAAAAACAACTATTACCTTGACATAGCACAGACAGTATCAGAAAGAAGCACATGCTTAAGACGTCGCTTTGGCGCTATTATTGTAAAAAATGATGTTATTGTTTCAACAGGCTATAACGGAGCTCCTCGCGGCAGAAAAAACTGCTGTGAAATGGGTAGCTGCTATCGTGACAGCTTAGGTATTCCTAAGGGCGAAAGATATGAGCTTTGCAGAAGCGTACATGCTGAAGCAAATGCAATCATTTCCGCATCAAGAGAGCAAATGTTAGGCTCAACCCTTTATATGTGCTGTACAGACCCAAAAACAGGGGAAATTATCGGTGGAATGAATAGCTGTATGATGTGCAAGCGCCAAATTATAAATGCAGGCATTGAAACGGTTATTATAAGAAACAACAAGCTTGAATACACCATTGTTAATGTTAATGACTGGATTGAAAACGATGATAGCTTGTCGGGAAAATTCGGCTATTAATTTATGGAAGAATTAAAAATTTCCCTATTTGAAAAAGGGGACATTGACAGCCTTGTAAAAATTGAAGAGGAATGCTTTTCATATCCCTTCAAGGCAAAGGACTTTGAGGGACTTTACGAAAGCGACATTTCAAACGTGCTTATTGCAAAAAAGGGCGAGGACGTGGTTGGATATGTTAGCTTTACCGTTATTTTGGACGAGTGCCAAATTATTAATTTTGCAACCCAATCCTTATACAGACGACAAGGGATTGGAAAAGAAATAATGAATGCTCTTTTTTCACATTGTAAGGAAAAGGGAGTTACAAAATACTTTTTAGAGGTTCGTGTATCTAATGCTCCCGCAATAGCCTTATACAAGAGCTTTGGCTTTTATGAGGTGGGAGTATCTAAGGGTCACTTTAGAGCCCCCTTAGAGGATGCGCTGCTTATGAATTTGGAGTTATAGAATGTATATTTTAGCCTTTGAGTCCTCCTGCGATGAAACTGCTTGTGCAGTTCTGGAAATGGACGAAAACAAACGAATTTTAAAATCTAATATTATTGCTTCACAGGTGGATATTCACGCACTTTACGGCGGCGTTGTGCCTGAAATTGCATCAAGGGCTCACATTGAGGCTGTTTCTAAAATTACCTATGAGGCGCTTGAGGCAGCAGGCATTACCCTTGATGAGGTAGATGCTATTTGCGTTACAAATGGCCCCGGATTGATAGGAGCTTTGCTCGTTTGCGTTAACTTTGCAAAATCACTTGCCTTTGCAAACAATATTCCCTTAGTCCCCGTTGACCACATTAAGGGTCACGTTGCCTCAAATTACTTGACACATACAGAGCTTGAGCCACCGTTTTTGGCACTTGTGGTGTCCGGTGGTCATACATCGTTTTTTGATGTGAAATCATACACAGAGTACGAGGAAATTGCCTCTACTCGTGATGATGCAGTTGGTGAATGCTTTGATAAAATAGGCAGGGTTATGGGTCTTCCATATCCCGGTGGCGCTGCTATGGACAGGCTTGCCAAGGAGGGAGATAGAAATGCAATTTCATTCCCTTCCCCTGCAATTTCCAAGGACACACTTGACTTTTCCTTTAGCGGGCTTAAGACCGCTGTTGTAAATTACCTTAACACCAAAAATCAAAAGGGTGAGGAAATTCCACGCGCCAACGTTGCTGCAAGCTGTACACGCTCAATTGTTGAGGCTGTTTCATCAAAGGTGCAAATGGCACTTAAGAAAACAGGCTACAAAAAAATAGTTCTTGCCGGTGGAGTTAGTGCAAACTCCCATATACGCGCAGGAATTGATAAGGTATGCAAAAAATGCGGGGCTGAATTTTATGCTCCCGACCTATTCCTTTGCGGAGATAATGCGGCAATGATTGGCGCACAGGGATATTATGAATATCTTGACGGAGTAAGAGCTGACGAAAGCTTAAATGCTTATCCGTCCTAATTTGGAGAAAACAATGAAAATTGAACTAAAATATACGGGTGGCATTCTTAATTTGCCATTAGGCTTGGCTGAGCATATTCCTTATGCCACCGAGGAGCAATTAAAGGTGCTTCTTTCCTTAGCCTGTGCTCCACAGCATTTGGGGGATTTTGAGCCTTATTTGACTACTCTTACCCAAAGGCTTAGCCTTAGTGTAAATGAAATAAAGGATGTCTTAGCCTTTTGGATGGGCAAGGGCGTTATTTATGTTGAGGGCTTGGATGTAAGTGAGAGTGAGGCTATTCAAAACGATAATGTTATGAATAACAGAGCTCCTACATATACAGGCAAGCAGGCACTTGCTTATGTGGAAAGCAACAAGGCCTTCAGCTCTCTTTGTAATGAGTGTAGTGCTATTATGGGTAAGAGCTTTACTGCCCACGACTACAATAATATGATGCAGTTAAAGTCATATTACAAGTTTAGTGATGAATTTGTGCTTTTGCTTATTGCCCATTGTGTTGAAATTGACAAAGCAAGCTGGGCTTACATAAGAAAAACCGCCTCTAACCTTTATGACGAGGGAATTAATTCCTACTCAAAATTAGAGGAGCATTTTGCTGCAAGACGTAACAAGCGCAGCTTGGAATATAAAATAAGAAGGCTTTTGGGTATTGGAGAGCGAGAATTTACCAAAAGCGAAAAAAACGTTATTGAAAAATGGATTGGCTTAAAAACCGATTTTGATTTAATCAGCAAGGCTTATGATATTACTATTGAAAAGTGTCAGGGTAAGCTTTCCTATGCTTATATGGCGAAAATTCTCGAAAACTGGCACATAAGCGGAATTAAGACCTTAGAGGATGCGGAAAAATCTCTTGAGGAATACAAGGGAAAGCAAAGGCTTCAAATGTCGTCCTTTGACACGGATGATTTTTTTGAGGCTGCTCTTAAGCGTTCAAATGAAAAAATGCTGGAAAGGAAGAAAAAATGAGCTATTCAAAGGATACTGTTTCACAGGTTTTAAATGAATTTAATAGCAAGCGTAAGCGTAACGAGGAAGAACGCGACGAGCGTCTTGTTAACGTATATGCAAAAATTCCGGAATTAAAAAGCATTGACCGTGCTTTGTCGTTAACAGGTCTTCAAATTTTGGGGGCAAGCTTAGAGGGTAAGGATGGGCTTGAGGAAAGAATTAATAAAATAAAGGAAGAAAACAAAGCATTAAACGAAAAAAGAAATGCACTGCTTTTGGAAAACGGCTTTAGCACTGACTATACCGATATGAAATTCGAGTGTGATGAATGCAAGGACCAAGGCTACATAAACGGTATTATGTGTCAATGCTTAAAGCGTGCTTTAATTACTAAGCAGCTTGAGTCCTCAGGGGTTGGTGAGCTTATTTTAACTCAGAGCTTTGATAACTTCTCTCTTGATTTTTATCAGGGTGAGGACAAAAAGATTATGAGTGACTTGGTTGAGGACTTAAGGACTTACGCAAGTGAATTTCCCGAAAAGAAAGCTAACCTGCTTTTTGTAGGCGGCACGGGTCTTGGCAAAACTCATTTGTCAACTGCTATTGCAAAATCTCTTATTGAAAAGGGACAAAGCGTTATTTATGAAACAGCAACAAATGTTTTTGCTGATTTTGAAAATGACCGCTTCCGTGACAGATATAACGGTGAAGAGCCTATTTCAAGTAAGTATATGGAGTGCGACCTTTTAATTCTTGACGACCTTGGCACTGAGGTTATAACTAACTTTACGGTTTCGTGTCTTTACAACCTTATTAACACTCGTCTTAACAAAAAGCTTCCTATTATATTAAGTACAAACTTATATTCTAAGGAAATACGCAAGCTATATAATGACAGAATAACAAGCAGATTGTTCGGTGACTTTGAAATTAAGCTATTCAAGGGCACTGATATAAGAAAATTAAAATAATTTCAAAAAAACTCTTGACAAGGCATATTTAGTGTGCTATAATGTCAAGGCAAATCCAAAGACAGCAGGTCACAGTAATTGCTTTTATGCTCCCTGCCGAGGAAGAATTAATATTATTTAATGATAATTAAGTCTTTTTTCGGCGTGCATTTCTGCAGTTTACGAAAAAAGACTTTTTGTTTTACGGAAATATCTCAAGGAGGTTGTTTTATGCCAAGTAATTCAGTTCTCGAACAAAAGAAAGCCATTGTTGCTGACCTTGTTGAAAAAATCAAAAAGGCTCAGAGTGGTGTTCTTGTTCAATATCAAGGTATCACAGTTGAAAATGATACAAAGATGCGTGCTGCTTTCAGAAAAGCAGGTATCGACTATATGGTAATTAAGAATACTCTTATCGGTCGTGCTTGTGATGAGGTAGGCTACGGAGCTATGAAGAGCGAGCTTAACGGTATGACCGCTATTGCTATCGGTTATGATGATCCGGTTGCTCCTGCTAAAATAGCTAAGGAATATGCTGACAAGGTTGAAAGCTTTGAAATCAAGGGCGGTTTCCTTGAAAACGCAGTTGTTGACGCAAATACAGTTAAGGCTCTTGCTGATATTCCTTCTAAGGAAGTTCTTCTTGCAAGATTCTTGGGCTCTATCCAAGGTCCTATCTCCGGCTTTGCTCGTGCATTGCAGGCAGTTATCGACAAG